>QHTB01000204.1 GCA_003220615.1 Candidatus Rokuibacteriota bacterium
TGATGTACTTCGACAGCGCCTCGGTCGCCTTGCGTCTGGGCGGGCCGGCATAGCCGACCTAGCGGGCGTTCAGCAAGCGAAATACCGCGGTCTTGGGATCTTTGCGCCAGAGCGGATGGTTGGCGTACGCGCGGGTGGCCGGAATGCCGAACGTGTCCATCGTCTCGAAGTAACGATCGGACTGGCGCGGTCGATGTAAGGGTCGTCCTCGGCTAGGGCTCGTCCGGCGAGAGTCGCCGCGGAGGGTGGCGTCGAGGGCTAGATATGAAGTCTCAGAGGTTTAAATTCACTCCATTGGATAACCGTAAGCTGCCCGCTCGCAGGAACCGAAAAAGATCGCACGGGGCTACGGGACGAAATCTGACAGTCCGGGCCCCGGGCGGCGAGCCACGCCGCCCGGGGCCTCGCGATCCGCCGACTACCTCCCCGGCCGGCCGAGAGAGCTCGGCGAGACCAGCCTCGCGCTTACTTCCCAGTCGTGAAGGTCGTCTGGACGAAGGAAATGTTCGCCTCGCTAGTAATCGTCCCGACAAAGGACGCCGTCGAGCCGCGCCGGCGCCCGGCGATATTCATGTCCAACGCGCCCTACTTGACGCCGATGAGTTCCAAAAAATCTTGATCCCGTCGAGGGAACGTGTTGGGCCACCCCGGCGGGATTGACGAACGTGGTGGTGGCCGCGACCCGATGGCTCAGGGTGGACGTGCTGGCGAGCCTGGCCCCGTCGACGGTCAAGCCGGAGACTCGGTAGACGCTCTGGGGATAGGCGACGTCGAGGGAGCAAAATGCCTGATTGCCAACGTGCACGGGTCAAGGACCTTGAGGGCCCTTGACCTCGAACACGACCTCGAAGTCGTTGTCGGTGACATTCCGCTCGACAGGAACCGATGCGACTCGGAGGGGAGCCGAGGCGGCGAATTCGGTCTCGGCCCCGCCTACCCAGTCGCCAGAACCCAACCGGAATGCCGCTATGCTTCCTCCTCGAACAGAACGTGTCTCGCCGTTCGGTTAGATGCCCAGCATGTTCTTGGCTTTGTCCAAGATGCTCATGGATTCCTTGTGCTTGCCCGCCTTGTGCAGCTCCTCGCCTTCAGCACGGAACTTCTTGACCTTCTCAAGATCGCTGGCGCTAAGCTTCGGGCCCTTGGCCAGGGCCGCGTCGATCTCTTTCATGTCCGTGGGGCATTCGGTGGCGAAGACCGGGGTTGCCCAGGTCATTGCGAGCAGGGCGGCGAGAACGGCGATTTTCCTCATGAGATACGAGCTCCTTTCATGGTGCTTCTCTGAGAGTGCAGAAGCGATCAATAAGTATAGAGACCACCGTCAGCCGGTACCAAGTTCCCAGTGAGAATCCGCGCACCGCCGACGCATCACATCGGCGGGACGAGGCCGTCCCTGCCGACGGAGATGCGCTGCGCCGTGAGGGTGCCGTCAGCGCCCTTCTGGGCGACCGCGAAGATGTGGGCGCCCGGTTTCAGCAGCCCTTTGTCCCCCGGCCCGATCTTGACGACCGGCGCCTTCGAGGGCACGTACATATCCCTCTCGTTGCCCTTGAATCTGATCGACAGCAACTGGTCCTCGAGGTCGTAGATCGTGCCATTGGTCATCGTGCTGTCAGGCGTCAGATCCCACTTGCGGTGCCCCTCGCCAGTGCCCTTCATCGACTCGGGAAAGATCAGGAGATCCAGCGCGTTGTGCGTGGGCGCCTTCTCGCCGGAGCCTAGGACCGTTCTCGGCGCGGGTCGGATCGGTTCCGCAGCGATGCCAACGTAGCTTCCCACCTTGACGTCCGAGAAGGCGGCCTTCATCAGGCTGGTCACGCTGAGGTCGGACGCCAACGCCAACCGCACGGTCGCGCCCTCGCGGGTCTTCACCGTGATTGATGAGTCGTCGGCCGCGGTGATCTGGCCGCGGACGTGCTGGGTCGGCATTTGTTGCGCCGCGGCGGGCGGGCTGAGGACGACCGCCATGGCCGCGGTCAGCCAGAGCGCTGCCACGGCCAACGCTTTCATGGAATCTCCAATCGGGAGCCACCGATGTCGATTCCTCTGCGCCGGAACCAGTGAAGACCAAACGCTCCTAGCGACAATCCGCCTGTCGTCGCGAGCGCAACGGGCATCATGCCCCCGGGGTTGACTCTCGCGACCCCCTTGATCGTCAGGTGAATGGCATTACTGGCCACAGGCTGGATGGTGTCCTTTGGGCCGGCGGGTTTGGGAATGACGGCCATGTACACGAGGTAGTTGCCGGCGAACACGGAGTGGACCTTCCAGCTCAGCGTGGTCGACTGGCCCGGTTGGAGATCCTCGATGTATTGCGTCCTCTCCGGCGACCAGTCCTCCGGATCGACCGCCTCTCCCTTCGAGAGATTGACGATGTTCATCGCGACAACCACGTTGGACACCTTCTGCGTAGCAGCGTTCGTCACCACCGTGTCGAAATCGAACTTGTCTCCAGCCTCGGCCTGCTTGTAGTCCATGCTGATGGAGATCTGCAGGGGCGGTTGAGCGGCCGTCGACGCCGGCTGTTGGGCGGCCATCGTCGGCAGCGCAGCAAGGAGCACCATGAGGCCGGCGGCCGCCGCCGCGGCCGCGGCGCGGCCGCGCCGCCACCGGAACAGGGGCGGCACTCCCCCATCGAGGCGGAGACCGGGACCGACAATCAAGAACAGCACTCCCAAAACGAGGACGGTAAACACAATGGGCGGCACCAGGTAGTTCCCGTATTCTTGCAGAGTCCGAAGATTCACGATGAGCTTCTCGGTGAACTCATCCACGGCTGCCAGCGGATTCGCCCATTGGACGAACTTCCCCACGGCTCCTTTTTGGGCTGCCCCCCTGAATTGTGCCGGAAGGAGGAAGATCAGGAAGATGGCCAGGCTCACGGACATGCTGACCTTGTTCGAGTTGGACAACGCACTCACGATCATCCCGAGGCCGGTCATGCCGACGGCCAGCAGGGTCCCGCATACGCCGCCCCAGAGCAAAGTTATCATGAGGATCTCATTGTCGGGGGTGAGTTTGACGAAGTAGAGAACGGAAATGGCCGCGCATGCAGGCCAGAGCGAGAAGGCGGCGAGGAACTTGCCGACGACAATCTGTGTGCGTCTCGTCGGCGTCAGAAGCAGCCCTTCGAGGGTTTCTCGGTCCCGCTCGCCGCTGAAGCAGTCGGCCCCCATGCCTATGCCTATGACTGCGCCGGCCATGTAGGCCATCTGGAGCAGCATCCACATCAATTCTTTCGGGGTGAACAGGGCCAGTTCGACGTTGGTGGCAAATACGAAACACACAAGGCCCAAGAGGACGCTGAACAAGACCAGGATGACCGGCCCTTTCCCGCCGAGCCACAGGTCGGTGAGCTCCCGCGCGGCCACGACCCACCACCCGGGCGCCGCGGAACCCGAGGGTCCTGCGCGTCTTTCGACGACATGCTGTTTCGCGCTGCTCATTTGGCCTCCTGGGTGAGCCGAAGGAAGGCATCGTGTAGCCGACCGCCTTCAGCCTCGAAGGTGAGGATTGGAACTTCGGCGCGGATGAGAGTCTCGAGAAGTCTGTTGGCGAGGTGGCCGTTCAACGCGGTCGTCTCAGCCGAGTCCACCGCCTCCACCTCCAGCCAATCCGTCGCCGCGCCCGAAAACACGACTTTCTTGATGTTCGGCAACGCTTCGAGCAGCTGTCGAGCTCTGGCCGCCGACGGCGCCGGAACGTGGATCCGAATCACGTTGCGTTGGCCTTGCCCGACGACGTGGCTCACCGATCCCGACGCGATGACCTGTCCGGACCTCAAGATCACCACCTGGTCGCAAATCCTCTCGATCTCCGACAAGTGGTGACTGGACAGAACGACGCCGGCACGCCGATTGAGCGCGATCCGCTGGATCATCGACAGCAGCTCGTGTTGACCCGCCGGATCGAGGCCCAGCGTCGGTTCGTCGAGGAACACGACCACGGGATCGTTGACGAGCGCGCGCGCGATGCCCAGTCGTTGCCGCATGCCGCGGCTGTACGTACGGACCAGAGAATTTGCTCGGTCCTGCAGGTTCACTTCCTGAAGAAGCATCCGCGCGTTTGATTTCGCTTCTTTGGCAGTCCGACCGTAGAGGCGACCAAAATAGGTCAGGAACTCGAGGCCCGTGAGGTGCTTGGGAAACCCCAAGCTCTCCGGAAGAACGCCGATCTTGCGGCGAATTCTTTCGGGATAGTCGGAGCTGGTGCCATCCACCGAGAAGTGGCCCGAGTCGGGCGGGAAAACCGTCGTGAGGATGCGGATGGCCGTCGTCTTGCCCGCTCCGTTGGGACCGAGGAAGCCCAGGAGGCCTCCGGCCTGCAGGGCAAACGTCAATCCTCGAAGCGCCGGCCTGCCTTCATAGGACTTCCGCAGGTCGTCGGCCACCAGTATCGGCGATTCGGTGCTTGACGTTTTGGTGCTCGTCGCTGCACCGGACCTCAGGTTCGTCAGCATCACAGTCCCTCCACTGTTACCGTGTTAATACGATTGGGATTCAGGCTGCAAAGCTATCGACCTTTCGCGCTCGGCATGTGCTCCACCGGTGACGTGCGGCCGTACACTTCTTTGCTGACCTGGTAGGCGTTCTTCTCCAGTTTCAGCGCTCCCGCGCGCGCTTTCGCCAGGGCGTCTGGGCCGAGCTGCGAGAACTCGGTCAACTCCAGGACCTCTTGCAGCGTTTCTCCTTTACCTCTCCAGCCGACTCGAACTTTGCCCACGCCGCGCGCGTAGTACTTGAGCTGCTGAGCGTCCGCGCCCTCCGCCTTGCTGCCCTCGGCCATCACCAGAACGTCCTCGAAGCAGCGCAACGGGACACACGTCTTCTGTCCGACCTGGTCCACGACGCCCCGGTCGGTAAAGTTCACCGCGGGCGCCCACCCCTGGGAGAAGCTGGGCGCTCCGAGCCTCGGCGCTGCCGGCATGGCGATCCCCGCTCTCGATCCCTCGATGCCGTGGATCCAGGTGGGAGCTTTCGCGAATTTCCCATCTTCGTATTCCTCGGGGTGCTCCCCCATGGCCCAGACATTGCCCTCCTTGTCCTGAGCAAAGAAGGCCAGCTCCCTCTCCATCAGCTGGCCGGCGCTGTAGTCCTCCATCCAGAGGACGACGCTGCGCACGCCATCGATCATCTTGGTGAGGTCGGTCACGATGATGACCAGGCGATGAGGGACGCGCTTACCGCCCTCGTTGGTGAACCCCTTGAGGACCCACCGCATTCCCGGCTTCATCGGGAACCATGGGTTATCAATCGTGGTCGACCGGTCGAAGTTGTTGCGGTCGAAGTCCTCGAACTCCTTCTCCGGGGCACTGGCCTTCTGCTGCGCCATGACGGCTCCGCCGCCAGAGACGCCGACCCCAAGGAACGCGACGAGGACCACGGACAACAGCAACGCGCTAGCGGATCTCATAGGGCCTCCACCATTCGAGAATTGCAACGTAGCCGGGACGATGCCCATACCCACCTGAACAGAATCTGAATACGATCAGATTCCGGACTTGGCCTTGGATCTCCTTCATTTCGGTCGGGCAGCTCTTCGCGAGGCCGGAGCGGCCCAGGCCATCGCCATCATCGCAGCAACAGCGGCGATCATCTTCATCGCACCAGGCTCCTTTTCTCCTGCGTCGGCTACGCGGGCTGCGCCCGCGACTTTCCGAACCGCAAGTACAGAGAGGGCACGACGAACAGGTTCAGCAACGTCGACGTGACGAGTCCTCCCAGCACGACGATGGCCAGCGGATGCTCGATCTCGTTCCCAGGAATGTTCCCGGCGACCACCAGGGGCACGATAGCCAGGCCGCAGGCGAGCGTCGTCATGAGAATCGGCGACAGGCGCTCACGCGCTCCGCGCACCACGAGCCCGGGGCCGAAGGCTTCGCCTTCGTGCCGCTCCAGGTGCTGAAAGTGGTTGATCATCATGATGCCGTTGCGCGCGGCGATGCCCAGGATCGTGAAGAACCCGACGAGCGACCCCAGCGAGATGACGCCGTCGGCGAAGTACGCCGCGAGCACTCCGCCCACGAGCGCCGAAGGGAGCGTCAAGAACGAGAGCGTGGCCAGGCGCCAGCTCCCGAAGGACGTCACCAGGAGCAGGTAGACGCCGATCACGGCGGCCACCGAGAACGTGAGCAGGTGCCGCTGGGCAGCTTGCCGTTCGGCATATTCCCCGAGCACCTCCGCGCGGTAACCCAGGGGGAACTTGACGTCCCTGAGACGACGCTCCACGTCGCCGACGACGGAGCCAAGATCGCGTCCGCGCACGTTCCCACCCACGTCGTGCCGGCGCGAGAGGCCTTCGTGCTCGATGGCGTCCGGTGTGGGCTTGACGCTCACGTCGGCCACCTCCGCCAGGCGGACGTGACCGCCCTTGGGTGTGTCGATGACCAGGTTCTGAATGTCCGTCACGCTCCGGCGCGCCTCGGGCTTACTCCACACCCACACGTCGTACACCTTTCCGTCCCGGTGGATGTCGGACACCTCGATACCGGACACGATCGTGGCCGCCGCCCGACGGACGTCGCCGGGCTTGAGTCCATGCTGGTTGGCGCTGGCGAGGTCGACTTTGACTTCCACCTGAGGCACAGGCCGGTGGACCTCCGCCTTCAGGTCGACGAGCCCCGGAATCCCGCCCAGAGCGCGCTCCACGTCCGCCGCGGTGTGGCGGAGGACTTCGAGATCAGGACCGTAGGTGCGAACGACGATGGACTGCTTGGCGCCGGTCAGCACCTCTTTGATCCGCTCCTTGAGATAGGTCTGCACGTCGCGGTAGAGGCCGGGGTAACCGTCGACGAGCTCTTGCACTTTGGCCAGCGTCTTGTCGTAGTCCACCTTGGGATCGACGCTGATCCAGTTCTCGGTGAAATTCACGCCGTACGGCTCGTCGCCGGTAATGGCGCGTCCGACGTGGGAGCCGCAGTTGCGGACCCCGGGAATGGAGATCAGCTCACGGCATGCTTGCTCCGTGACCCGGACCATTTCCGGATGGGAGGTCCCCGGCGTCGTCACCCAGTGCATCAGGAAGTCTCGCTCCTTGAAGTTCGGGAGCAGCGACTGCCCGAGTCGGGGGTAGACGACCGCCCCGGCGAGCACGATGACGCACACCGTGATGAACGCCGGCCGCGGGGTGCGGATGATTCGCGTCAAGAGAGCCTCGTACCTGTGCTGCAGCCACCGGGTAATCGGCGACTCACGGCGTTCGAGCGCGGTGTTCGACAACAGGATGAAGCCGAGCGCGGGCGTGACGGTCAGCGCGACCACCATGGAGGCCAGCACCGCCAGCGCGTACGAGAGCGCCAGCGGTTTGAAGAACGAGCCGGAGAGGCCTTCCATGAGGAAGACCGGCAACAGGGTCACGGCGTCGATCAGCGTCGCGTAGACGATGGCGCTGCGCACCTCGAGCGAGGCCTCGAGGATGACGCTGCCCACCGACTTGGTGCTTCCTTCTCTGCGATACTGGCGCAGGCGTCGCACGATGTTCTCGATGTCGATGATGGCGTCGTCGACCACGACGCCGACGGCGATCACGAACCCGGCCAGGACCATGGTGTTGATGGTGGTGCCACGCACGTACAGGACGAGGGCGCCGGCCATCAGCGACAGGGGGATGGCCACGACGCTGATGAGCGCCGCCCGCCACTCGTACAGGAAGGCGCCGAGCACCACGATCACGAGCACGCAGCCGATGAGCAGCGCGGCCGTGAGATTGTGGAGCGCCATCTCGATGAAGGTCGCGGGCCGGAAGATCTGGGCGTCGATCTGGACCCCTTGTAGACCGGGCTTCAACGCCGCCAGTGCCTCCTCCACGCCCCGCGTCACGTCCAGCGTGTTGGCCCAGGGCAGCTTCTCGACGATCATCATCAGGCCAGGGCCGCCGTTGATGACCGCGTCGCCGATCATCGGCCACGTCTCCCACTTCACCTCGGCGACGTCACGAAGGAGCACGGTCTTGCCCTCGTGAACGTCGATCGGCACTCTGGACAGGTCCTCCGCCTCGATGACGGGCAGGACGTAGCGCAGCGCCAGACGTTGATTCGGGGTATCGATGAACCCCTCGGTCTGAAGCTTGGCGTGCTTCGAATACGGCAGCGCCGAGAACTCCAGCGCTTCGCCGACCGACTTTTCGACGTCATTGAGCGAGACGTCGTACTTGCGCAACTTCTCCGGATCGACGAGCACCGCCAGCAGCTTGATCCGTTCGCCCCAGATCGGGACGTTGGCCACGCCCGGGACCTGCAGCAAACGGAACTTGATCGTCCAGTAGGCGATCATCGAAAGATCCATCAGGCTGTGCTCTTTCGACGTGATCCCGATCTTCATGGCCCGGCTCGTCGCCGACAGCGGCTGGAGCATGATCGGCGCGCCGGCCGAGCGCGGCAAGATGTGCACCGCCTGCTCGAGGCGCTCCTGCACCAGCTGCCGGGCGTGCAGGACGTCGGTTCCCATTTTGAAGATGAGGCGGATCGCCGAGAGGCCGACCACCGACTTGGAGCGCAGGACGTCGAGCTCCGGCGTGCCCCGGAGCTGCTCCTCCATCGGGCCCGTGATCAACTCTTCCACCTCGGTCGCCGTCATGCCGATGCCTTCCGTCTGGATCTCGACGATGGGCGGCGCGAACTCGGGAAAGACGTCCACGGGCATGGTGCGAAGGCGCTCGACGCCGAAGTACATCATCGCCGCCGCGGCGGCGATCACCAGGAACCGGAACTTCAGGCTGGATCCGACGATCCAACGCATCATCGCTGTGGACCTCCCGGGGCCGTCATTTCCTTCCGTACTCGGTGCCAAGCAATTCAGCCGCGCCGACGGTCACCACCGCGGTGCCGGAGGCCGGACCGTCCAGGAGCACCGCCCGGTCGCCGTCGATGTAGTCGATGCTGACGGCGTGTCGGACGAAGACCAGCGGCTCCGGGTTGGTGTAGACCCACGTCTTGCCCTTCGCGTCGTAGAGCACCGCGGAGGTGGGAACGACTTTCCGCGTACTGGACATCGCCACGTCGACCCGTTCTTTGGCGCCCGCGCCGGCGGCCGTCGGCTTCGCTGCGCCCGCGCCGGCGGGCGATGACTTGCGCGCCTTGACCTGCTCGTCGCGCATCGCCGCCGTCTTGATGTCCAGCCGTTCCGCCGCTTTCGGAGACAGCGTCACGCGACTGAGTTCCGTCCCCTGGACGGCCTCGGTCTTCGCGGGTTTGCTCTGGGCGGGCATCTCGGTCTTATGTGTGCACGCCGAACCCCCCAGGCCGGCAACGATCAGAATCACAGCCCACCGTCGATGACTGCGCTGCATGGCTTCCTCCTTATCGCGTTCGCACGCGTTGGTATCGTTCACGCCCGCAGCGGAGACACCGCGGCAGGGACTGTCTCGGCGACGGTGACTCGACGCCCCATCGCTCCGAACCTCAGATACAGCGCGGGGAGCACGACCAGGGTGAGCCACGTCGACGTGACGAGGCCCCCGAGGATCACCAGAGCCATCGGGCGCACGATCTCGAGACCCGCGATGTCGCCGAGGAATACGACGGGCAGCAGGGCGACCGCGGTCGTGGCCGCCGTCATGAGGATCGGCGCCAGCCGTTCGCGGGTCCCACGCTCGACGAGCCGCGCACCGAAGGCTTCGCCCTCGTGCTCCTGGATCTCCTGGTAACGATTGACGAGCAAGATTCCGTTGCGCGCCGCGATGCCGAGGAGCGCCAGGAATCCCACGAGGGACCCGAGCGAGATGCCGCCACCGGCGAACGCGGCGAGCACGCCACCGACCAGCGCCATCGGCAACGTCAAGACGACGAGCGCGGCCAGGCGCCAGCTCCCGAAGGCCGCCTGCAAGAGGAGAACGATCCCGACCGCCGCGGCGATGGCGAAGCTGAGCATGCGCTTCTGGGCGGCCTGCCGCTCCGCGTATTCGCCGAGCAGCTCCGCGCGGTACTCGAGCGGAAACTTCACACTCTTGAGCCGGTGTTCGACCTCGCGCGTGACAGAGCCGAGATCTCGGCCCCGCACGTTCGCGACCACGTCGACACGCGGTGAGAGCGCTTCATGGTGGATGACGGTGGGGGTCGGGGCGATGCGCAGCTCCGCCACCTCCCGCAAGCGGACGGGCTTGCCCTTGGGCGTCTCCAGAAGCAGCTCATGAAGGCTCGTGAGGCTCGAGCGGACCTCGGGCGCGCCCCAGACCACGACCTCGAACACCTTCTGCTGCTCGAACAGGGTGCCCACCTGGAGGCCGGCAAACACGGTCGCGACCTGCCGGCGGATATCGCCTGGCTTGAGGCCATATCGTTCGGCCGCGGCCAGGTCGACCCTGACTTCGATCTGGGCTTCCTCAGCCTGGCCCTCCACCTTCAACGCCGCGATGCCATTGATCTTCGAGAGGGCCTGCTTCACATCCTCCGCCGTGCGCTGAAGCGTGGCGCGCTCCGGACCGTAGAGCCGGACGACGATGGCATCGTCGGCGCCGGTCAACACTTCCCGCATCCGGTCTCGGAGGTACGTTTGCACGTTCCCCGACAGTCCGGGATAGCCGTCGACCACCCGCTCGACGGCGGCGACCGTCGCCTCGTAATTGGCCTTGGGATCGATGGTCAGCCAGAGCTGACTGGCGTTGATGCCGACCACCTGATCTCCAGTGATCGCGCGTCCGAGGTGGGCGCTGACGTTGCTGACTCCGGGCACGGTCCGGAGCTCACGCGCCGCCTGGTTCATCACTCGGGTCATCGCAGGATGAGAGGTCCCCGCCTGCCCCACCCAGTCGATCAGCAGGTGCCGTTCCTTGAACGACGGCAGGTACGACTGGCCGAGCAGAGGCCAGACCGCTACGGCGACCACCACCAGGCCGACGGCAGTGACCAGCGCGGCCCGCGGAGCACGGATGGTCCGCGCAAGAAACGCGTCGTAGCCGCGCTGCACCGTGCGGACCAGTGGCCCTTCGCTCGCCTGGACAGCACCGTTACCCAGGAGCATCAGCGCCAGCGCGGGGGTGACGGTGAGGGCCACGACGAGCGAGGCGAGCACCGCGAGCACATACGAGACAGCCAGCGGCCTGAAGAAGGCGCCGGACACGCCCTCCATGAACAAGACCGGCACGACGGCGAGGACCACGATCAGGGTGGCGTAGAGAACAGGACGGCCCACGTCGAGCAAAGCGTCTCGAATGATGCTGGACGTCGAATCCTTGCTCCCCTCCTGACGCCGCCTCCTGAGCTCCCGGACGACCTGGTCGACCGCGACGATGGCATCATCGACGATGGCCCCCACGGCGATCACGAAGCCCGCCAGCACCATCGTATTGAGCGTGGCGCCCCGCATGTACAGGACGAGTGTTGCGGCCAGCAGCGACATCGGGATGGCGATCACGCTGATCACCGCAGTCCGCCACGAGGCGAGGAAGGCACCCAGCACGATGACCACGAGCAGCCCGCCGAGCAGCAGGGCGGTCGTGAGATTGTCGAAGGCCATCTCGATGAAGGTCGCTGCTCTGAAGATCCGGGAGTCGACGTCCACTCCCGGCAGGCCTGGCCGGAGCGCGTCCAGCGCTGCGTCGATGCCCCGCGTGACTTCCAGCGTGTTCGTCCCGGGGAATTTCTCGATGACCATCATGAGGCCGGCGCCGCCGGTATGAAACGCATCCCCGATGAGGAGTGGGTGTCCTTCCACCACGGTGGCCACGTCACCCAGGCGCACCTTCGCGCCGTCGACGGGCACACGGGCCAGGTCCTCCGGCGTCGAGATGGGGAGGACGTGCTGCACTCCGAGCCGCTGGTTGGGGGTGTCGATCCAGCCGCCGGTCCCTGGGAAGGACGCGTTCAAGAACGTGAGGGGCGACACCCACAAGGAGTCCCCGGTCGTCTTGATGATCTGCTCCTGGGTGATGCCGTGGGCGCGCAGCCGCTCCGGATCGATCTGCACCTGGAGCTGCCGCTCACGATGGCCCCAGACCGAGACGTTGGCCACGCCGGGGACGCCCATCAGGCGGGGCTTGATCGTCCAGCGGGCGAGCACGGACAGCTCGAGCGGCGACAGCTTCTTGGAGGACACGCCGATCATCATGGTGCGGCTCGTCGCCGACACCGGGTTGAGCATCACCGGACGTTGCGACACGTTCGGCAGCAAGTACGACAGGATCAGCCGCTCCTGCACGAGCTGCCGCGCCTGCATCAGATTGGTCCCGGGCTGGAAGATCAGCTGGACCGATGACATGCCCGGAACCGACCGCGAGCGCATGGTCTTCAGCCACGGGACCCCGGCGAGCAACTCCTCCGTGTTCAACGTGACCAGGTTCTCCACCTCGGCGGCGGAGAGCCCTAACGCCTCAGTCTGGATCTCCGCGGTCGGCGGCGCGAACTCGGGGAAGACGTCCACTGGCATGTGCCCGAGTCGAGTGATGCCGAAGACCATCATCGCCGCGGCAATGCCGACTACCAGAAATCGATACTGCAGGCTCGACCCGACGATCCAACGCATCATGAAAGGAGCCCTCCCTTGGCGGGGCATTCTCCGGTTTCAAGCTGTGTGGACAATCGGTGACGGAGCTATGGTGATGTAGGAGACCGGCCGGCGGCACTATAGGACTTCCGCCGACGGGCGATTTCCCGGTACGGAACTTCGTACGGGAAACCCTTTTCTCTACCAGGGAGAGGGTTCGGCGGCGCCCGTGATCCCTTCCCTCACACCGGCTCGGCCAGTCGCCGCTGCAAGACGTAGTGGACGAGCTGGGCGTTGCTCTGCATGTCCATCTTCTCGAGAATCCGCGCCCGATACGTACTGATCGTCTTGACGCTCCGCTCGAGCTCCTGGGCGATCCGGCCAACGCTCTTGCCGCTACCCAGGAGGCACAACACCTGGTATTCGCGGTCCGAAAGACGTTCGTGCGGCGCCTGGTCCAGGCCATTGCCGAGCGCGCCGATGAGCTCCTCGGCCGCGGCCGGGCTCATGTAACGCTGGCCCTGGGCGAGTCGGCGGACCGCCCGGACCAGCTCCTCGGGCGACGCGCTCTTGGTCACGTAGCCGGCCGCGCCCGCACGAAGCGCCCGCACCGCATAGTCTTCCTCGGGATAGGCGCTGAGGATGAGGATCGGGAGCTTCGGGCGCTCGCGTTTGATCTCCTTGAGCACGTCCAGGCCGCTCCGGTCGGGGAGGGTCACATCGAGCACGATCACGTCCCAGGCCTTCTGCTCGACGAGCTTGCACACCTCGGCGCCCGTCCCTGCCTCGCCCAGGACGACGATGTCGCGCTGCCGGGTCAGGATCTCGCGCAGACCGACTCGAACGACGGGATGATCGTCGGCGACGAGGACGCGGATCATTCGCCGTTGACCGGACGAAGAACGACAACTTCTCCGACAGCTTCACTCGTTCGCCGAGTCGCGCTCACGCGCTCACCCCTGCCTGCCCTGTCGCATGACCCTACTCACAGCACGGCAACCGTTGACGCCACGGTCCGGAGGGGCTGCATAGACTACACCAAGCTCGTCGGCCCCCCGGCACCGCTCGGTAACGCCGCGACATTGTGATGTCACCCGCCGCGTCGATCGCAACGCGGCCGTCGAGAATTCGGGTCGATCGAGCGAGCTGTAAACTCGAGCGAATAGATCGACTACCGGCGGGGCTGGCGGCACGCTCGCCGTGACGTCGCCGAGGCGGGAGGATTCCGGGACTAGACGGTCTGCAGCTTCTTGAGCGCGCGAAGCCGGTCGCGCAATTCAGCGGCCTGCTCGAAGTCCAGGCGCCGGGCGGCCTCCTTCATCCGGCCTTCCAACTCGCTGATCCGCTCGGTCAACTGCGCCGGGGTCTCGAAGCGCTCCGGCCCGCGCTCCTCGACCTCGACCGTGACGTAGTCGCGCTCGTAGACGGTCTGGAGCAACTCGCGGATGGACGAGCGGATCGTCTCGGGCGTGATGCCGTGCTCCGCGTTGTAGGCGGCCTGCAAGACCCGCCGGCGATCCGTCTCCTGGATGGTCGCCGCCATCGACTCGGTCACGTGGTCGGCGTACATGATGACCTCGCCGTTGACGTTGCGGGCCGCGCGTCCCGCCGTCTGGATCAGCGACGTCCCCGAGCGCAGGTAGCCTTCCTTGTCGGCGTCGAGGATGGCGACCAGCGAGACCTCGGGGATGTCGAGGCCCTCGCGAAGCAGATTGATGCCGATCAAGCAGTCGAACTTGCCGAGCCGGAGATCGCGGATGACGGCGACACGATCGAGCGTGTCGATGTCGGAGTGGAGGTAGCGCACGCGCAACCCCGCCTGCTGGTAGTACTCGGTGAGGTCCTCGGCCATGCGCTTGGTGAGCGTCGTCACCAGCACGCGCTCGGCGCGCTCGGCGCGGGCCCGCACCTCGGCCAGCAGATCGTCGACCTGCTCGCCCGCCGGCCGCACGGTGATCTTCGGATCGGTGAGGCCGGTCGGGCGGATGACCTGGTCCACCACGGTCTCGGCGGCCAGCCCCAGCTCGTACGCGCTCGGTGTCGCCGACACGTAGACCGTCTGGGTGACGATGCGCGTGAACTCCTCGAACGTCAGCGGGCGGTTGTCGAACGCCGACGGCAGCCGGAAGCCGTACTCGACGAGCGCCTCCTTGCGCGAGCGGTCGCCGTAGTACATCCCGCGGATCTGCGGCACGGCCACGTGGCTCTCGTCGATGATCACGAGCGCGTCCTTGGGTAGATAGTCGATCAGCACCGGCGGCGGCTCACCGGCCCGACGCCCGGTCAAATGCCGCGAGTAGTTCTCGATGCCGTGGCAATACCCCAGCTCGCGCAGCATCTCCATGTCGAAGAGCGTGCGCTGCTCCAGGCGCTGGGCCTCCAGCAACCGGTTGCGCGGGCGCAGGAAGGCCAGGCGCTCACCCAGCTCCTCCTGGATCGTGCCCAGCGCGCGCTCGAGCTGGGCGGCCGGCGTGACGTAGTGACTCGCCGGATACACGTGAACGCTGTCCAGGCGCTCGAGCACCTGGCCGCGCAACGGGTCGATCCGGTGGATGGCGTCCACCACGTCGCCGAAGAGCTCGATGCGCAGCGCGAACGTCTCCTCGTTGGCCGGAAAGATCTCCACGATGTCGCCGCGCACGCGAAACGTTCCCCGGTGGAAGTCGTAGTCGTTGCGCTCGTACTGCACGGCGATGAGCCGGCGGATGATCTCGTCGCGGTCGATCTGCTCGCCCTCGCGCAGAGCCAGGTGCATCTCCTGGTACGTCTCCGGGGCGCCGATGCCGTAGATACAGGACACCGAGGCCACCACGACCACGTCGCGGCGTTCCATGAGCGAGCGCGTGGCCGAGTGGCGCATGCGATCGATCTCGTCGTTCACCAGGGCGTCTTTCTCGATGTAGGTGTCCGACTGGGGGATGTAGGCCTCGGGTTGGTAGTAGTCGTAGTACGAGACGAAGTACTCGACGGCGTTTTGCGGGAAGAACGCCTTGAACTCGCTGAAGAGCTGAGCGGCCAGGGTCTTGTTGGGCGACAGGACCAGGGTGGGCCGCCGAACGTTGGCGATCACGTTGGCCATCGTGTAGGTCTTGCCCGAGCCCGTCACGCCGCGCAGCACAGCGTGGCGCTGGCCCGAGCTCACCAGCTCGGTGAGGCGCTCGATGGCGCGTGGCTGGTCGCCGCGGGGCGGAAACTCCGAGGTGAGCCGAAACACTGACGCCCTAGGACGCCGGGACGGCGTCCGCCACGAGATACTTGCGCCAGGAATCGATCAGCGAATGCGCGTGCGGGTGCTTGAGCATGTGCGTCGAGAACACGAACTTGGGATGCACCGGCTCGCGGAGTAGTCGCATGCCCACCTCGTCGGGGAGGCGATTTCCCTTCTTGAGGTTGCAGCGAAGGCAGGCCGCGACGACGTTAATCCACGTCGTCTCGCCGCCGCGCGACCGCGGCATGACGTGGTCCACGGTGAGACGCTCGCCGCGGCGGTTGCAGTACTGGCAGGTGTAGCCGTCCCGTCGCAGGATGTTCTTCTTGTTGAAGGCCACCCTGTCGAGGAACGGCTTGCGTATGTATACAGCCAGGCGGATCACTGCCGGCAGCGCGAAGGCGCGCGACGGCGAGCGAACCACACGGGGCGAGTCCTCCACGGCTTCCGCCTTGCCGGCGAGCATGAGCGTGATGGCGCGACGGCCATTCGTGAAATGTAGAGGCTCAAAGCTGTAATTCAGGACCAGGACGGCAATCTCGTCCATGTCGGCCTAGGATAAGCGGCGCGAAAATCCGTGTCAAATTAGGCCTCAGGATCGAGCGACATTCTTGAGGAAGAAGAGGAGGTTGGCGGGACGCTCGGCCAGGCGCCGCATGAAGTACCCGTACCAGTCCTCGCCGAAGGGAACCAGCACGCGCACGGGCAGACCCTCGGCGGCGAGGCGCCCGGGCATCTCGGGTCGGATCCCGTAGAGCATCTGGATCTCCCAGCGCCCGGAGGCAAGGCGTCGCTCGCGGACGCGATCGCGGACGTGGGCCAGCATCTGATCGTCGTGGGTGGCAAAGCCCGTGTACGCGCCGCGGGCCAGCGCATCCGGCGCCAGCAGGCGATCGATCAAGCGGCGATAGGCTCGATCGACATCGTGCTTGTCGGGATAGGCGATCGCGGGCGGCTCGCGATAGGCGCCCTTGCACAGACGCACGGTGGCGCCGACGTCGATCAAGCGCTCGAGGTCGGCGGGCGTCCGGCGAAGGTAGGCCTGGACGACGCAGGCGAGGTGCGAGTGCTGGGGCCGGAGCCGCGCGTACAGCGCGAGCGTGCGGTCCGTGTAGACCGACGACTCCATGTCGACCCACACGCGCGTGCCCGCCGCGCGGGCGCGCTCGAGCACGGCGGTGAGATTCGTGACGCAGACCTGCTGGCCGAGGTCGAGACCCAGGTGGGTCAGTTTCAGCGACGGCAACACGTTCAGATTGCGTCGCTTGATCTCGTCGAGCAGATGCAGGTAGGTCTGGGTCGCGCGCTCGGCGTCCGCCGGGGTCGCGACGTTCTCGCCCAGGTACGTCACCGCCCCCATCAGGCCACGGGCGTTGAGCCCTTCGAGGACGGCCAGGGCATCCTCGGTCGTCGTCCCCGCGACGAAGCGGCGCACCAGCGCTCGGGTTGCCGGCACACGCTCCATCCATCTGCCGATGGCGGGCCGCGTCGAGAGCGCGAGGAGCACACGGCGCATCATGAGAGCCGCTCGATGGTTTCGGCCATGATACCTTCCCGCAATCCCCAGTCGCTCACCACGACCGCATCCGTCCGCGTGACGTCGAGGCTGGCGAGGACGATGGCGACGCCAGGCACGATGAGATCGGCGCGGCCCGGCTCGAGGCACGGCAGGCGCCCACGCTCGTCCTGGGTGAGCATGCAGAGGCGATCGCGAAGCTTCTCGATCGCCGCCCGGCTCAGCCGATGCCCCTGCACGCGCTCGGCGTCGTAGGATCGAAGGCCGAGGTCGAGCGCCGCCAGCGTCGTCACCGTTCCCGCCGTTCCCACCAGATCAGCAACACCCGAGGCGCGCACGGCGTGGGGAAGCTCCTGCTCGAGACCGTGGCGAATCTCCGACTCCATCGCGCGATAACGATCCACGTCCACGCGCATCGGACATGGGAAGCGCTCGCTGAGCGGCACCACGCCGAGCCGCAAGCTGATGGCCGTCTCGACTCGCCCGGCGTGCGCCAGGATGTACTCGGTGCTCCCGCCGCCGATGTCGAAGGCCAGCAGCCGTCCCTGCGCCGTACCGAGGCCGGCGACGATGCCGCGGATGGTCAACCGCGCCTCCTCTTCACCGCTCACGATCTCGACCGCCTGGCCACTCGCGCGCTCGACGGCGATCGCGAACTCACGCCCGTTGGCGGCGTCTCTCACCGCGCTCGTCGCGATGATCCTGAGCGCGCCGGCGCCTGCCTCCCTCGCCCGCCGCGCGTATTCGGTCACCGTCGCGGCCGTCCGATTCATCGGCGTCTCGGCGAGACGACCACTCGCGCGGAGGCCTTCGCCGAGTCGGGTGACGCGCTGATCCTGCACGACGGTCTTCCAGC
Source organism: Candidatus Rokuibacteriota bacterium (assembly GCA_003220615.1). Lineage (GTDB taxonomy): Bacteria > Methylomirabilota > Methylomirabilia > Rokubacteriales > CSP1-6 > 40CM-68-15. The sequence goes on from QHTB01000204.1 coordinate 17,997, forward strand.
GGCCAACTGCAGCAATGTCGGCGACGAGCAGGCGGACCGTGTTGGTGCCGAGGTCGATGGTGGCGAGTCGCATCTGACGACGACGCCCTGTCGGGAGGCCACGATCCTCCCGAACAGGGCGTCGAATGCTCGATCCGGGCGCGACGACTACTTTTGGAGACTGCGGATGTAGTTCACCAACGCCCAGCGATCCTTGTCCGGGAGATGCTTCCAGGGCGGCATGGCCCCGCGCCCGTTGGAGATCTTCCAGAAGATATCGCCGTCGGGTTCGCTCTTCACCTTGGCCGAGGTCCAGTCGGCGGGCTTGGGCGGCGGCAGCGCGGCGGCGGCAGGGCCGTTGCCCTTCCCTTCCGGGCCGTGACAGGTCGCGCAGTTCGTTTCTGCGAGCTTCTTGCCCTCGGCAATGGACTTGGGATCCTTGGGCGACGGATTCTTCATCGCCTTCGCGTCCGCTGGCGCCTTCCACTCGGGCTGCGCCGAGACCACGGCAGCGCCGGCCACGAACAAGGTCGCCGCTACGGCAACCACGCACTTCGCCCCCGTCCTCATGAGCCCTCCTCCGGGATAGTGATGGTGTTCACACACGCAATCGACGCCATTTACACACGTGCGACGTGAGGAATCAAGAACCTATTCACCGGCCGAGTGCTTTGAGCATCTCCTCGACCGTGCAGAACTTTACGCGTGGACGGCCGCTCGGACGGCCCCGCTCGACTTCGAGCCGATCGAGCATCTTCCAGTCGGGGTACGACACGCAACGGGGCTGACGCTCCCGGACCAACCGCTCGATCGCCGCGCGATCGGACGCCGGCGGATGCAGCGTCGACCCCGCCTTGGCATCCTCGAGCATGAGCGCGACGGTCTCGCCCGCATCCGGCTTGTTCGTTCCGATAACACCGCTCGGGCCGCGTTTGATCCAGCCCGCCGTGTATTCGCCGGCACGCGGGCGCTTCGTCGCCGGGTCCAGCACCCGGCCCTTGTCGTTGAGGATCACGCCGGACCGCTCGTCGAACGGCACGCCGGGGAGCGCGACGCCTCGGTACCCGACGGAGCGAAACACGAGCCCGGCTGGGATCTCCTCGATCTCGCCGGTCGGCTTGGCTTGCGGACCGCGGTCGCTGGCCTCGAGACGGTTCTTCACGAGCCGAAGCGCCCGGACGTGACCCTTGGCGTCGCCGAGCACTTCTACCGGCGAGACGAGAAAACGCGCGAACAGGCGCTTGCGCTTCCCCGTCGGGGCACGGCGTGCGTACTCCTGCAGGATCTCCACTTTCTTGGTGGTGGCGCGGTCGGGCGACGCCTCGAGGGCGGCCCGCGACACGGGATCGAGCTCGACCTCCTCTGGCCGCACGATCAAATCGGCGTCGGGCAGCTCCCCCAGCTCCTTGATTTCGGGATTCGTGAAGGCCGCCTGGGCGGCGCCGCGACGCCCCAGCAGGTAGACCTCGCGGACACGGCTGTGGCGGAGCGCCTCCAGCGCGTGGTCGGCGATGTCGGTCGCCGCCAGCTCCTCGGGCGAGCGACACAAGATGCGCACCACGTCGACGGCGACGTTGCCCACGCCCACTACCATCGCGCGTTCCGCCGAGAGGTCGAAGACATGATCACGGTAGTCGGGGTGGCCGTTGTACCAGGCGACGAACTCCGTCGCCGGGTGACTGCCGACCAGATCCTCGCCGGGAATGCCCATCCGACGATCGGTCTGGGCGCCCGTCGAATAGAGGATCTGGTGGTAGTGACGTCGCAGGTCGTCGACCGTGACGTGATGCCCGAGTTCCACGCCCCCGAAGAATCGGAAACGCGGATTGGCGGCGACCTTGTCGAATGCAGCCGTCACCGACTTGATCTTCTGGTGGTCGGGCGCGACGCCGAGACGAACGAGCCCGTACGGCGTCGGCAGGCGATCGAAGAGGTCCACTTCGACCGGCACGGCATCCTGGCGGAGAAGATGGTCGGCGGCGTAGTAGCCGGCGGGGCCGGCTCCGATGATGGCGACGCGGAGCGCGGTCACGCGGCAGTCGACCCGAGCTTCACATTGTGATCTTACCGCGTTGTCGCACCGCCGCCATCCAACAGATCGCGGCCGCCACCCCGTACGCACCGGCCAGCTGCACGGTGATCGGCCGTGGCGGCGACCAGGGCAGGAAGAGAGCGCCGCTGGGCAACGGCGAGTGGATGAGGCCGCAGAGCGCGGCGAGGCTTCCCGCAGCCAGCAGGGCCGCCGCCACGTATGTCCGGCCGTCCAAGATCGCCGTGAGTGTCCAGGCCCACAGCACTGCGGTGAGGATGAAGCCGTTCCCGAGCACGAGCAGCGCTTGCCACATGAGCGCCCCGTCCCCTGAGAAGTCGGCCGGCGATCGCCCAAGCGCCCCGAGCAGGCTGCCCGCCTCGATGACGACGACCGTCGCGGCCACCGGAACGAAGGCCAGCGCGACGGCGGGCCCGTGATGACGAGGCGACGCGTGAAATGCCTGGGCCGTGATCTCCAGGCCGATGAAGATCAGGATCGGCGCGACCGCGGCTTCCGGAAGCACGGCGACGAGCCTCGACAGCACGCCGAGGGCTGCGCCAACGCCGATGACGAGCCCGGTCACGAGCGTGTACCCCGCCCGCGCGCCCATCGCCTTGTAGGCTGGATGTCCGATGTAGGGAGTGTTCTGTACGACGCCGCCGCAGAGCCCCGCCACGATCGTCGCGAGGGCTTCGGTGAGCAGGATGTCGCGCGCGCGGTACTCGTCGCCGGCCGCCGCCGCCGATTCGGTGTTGTCGATCCCACCGATCACGGTCACGAGCGCGAACGGCAGCGCCACACTCAAGTACCCGGCCGTTTCGGGAAGCGCGTCGAGCCAGGCCAGTGTGGGCCAGGGCACCGCCAACCTCAGTGCGCCGAGCGCTGGGCCGTGAGTCTCCCCCGTCCATGCACCGCGCAGCCAGAAGATGGCCGCGCCCGCGACCACGGCGACGAACGCGCCGGGCAGACCCCAGGGCATCCTCACGCGACCGAGAAGCGCCACCAGCAGAATCGTCAGCGTCGGCAGGCCGACGAGCGGATCCCGCATGACCTTGAGCGCCGGAAGGAAGGCGATCAGCAGAATCGCAATCCCGGCGATGGAGCCGAGGAGCGCGGCCCGTGGGACGACGCGTCGGGCGAAATCCCCGGCGAAGCTCAGCACGGTCTTGACCAGGCCGATGGCGATGGTCACGCCCATGCCGACTTTCCACGCGAGCATGGCGTCTCCCGTGGCCATCTTCACGGGCCCCATCACGCCGAACACCATGGCGAACAACGTGGGCGTGTCGATGCCGAACGGCATCGCGGTCACGTCGTCACGCCCGGTCCGGGTCATCAGCTGGAGGGCCAGCCACGTATAGGCGAGGTCGCCCACGAGGACACCGAGCGCGGTGCCCGGGACCATGCGGTAGAGCACGAGGTCGGCCGGGAACTGAAAGACGCCGATGAGCACGCCCGCGAGGATGACGAGCTGGGTGATGTTGTCGAGGGCGAGCCCGAGAAATCCGTTGAGGTCCCCGCTGCGAATCCAGCGGGGCGGCGGCAGAATCGCGGTCCCGGCCGGGATCAGGAGCCGGTCAGCTCGCGCGCGAGCGCACGCGTGCGCTCGGCCATCGATCGGCCCCACGCCAGGCTGCCGCGGTTGTCGGCAACTTCTTTGTAATCGAACTCGATCGGCCTCGAGGTCTTGTCGCCGAATCGAAGGCGAGCCGCGTAGGACTTCCCTTCCCGCTCGTCACCCGACTCCAGTTCGACCTCGATCCGTGGATTTTCGCGCTTGGCGTGAGAGAGGAGGAAGTTGTGCAACCACCGCGCGACCTCGTCGTAACTACCGCCCGAAAACATGCGCGGAGTTTAGCACTGGCTGTGGCGGCGCTTTGCGATTCAAATCGCGCCCTATGATCATGAACAACGGGGGGAATGAGACATTCCCCCCGTTGGCCCCCCTGGTTTGCGCTGTGTGTCTACACCGCAGTTCGGATCGCCGCCTCAGCACTCGTTGAAGCCACAGCTCAGGCACTTCTTGCAGCCTTCCTCGTACACGAACGTCGCCTGGCCGCACTCCGGCCAGCGTCCGGGCGATGGCATCGGGCAGCGAGAGGATCTTCGACGGCCCGAAGCCCGTCGGCTGGGCGCCGCCGATGCGCGAGAGCTGGCTGATGACCTCCTCGAGCCGGCGCTGAGCCGAAAGGGGCGAAGGGAGCCTCAACGTGAGCGAAATCAGCCGGCCGAGGGCTTCGGCAACGGCCATCGTTTCAGAGCCGCCCTTGCCGACTTGGGCGAAGACCTCGAAGGCCTCGCCTTCCTTCGTCTCGTTGATCGTGATGTACGCCGTCCCGATCGGTGTCTCCATCCGGTACGTCGTGCCCTTGAGGCTGTGCGGGCGGGGCTTGATCACCATGGCCGCCATCGGCGGCGCGGCGGGGGCCGCCTTGTCCTTCTTGGCGCCGACGCCGACGTTCAGCACCTGCTCGCCCTTGCAGCCGTCACGGAACACGGTAATGCCGAGACAGCCGAGCTCCCATGCCAGCCGATAGGCGCTGGCGACATCGGCTTCGCTGGCGCCGTTGGGCAGGTTGATCGTCTTCGACACGCCATTGTCGGTGGAACGCTGGAACGCGGCCTGGTGCCGGACGTGCCACTCGAAGCCGATCTCGTGCGAGGTCTTGAAGACCTGCTGGGCCGCCTCGGGGACGCCCGGAATGCCGTGGATGGTCCCGCGGCGGGCGATCTCCTGCATCAGTGCGTCGGAGAACCAGCCCTGGTCTCGCGCGATCGCCTCGAACGTCTCGTTGACGAAGGTCAGCACGCGCTCACCGTCGGACTGCTTGACCCGATGCTCGAAGGCCAGGGCGAAGATGGGTTCGACGCCCGACGAGCACCCCGCGATCATCGAGATCGTGCCGGTGGGCGCGATCGTGGTGACGGTGGAGTTCCGCATCGGCCGCGCGTTCTTGTAGATCGACTGCGCCCAGTTCGGAAACGGCCCGCGTTCCTCGGCCAGCTTGGCCGACTGGTCGTGCGACTTCTCCTTGACGAAGGACATCAAGCGATCGGCGAGGTCGGTGGCTTCCTTGCTGTTGTACGGCACGCCGAGCAGGAACAGCACGTCGGCCCAGCCCATGATGCCGAGGCCGATCCGCCGGTTGTCCTTCACGGTCTTGTCGATCACCGCCAGCGGGTACGGGTTCATCTCGATGACGTCGTCCAGGAAACGCACGGCGAGCCGCACCACGCGCTCCATCTCGTCCCAGTCGATCGTCATCTCACCGTTCTCGGCTCGCCGCGCGAACTTCGAAACGTTGAGGGAGCCGAGATTGCACGCCTCGTTCGGCAGCAGGGGTTGCTCGCCGCACGGATTGGTCGCCTCGATCTGGCCGATCTCCGGCGTCGGGTTGGCCGGGCTCGCGTTGATCCGATCGAGGAAGACCATCCCGGGATCGCCCGTGCGCCAGGCCGCCGAGACGATCCGCCCGAAGACCTCGCGCGCCGAGAGCTGGCGCACGATCGCGCCCGTGTGAGGATTGACCAGGTTGTAATCCTCGCCGCGCTCGAGGGCCTCCATGAAGCCGGTGGTGGCCGCGACCGAGATGTTGAAGTTGGTGATGCCACCGTCCAGCTTGCACTCGATGAACTCGAGGATGTCGGGGTGGTCGACCTTGAGGATCCCCATGTTGGCGCCGCGTCTGGTGCCGCCTTGCTTCACGGCCTCCGTCGCGCTGTTGAACACGCGCAGGAACGAGACGGGGCCGGACGCGCGACCGCCGGTCGAGGCGACGAGGTCGTCCTTCGGGCGCAAGCGGGAGAACGCGAATCCCGTCCCCCCGCCGCTCTTGTGAATGATCGCCGCGGCCTTCACGGAGTCGAAGATCTCCTCCATGGAGTCGCCCACGGGCAGCACGTAGCAGGCCGAGTACTGAAGCCCGTTGCCCTTGCCCGCGTTCATGAGCGTGGGAGAGTTCGGCAGGAACTCGCCCTCCACCATCATGTCGTAGAAGGCCTCCGCGATCTCACGGACCGCTGCCGCGGTGCGTCCGTACCGCGCTTCGCCCGCCGCAATGGACGTCGCCACCCGCCAGCACATTTCCTCCGGCGTCTCCGTCACCTCGCCGTCCTTCCTGCTGAGGTAACGCTCGCGGAGCACTCTCCGCGCGGGCTCGGTCCACTTACCGACCTTCGACGGACGGGTTTCAGGCAGCATCCCGACTCCTTCCTCTCACGGGCTTTTCGAGGCAGCTTCGCCGTGGGCGGGCGAACCTGTTTCCCCGAGGCGGCAGCCCGTCAGACAACTATATCTTGTGGTAGGCGGGAATCTACCACTCAGAATCTAGGGGTCGTCAAGTAAAAAGGTGTCCACTGATCGTCCACCGTGAATCCACACGTCGCCCACCGCGTCCAAGCGGGCGCGAACGCCGGACTCGTCAGGCGCTCATGGTATTCTCGGGCCGGGCGGCAACGAAGGAGGACCGTAACCTCACCGATGACGACACGTCTGATCGCCAGTGCGGTGGCCATCTTGCTCTCGGTCGGTTCTCCCCTCACCGTGAACGCCCAGACGCCGGAGGCTCCCGCGCGGCAGCCCATCGCCGGGCGCGTGCTCACGCTCGACGAGGCCGTCGCGATCGCGCTCGAACAGCAGCCGCAGATCACCGTGCTGCTCTTCGCCTACGCGGCTGCCCGCTACCGGGTCGACCAGGCGTTGGCGCCGCTCCTGCCTCAGCTCACGGGCTCGGTGTCGACCACGAAGAGCGAGAACCCGAGTCTCAGTACCTTAGGTGTCGCGTCGACGGTCTTTCGGAACTTCGATCAGACCGTCCTGGCCCAGGTCGCGCTCAGCCAGCTTCTCTTCGACTTCGGAAAGAACCTGGCGGCCACCGAGGCCGCGCGCAAGCTCCAGGACATCGCGCTCGAAAACGTCGAACTCCAGCGCCAGCTCATCTCGCTCTCGGTCAAGGAAGCGTACACCAACATCCTCTTCGCCCAGCGCCTGATCCGCGTGAACGAACAGGCGTTGCAACGGGCCGACCTGAACCTCAAGTCTGCGCGCGGATTCTACGAAGTCGGCACCCGGCCGAAGTCCGATGTGGCTCGCGCCGAGGTCGACGTTGCCAACGCCAAGCTCGCCGTGATCCAGGCCCGGAATGCCGAGCGGCTGGCCCTCGTGGCGCTGAACACCGCGATGGCGATCGACGTCGATACGCCGACGACGATCCAGGACAATCTCGTGTATGAGCCGGTCACGCTCGATCGCCAGGCCATTCGCGCCGAGGCGCTGCGCCAGCGTCCGGAGTATCTTCAGGCCAAGCTCAGCGCCCAATCCGCCGAGGCCCTGCAGCGCCAGGCCTTCCGCAACTTCTTCCCCGACATCACGGGGAGCGGAATCTACGGCGGCGCCCGTAAAGACCTGCAAGAGTTGTGGGCGGTGACGCTGTCGCTCTCCTGGACGATCTACGATGGTGGAGGCCGCATCGGCCGCTACCGCGAGGCGCGCGCCAATTACGAGAGCGCGCTGGCCAACATCAAGGTGACCGAGCTCAACATCATCCAGAACGTCGAGCAGGCTCAAATAGCGGTCACCGATGCGGCCGAGCGGATCCAGGCCGCCCAGGCCGCCGTCGCATCCGCCCAGGAAAACTTTCGACTCGCCCAGGGCCGGTTCGATGCCGGCGTGGGAACGATCCTCGAGCTGACTGACGCGCAGCTGGCCCTCACCCAGGCGCAGAACACCGAAACCCAGGCGCTGTCCGACTACCGCATCGCCCTCTACCGTCTCGATCGCGCACGCGGCCGGCGGTAAGTTGTCATCGCGGTAAACAAAAACCGCTGTCTATACG
>QHTB01000205.1 GCA_003220615.1 Candidatus Rokuibacteriota bacterium
GACCGGGTGGCCCACGTTCAATCTGAGGATGGCCTGGCGCACGCTCTCGATGTCTTGCTCGGCGATGAACTTGGGCGAGTGAACGCCGATCACGGCCAGCTCGTCGTGCCACTTCCGCTCGAGCCTCCGCAACTGCGGAAGCACGTGCAGGCAGTTGATTCAACAGAAGGTCCAGAAGTCCAGGAGGACGAGCTTGCCGCGGAAGTTCTTCAAGCTGAGCGCGCGCGCGGCGTTCAGCCACTCGAGGTCGGTCGGGAAATCGGGTGCGTTGACGGCGCCCTCGAAGCGCGCGGCCATCAGACGGCGAGCGAGAGCTGCTCCGGCTTCGCAGCCGGCTCGAGCTTCACCTGACGTCGATCCGTGACGCCGTAACGCTCGCGCAGCGCCACCACCTGACGCTTGATCGGCTCCGTCTCGCTCCTGGGCAGATACGTGGTGGCGCAGTACAGCCGCTCGTAGCGCGGCAGCAGCTCCGGCCAGTCGCGCGCGAGATGCTCGAGGAAGTGCTCGCGCGTGCCGGGCGCCAGGAACAGCACGTTGCACCACACGCCGGTGGCGCCGGCCTCGCGAGCGGCGCGCACGACGTCGGCCAGCAGCTCCGGCTTGTCGGTGATCCCGGGCAGCACGGGCGCGATGCCCACGCCCGCATTGATGCCGGCGTCGACGAGGGCGCGAAGCGCGCGCAGTCGCTGGCGAGGCGGCGCCGTGCCCGGCTCCGTTCTCCGCCAGATCGTCGGGTCGAGCGTGGGCACCGAGAACGTGATGTGAACCTCGGCGCGCCGTGAGGCCTCCTGGAGCACGTCGATGTCCCGGATGATCATGGGGCCGCGCGTGATGATGCTGAACGGGTTGCGCGCTGCGGTCAGGACCTCGAGACACTTCCGCGTGAGCCGGTAATAACCCTCGACGGGCTGATAGGGATCGGTGGCCGCGCCGATCGCGATGCCTTCACCGCGCCACGAACGGCGCGCCAGCTCCTGGCGCAGCACCTCGGCCACGTTCGTCTTCACGCGCACGGACTGGCCGTACTCCTCGCCCGACGGCCGGTCGGCCCGGCGCTCGTAGCCGCGGACATAGCAGTAGGTGCAGCGGTGCGCGCAGCCCATGTAGGGGTTCAGCGACCACTTGAAGGGCATCCCCTTCACCGGGTTCAGCGCGCTCCGGCAGGGCTCCTCGCGATACACCGGGCGAATCATGGGAGGCCAAGGCTATCATGTCTGGCCATTCCACTCATCAGGAGGTTAGTGATGGGCCTCGAGGGCAAGGTCGCGATGATCACGGGCAGCGGCGGCGAGCACGGCTTCGGGCGGGCCATCGCCCGCCGTCTGGCGACGGAAGGCTGCGATCTCGTGCTCACCGACGTCGCGTCGACCGGCACCAAGGTCGTTGCCGCCAAACCGTCCGGGAACTGGGGCGGGCTCGATGCCGTGGCGGACGAAGTGAAGAAAGCCGGTCGGCGAGCGATCACCGGGCTGGTCGACGTCCGCTCGACCGCTCAGATCGATGCGGCGGTGCGCGAGGCGCTCGACACGTTCGGCCGCCTCGACATCCTGGTGAACAACGCCGCCGCTCCGCCCGGCGCCGATCGCGTGCCGGTAATCGAGCTCGGCGAGGAGGCGTGGAGCACGGTGCTCGACGTGAACCTCAAGGGGACGTTCCTGTGCTCTCGTGCGGTCGCGCGCGCGATGCTCGAGCGCAACGTCCGGGGCCGCATCGTCAACATCTCGTCCAACTGCGGGAAGATGGGGTACCCGAAGCTGGCGGCCTACTGCGCCTCGAAGTTCGGGATCCTCGGCTTCACGCAGGCCCTCGCCATGGAGCTGGCGCCACACGGCATCACCGTGAACGCGATCTGTCCGGGTGCCGCCGACACCGACCGTCTCGACTATCTCGGGCGGCGGCCCGATGGATCGTTCGACGCGGCGCTACGCGGGCAACAGATCAGGATGCGTGGTGCCAGCGTCCCGATCGGCCGGCTCGCCACCGCCGACGACGTCGCCGAGGTGGCCGCGTTTCTCGTCTCCGAGAGCGCCGAGTACATCACGGGCCAGGCGATCAACGTGGCCGGCGGCTCGATCATGCACTGAGGGCGGCGCGCGGAGCCAGCCTCGAGGTTGTGGTGTTACGCGTCCGACTCGCTCGAGGTGGCCAGGAGGCGCGCCAGGGCTTCGGGCGAGACGGGCTTCACCAGGTGGGCATCGAATCCCGCTTCGCTCGAACGGCGGCGGTCCTCGGTCTGGCCGTATCCGGTGACGGCGATGAGTGTCGCGGTCTTGCCGAACGCCGAGCCCCGCAGCGTGCGCGCAACCTCGTAGCCGTCGAGCCCGGGAAGACCGAGATCGATCAGGATGACGTCGGGGCCCTCGGCCAGAGCAAGCGTCACGCCGCCGACTCCATCACTCGCCTCACTCACGTGGTGTCCCTGCGACTCGAGGAGCAGCCGCAGCGACTCCCGGGCGTCAGGGCTGTCCTCGATGATCAGGATCCGTCGAGGCCGCCCGTGAGCGAGCGGCTCTGACGGGGGCCGGGGCGGTGCTGTGGTGACGTCGAGGGGCAGGCGAACGCTGAACTGAGCCCCGCGTCCTTCGCCTTCGGAGAACGCGGTGATCGCGCCTCCGTGAAGCTCCACGAGACGGCGAGTCAGCGTGAGGCCGACGCCGAGTCCTCCGAGCGACCGATCGAGCGGCTGCTCGGCCTGAGCGAACAGCTCGAATACCCGCGGCAGCATCTCGGGCCGAATGCCCCGTCCCGTGTCCGTCACGCGCAGCACGGCGTCACGGGACTCACGGGTGATGTCGATCTCGACGGAACCACCCGCCGGCGTGTACTTGACGGCGTTCTGAAGAAGGTTGCCGACGATCTGCTCAAGGCGCGTCAGATCGGCGCTCACCATCACGGGCTCGGCTCTCACGGTGACGCGATGCTCGAGCCCCTGCCCGCCGTCCCGGAGCAAACGAACGCAGTTGGTGGCCACCTCACCGAGATCGAGCGGCTGGCGACTCAGCGTGATCTTGCCGGCGGTGACGCGCGCGACGTCCAGCAGGTCGTCCACCAGGTGGGCGAGATGGTGAGACTGACGGAGGATGATCTGGCGTGAGCGACGCGTCTTCTCGTCCTGCTCGCCCCGGCGCTCCAGCGCACCCACGGCGGCGAGAATGGCGCCCAGCGGGTTCCTCAGCTCGTGGGAGAGCGTGGCCAGGAACTCGTCCTTGGCCCGGTTGGCCTCCGCGGCGGCACGGTAGAGCTGCGCGTTGTCGAGGAACATGCCGGCCAGGTCGCTGATGCCCTGCACGAGCCTCACCTCGTCGTCCGTGATCGACCGACGCTCGGTCCACCAGATCACGAAGAAGCCCCCGACGGGTCGTTCCTTGATACAGATGGGCACGAACAGATCGGACTGGTGGGGGAACCGGTTGAAGGACTCACGATCGACCCGCGGGTTGGCCGCCATGTCGTCCGTCCACACGGCGCGTCGCGCCCCCCAGGCTCCCTCGATCGCCGCGTGATTCTTGATGGGGATCGGGAATTGCTGGAAGGCCTCCCGCATGTGTTGCGGCACACGATAGCCGGCCACCGGGCGGAGGTCATCACCGCTCGGGCCGGCCAGAAAGGCGCCGACCATGTCGGCGCCGAGCGCATGAGCGATCTCGCGAGCCACCCGTCGCATCGTCTCCGTTGGATCGAGCGTCGCGCTCAGGGTGCGGCTCACGGTGAGGAGTGTTTCCGTCTCCCGCAATCGCCGCTTCTGACGGCTCAGCAGCTCGGCCCGCTCGATCTCCTCCTGCTTGCGATCGGACACATCGCGCAGCACCGCGAGGTGCCGGTTGTGCAAGAAATGAGCGGTCGCGGCGTACTCCACGTCGCGCACGGTCGCGTCGGCACACACCAGGCGCAACTCACCCGTCTGCCGGCCGGTCGTCAGGAAGGTCCGCCACGCGGCGTCGAGACCGACGTTGGAATGGAGGAAGTGATCGAAGCGACGTCCCACGAGGTCGGCGGCGGGCGCACCGAGGAGCTGCTCGGCCGCGGGATTCACGTCGATGAAGACGCGCGCGTCATCGACAATCAGCACCGCATCCAGCGCGGCTGCGAAGAACGCCTTGAAGTCCTGATCGCTCGACATCGACGATTGCCCGGCGAGACGCCGTGCCCGACACTACGTCCGGCCCGACACTCAGTCAAGACGAAGACGACGCGCGATTCAGTCGCGGCGGCTGAGCGGAGGCACGTCGGTCGTCAGGAGCGTCTCCACGAAGCGGCTGACGTTGCGCGCATTGAGGCCGAAATCGAAGCCCAGGCGGTGGGCGAGTCGGCTCTCGACCTCGAGCCGCGTGGCCTCGCCATTCTCACGCGCCGCGATCCTGACCACGGTCGCGATCCCGAACGTTCGCCTGCGCGCCTCCAGCGTCAACGCCTCGGCGTCGTAACGGGTGAGCCGCGCACCCATGCGACGCAGGGCGGCGGCGCTGCGGAGCAGGACGTCTTCGGGCGGGCCTTGAACGGCTACTTCTTGTAGTCGCGGTGCCACAACTCGATGTAGTCGCGCGCGTTCCGCTTGATGTCCTCGAGCTCGTCGGCGCTCATCCGGCGCACCGGCTTGGCTGGCACTCCCATCACGAGCCAACCGGCCGGCACGACCTTGCCCGGCGGCACCAGCGCGCCGGCGCCGACCTGAGCACCTTCCTCGACGACGGCGCCGTCGAGGACCACGGCCCCGATGCCAATGCGGGCGTCGTCCTTCACCGTGCAGGCGTGAACGACGGCGCGGTGGCCGATCGTCACACCGGCGCCCACGATGCACGGATGCTCCAGCGTGACGTGGAGCACCGAGCCATCCTGTACGTTCGAGTTGCGCCCGAGCCGCACGTAATTGTCCTGGTCGCCGCGCAGCACGGCCATCGGCCACACGCTGGCGCCCGCCTCGATGGTCACGTCCCCGATGACCTGGGCCGCCTCGTCGACGTACGCGGTCGGATCGACGCGCGGGGTGCGGCCGGGGACGCTTCGGATCACGCCACCTCTCCGGCCGTGACCGCGATGCACTGCCCCGAGATGTTCCTGGACCAGTCGCTCGACAAGAAGACGGCGAGCGACGAGATGTCGTCGGCGACGACCATCCGTCCGAGCGGCTGGCGGGACAGGAACTGCTTGCGCATCTGCTCGAGGGGCACGCCACGCACCTCGGCCTGGCCGGCGATGACGCGGTCGATGCGATCGCCCTCCACTGCGCCGGGCGCGATGGCGTTGACGCGGATGTTGTGCGGGCCCAGCTCGGCAGCCAGGCCGTAGGTCATCCCGATCTGGCCCGCCTTCGACGAGCAATAGCCGATGCGGAAGGCGAGGCCGCGGCGCCCGGCCACGGACGAGATGTTGACGATGGCGCCGCCGCCGGCCTTGATCATCTCGGGCACGACGAAGTGCGTGCACATGTACGACGACGTCAGGCAAGAGTTGACCGTGTAGAACCAGTCCTCGACGGAGTAGTCCTGCACGGGCTTGGTCGGGCCGCCGTCGCCCGCGTTGTTGATCAGCGTATCGATCTTGCCGAAGGCCTTCACGCTCGCGGCCACCAGATTCTTGACGTCGGCTTCCTGGGCGGCGTCGCCGACCACGGCAATCGCGCTGCCGCCAGCTTTCTCGACGAGCCTCACCGTCTCCTTGACCAGCTCGGCCGAGCGCGCGTTGCACACGACCCTGGCGCCCTCGCGCGCGAACTGCAGGCTCATCACGCGCCCGATGCCCTTGCTCGCTCCCGTGATGATCGCGACCTTGCCGTCGAGCATGCCCATGGCTACGCGACCTCGAAGAGGCCGGCGGCGCCCATGCCGCCGCCGATGCACATCGTGCAGACCACGTGGCGGGCGCCGCGCCGCTTGCCCTCGATCAGCGCGTGCCCGACCATCCGCGCGCCGCTCATGCCGTAGGGATGGCCGATGGAGATGGCGCCGCCGTCCACGTTGAGCTTCTCCATCGGGATGCCCAGCTTGTCCCGGCAATACACGACCTGCACGGCGAACGCCTCGTTCAGCTCCCAGAGATCGATCTGGTCCATCCGGAGGCCGAAGCGCTCGAGCAGCCGCGGCACCGCGAAGACGGGGCCGATGCCCATCTCGTCGGGCTCGCACGCCGCCACCGTGAAGCCCCGGAAAATGCCGAGCGGATGGAGGCCGCGCCGCTCGGCGAGCTTGGCGTCCATCACCACGCACGCCGACGCGCCGTCGGAGAGCTGGCTGGCGTTGCCGGCCGTGATGTAGCCTTTCTCGCCGCGTACCGGCGCGAGCTTGGCCAGGCCTTCGAGCGACGTGTCGGGCCGATTGCCCTCGTCCTTCATGAACGTGATCTGCTCCTCGCGCATCTCGCCGGTGGCCCGATCCTGCGTCAGCTTCGTCGTGGTGATGGGCACGACTTCCTTGTCGAAGCGGCCAGCCGCCTGGCCCGCGGCCGTGCGCTGCTGGCTCGCCAGCGCGTACTCGTCCTGCTTCTCGCGCGTGATGTAGTAGCGCTTGGCCACCACCTCGGCCGTGTCGATCATCGGCATGTAGACCTCGGGCTTGTGCTCGTCGATCCACGGCTCGTGAATGCGGAAGTTGTTGAAGTGCTCGTTCTGCACGAGGCTGACGGATTCGAGCCCGCCCGCCACCATGATCGGCACGCGATCGACGATCACCCGCTGGGCCGCCATGGCGATCGCCTGCAGGCCCGAGGAGCAGAAGCGGTTGACCGTCACGCCCGCCGTCGTCACGGGCAGCCCCGCCCGCAGCGCCGACTGCCGAGCGATGTTCTGTCCGGTCGCGCCTTCGGGCAACGCGCAGCCGAGGATGACGTCCTCGACCTCACCCGGCTCCACGCGCGCGCGCTCGACGGCGGCCTTGATGACGTGGCCCGCCATCGTGGCTCCGTGCGTGTTGTTGAGGGCGCCGCGGTAGGCCTTGCCGATGCCGGTGCGCGCGGTGGATACGATGACGGCGTCTGCCATGGATGAGTCTCCTTGCCGACGCGTCAGCGCCGGCGCGCGTAATGCTCGATGATGAACCCCGCGATCGAATGGCGCGCGGGCCCGACCGGCAGCGCGTCGCGTGGGAACCAGCGCGCGTCCTCCAGCTCCTCCTTATCGACGGCGATCTCGCCGCCGGCGTACTCGGCGACGAAGCCGACCATGAGCTGACTGGGGAAGGGCCAGTTCTGGCTCCCGACGTACTGGATGTCCTTCACGTCCACGCCGACTTCTTCCTTCACCTCGCGGGCGACGGCGCCTTCCAGCGACTCGCCGTTGTCGACGAAGCCGGCGATCAGCGCGTAGCGGCCGGGCGCCCAGATGGATTTGCGGGCCAGCAGCACGCGCTCGCCGTCGCGCACGAGGACGATCACGCACGGGTGCAGGTGCGGATAATGCTCGTACTGGCACTTCGGGCAGCGCTTGCCCCATTCGCCCTCGATGCGCGTGGTCCCCTCGCCGCAGCGGGGACAGTGTCCGCTGGTCGATTCCCACCAGAGCGCCTGCATGGCCATGCCGCCGAGCGAGAGCAGATCGTCGGGAAGCTTGGTGCCCTGCATCGGGACGCACGTCTCGCGGTGATAGCCGGCCGGCAGCGTGTCCCCGCGCGCCACGGCAACCACCCAGCACGGCTCGCCGCGCCACGTGCCGAGCAGCAGCGCCTGCTTGGCCGCTACCTCGAAGCCCGCGGGGGCGTCGCCGAACGGCAAGGCCAGCTCGTGGTTGTCGTTGGAGACGACCAGGCCCTGGTCCTGGACGACGAGCCAGTGGCCGCGGCGGTCGGGCAGCGCGCCGCCCCGCTTGGCCGGTTCGAACGTCTGGCCGATGCAGTCGCGATTGAACGGCAAGGTCGCGGTGAGTGGGGTCATCGAGCCCATCTTATGGTACAGACCTAGGTATGGACCAGCCATTCACCGAACGCCGGCTGCGCTTCATGGACGCCATCGGCGAGGGGCTCGCGGTCGTCCCGGGAGCCCAGGAGATCATGCGGAACGCCGATACCAACCACGATTTCCGCCAGGCCTCCGACTTCTTCTTCCTCACCGGCTTCGACGAGCCCGACGCCGTCGCGGTCTTCAATCCGACGCACGTCAAGGAGCGTTACGTCCTGTTCGTGCGGCCGCGCGACCGCGAGATGGAGATCTGGAACGGCTACCGCGCGGGGATCGAAGGCGCGGTGGCGCGGTATGGCGCCGACGCCGCCTATTCGATCGACGAGCTCGATCAGAAGCTCCGCGACTACGGCCTGGACCGCCCGGTCCTCTACTACCGGCTCGGCAATCCCGCATTCGACCCGCGTATCACGCGCCTGGTCGGTGAGCTGCGCGCGGCCCGCGCGCGCGGCTACACGCCGCCGACGCGCCTCGAGGATCCGTCGCCGATCCTCAACGAGCTGCGGCTCCGCAAGCTGCCCGAGGAGCTGGCCCGACTGCGCCGCGCCTGCGAGATCAGCGCCGAGGCCCACACCGAGGCGATGCGCTTCACCCACCCCGGCCTCATGGAGTACCAGGTGCAGGCCGTCCTCGAGTACGTCTTTCGCATGAACGGCTCGCGGCGCAACGCGTATCCCTCGATCGTCGGGTCGGGACCGAACGCGTGCATCCTGCACTACCTCGAGAACAACCGGCGCATGGAAGATGGCGACCTGCTGCTGATCGACGCGGGGTGCGAGTACGGTTACCAGGCGTCAGACATCACGCGGACGTTTCCCGTGAACGGGCGCTTCACGGCGCCTCAGCGCGCGATCTACGACATCGTCCTGCGCGCCCAGCTCGCGGGCATCGCCGCGGCCAAGCCGGGACAGCGCTACGAGGTGGTCCACGACGCGGCCCGGCGCGTGTTGACCGAGGGCCTGGTCGCCCTCCGGCTCCTCCCCCTCGGCGTGGAGGAGTCGCTCGCGATGCATCACTACCGCGAGTTCTACATGCACGGCACCGGGCACTGGCTCGGCATGGACGTGCACGACGTCGGCGATTACCGGATTCGCGGCGGGTCGCGCGATCTCGAGCCCGGCATGGTGTTCACCGTCGAGCCCGGCCTCTATTTCGACCCGGCCCGCGAGTCGGCCACCTTCTACCTGCGCGAGTTCAGTGAGCAGGAGATGCTCGAGCGCCGCCTGCGGTTGGGCGCGGCCGCCGCCCGGCGGCTGGACGAAGAAGAGAAGGCCAAGGCGGAAAAGATCGTCCACCCGATCCCGCGCGAGTTCCGCGGCATCGGCGTGAGGATCGAGGACGACGTCCTTATCACCGCGTCCGGCCACGACGTGCTGACCGTCGGCGTCCCCAAGACGATCGAGGAGGTCGAGCGGGTCTGCGCCGAGGCCCCGCGCCTGCCGCGCTGGTGAAGGTTCTCTCCTTCGACGTCTACGGCACGCTCGTCGACGTGCGGGCCGGCTCCCACGCCGCCTTCGCGGACATCCTGAGCTCGGTTGGCGCGTCTCATCTCGATCCGCTCGAGTTCTGGGAGCGCTGGGAGGCCGCCAACATCCGGCGCTACTGGCAGCCCTATCGCTCGTACCGCGAGATCTGTCGCGACTCGCTCGCCGAGACGTTCGCTCACTTCGGCATCCGGGGCAACGCAGGGCTGATTCAGAAATACTTCGACGCCTTCCCGACGTTTTCGCGCTTCGGCGACGTCGACGGCGTTCTCGATCGGCTCGCCGGTCGCTTCACGCTCGCGCTCGGCTCGAACATCGACGACGATCTGCTGGCCGTCACGCCGCTCGGGCGGACATTCGACCTCGTGTGCACCGCGGAGCGGGCGCGCGGCTACAAGCCCGACGGAACGCTGTTCAGATATCTGCTGAGGGAAGCCGGGGTCGGCGTGAACGAATTACTGCACTGCGGCCAGTCTCAGCGCACCGACATGGTGGGCGCCAAGCCGCTGGGGATCACGGTGGCGTGGATCAATCGCCGCGCGCTGCCCCTGGCTGCCGACGTCCCGAAGCCCGACCACGAGTTCAGGGATCTGCGCCCGCTGGTCGATCTGCTGGGAGGCTAGCGCCGGCGAGAAGCTGAACGCGGTATCGGCCCAATGTGTTCACGTTGCAGTGTGTTAGCATCGAAATCGGGTTTGCCACGCTGTGGGAATTCGCGAAGCAATGGCCTCGGCGTCGATCGCACGGACGAGAACACCGCTGGACGGCGGCACGATTGCGTGGAAACTCCAGCGCGAGATCATTCTGCTGCTCGCGTGGGGACCGGCCATCCTGCTCCAGCTCGCGCATCCCCTCGTCGCGCAGGGCGTCGCCGACCACAGCACGTTTCGCTCGTCACCCCGGGGCCGGCTGCGGCGCTTTCAGGGCACCCTCGAGGCGATGCTGAGACTTTCCTTCGGCACCGAGGCCGAAGCTCGGCTCGTCATCGCGCGCATCAATGCGATCCATGACCATGTGAACGGGCAGTTGTCCGAAGTTGCCGGCGTGTTTCCGGCCGGAACGCGCTATTCGGCCCACGATCCATCCCTCCTCGCCTGGGTCCACGCCACCCTCGTCGACATGAACTTGCGCGTCTACGAACTCTTCGTCGATTCTCCGACGCTGGAGGAAAAGAATCGATACTGCGACGAGGCCAGCGCCATCGAAGAACGCCTGGGCATCCCGGAGAGACGTCTACCGCGAACCTTCGCGGCACTGCGCCACTACATGGACGCGATGCTCGCGGGAGGCGAAATCGTGGTGACCGACGTCGCGCGTGACCTCGCGCGCGACATCCTCTATCCTCCCGCGCTCCTCCCGGTCAGGCCTGCGCTCTGGTGGACCCGCCTGGTGACGGCGGGCCTCCTGCCACCGACGATCCGAGAGGGGTACGGCCTATCGTGGGACGCGCGGAAAGAGGCGATGCTGAGCCGGTCAGCCAGCCTCATCCGCGCGCTGCTGCCTCTGACGCCGTCGATCGTTCGACACTGGCCGGTAGCACGCGGCGCTCGGCGCGCAGAGCGTCGAGGCGCCTGCCCGTTCGCCCCTCGGCGCGGCGATCAGGTGGTGAATCGGGACACAACGTGCTGAGGCGCCTTCTCTACCGACTCTATGAAGCACGACTGCTCGACGAGATCATTCGCGGCCGCATGCCGCGGCACTTGGGACTGATCCAGGATGGCCATCGACGCTACGCGCGGGAAGCTGGCCTCTCCAACCTCAACGGATACCGGCTCGGCGCCGCAAAGGCCGAAGAAGTGCTGAGCTGGTGCAGCGAACTCAGGATCCCTATGGTCACTCTTTGGTGGCTTTCAACGGAGAATCTCGGTCGCGACTCCGCGGACGTCGGCGCAGTTCTCGACGTCATCGACAGCACGATCCCGGAATGGACGCGGAGCGGATTCACGGAGCAGCTGGGGATTCGGATTCGCGCCATCGGCCAGTTGGAACTCTTACCCGATGCCGTGCAGCGAACGTTGCGCGAGGCGGAATCAGCGACCCGCCAGCACGACCGACTCCTGCTCAATGTCGGCGTCGGCTATGGCGGGCGGCAGGAGATCATCGACGCCGTCAGGAGCTATCTCCACGAGAGTTTCATGCGCCGGGATCAGCCGGAAGAGATGCTTCACGGCCTGACCGTGGATGCCGTGGCGAAGTACCTCTATACCTACGATTGCCCGGATCCCGATCTCATCATTCGAACCAGCGGTGAGGTGCGCCTGTCGGGCTTCATGCTCTGGCAGAGCGCCTACAGCGAGTTTTACTTCTGCGACGCCTACTGGCCGGCGTTCCGCAAGCTCGATTTCCTTCGGGCGATTCGAAGCTACCAGCAGCGGCAGCGGCGTTTCGGGAAGTGACCGAGACGGGCGAAGCCTCCTCGCGCGCGAACAGGCGCATGGTGCGCGCGCTGCTCGATCCGCCGGGAAGCTAGTCCCCGCCATCAGACGCTGGTGATGAAGCCGTTCCGTTTCGGCGTCAGCGTCAGGAGCGCGGGATCGCGGGTCGAGCTGGTCGACAAGGCTCGCCAGCTCGAGGATCTCGGCTATTCCGTGCTGGCCGTTCCCGACCACTTGACCGACCTTCTCGCGCCGATGCCGGCGCTCGTCGGTGCCGCCGCCGCGACGAAACGCCTCCGGGTCGCCACGATGGTCCTCAACAACGACTTCCGTCACCCGATCTTCGTCGCCCGAGAGGCCGCGACCGTGGACCTCCTCACCGGCGGCCGGCTCGAGCTCGGACTGGGCGCCGGCCACATGAAATCCGAATACGATCAGGCCGGGTTGACCTTCGATCCGGGCGCCATCAGAGTCGAGCGCCTCGGGGAAGCTGTCGTGATCGTCAAGCGCTTGCTCGAAGGTGAGTCGGTGAGCTTCGCCGGGCGTCACTATCGGGTCACCGATCACACGATTCATCCTCTCCCGGTGCAGCGGCCTCGCCCGCCCATCTTCATCGGTGGAAGCGCTCCACGGCTCCTGGCTCTGGCCGCGAAGGAAGCCGACATCGTCGGCCTGACTGGCATCGCCTTCCGGCGCAGCGGCGCGGTGCGGGACGTCTCCGACTGGAAGGCGGCGGTCGTCGACGAGCGGGTACGGCTCGTGCGAGAAGTCGCCGGCGATCGTTTCGATTGCATCGAGCTGAACGCTTTGGTCCAGCGCGTGGTCGTGACGGACGATCGGCGGAAGGCTGCCGAGGAGCTGGCGCGCCGCTGGGAACAGTTGAACCCCGCGGAGATTCTCGAGAGCCCCTACGTGCTGATCGGGACCGTCGAACAGGTCGTCGAGGCCCTTCGCGCGCGTCGGGAACGCTGGTCCATCTCGTACTACGTCATCTTCGAACCGTACATCGACGCCTTCGCACCGGTCGTCGCCCGCCTTGCCGGCAGGTAGGGAACGCCGGGCGGTGGGCTAGAAACCGAGCGCGATGTCGGCCTGCGGGCGCTCGCGCTCGCCGATCGTGCGGGCCGCAACGGCGGCACCGCCCAGCTTCTTCAGTTCCGGCGTCACCTCGCGCGCGAACAGCCGCATGTTGCGCTCGGCCTCGTCGTACGGCATCCCGGCGTAGGAGAAGACGCCCACGAACGCCTGATTGCTCACGCGCTCGCGGATGTCCAGGATCCGCGCGTAGCACTGCTCGGGTGTGCCCCACACCTGGAGCCCCAGGAAGAAGTCGATGACCTTGTCGGTGCCGTACTGCGCGATCTTCTCGGTCATCTTGCCGTAGTACTCGTAGCCGCGCGTCTTGGCCAGATGATCGCTCGCGAACTGGTAGTGCTCGAGCACCGACTGGTAGTAGCCGCCGATGTACTGGCGGGCCATCGCCTCGGCGCGGTCGGCGC
Source organism: Candidatus Rokuibacteriota bacterium (assembly GCA_003220615.1). GTDB lineage: Bacteria > Methylomirabilota > Methylomirabilia > Rokubacteriales > CSP1-6 > 40CM-68-15. The sequence continues at coordinate 13,246 of QHTB01000205.1, forward strand.
TCTCGTCGCAGAATGTCCAGCCCGCGGCGATGGGCGCCGGCGCCTCCGCCGCGTTCACCTCGCGGTACATCGCGCGGTAGGCGTCGAGCTCCTTGGCCACCTCGTGCCACGGCTTCTGGGGAATGATCAGGATGCCGACGCCGAGCTCGGCCATGATGCGCGCCGACTCGGGCGAGACGGCGGCCGCATACGTCCGCCCGCGGAACGACTTGAACGGCGCCGGTCGGATCCGCGCGCGCGGCTGACTCACGAAGTCGCCCGTGTGCTCGCAGAACCCGCTCTCGAGCCCGCGCAGCAGCATCGATGCCGACTCCACGAAGCGCGGCCGCGACTCGTCCATCGGAAGACGGAAACCGTCGAACTCGACCTTGGCAGCGCCGCGGCCGAGACCGAGGATCAGGCGGCCGCCCGACATGGCATCGAGCATCGCCACCTGCTCCGCCACTCGGAGCGGATCGTGCCAGGGCAGGACGACCACCATCGAGCCGAGATTGATCCGCTCGGTGCGCCCGGCCATGTACGACAGGAACTGCAGCACGTCGGGGCACATCGTGTAGTCGGTGAAGTGGTGCTCGACGCCCCAGATCGAGTCGTAGCCGAGCGGCTCGACGAGATCGGCGAGCCGCAGCTCCTGCCGGTACACCTCGTGATCGGGACGCATCCGGCCCGGATTCTGGAAGACGACGGCGGTGCCGACGTGCATGACGCCGCTCAGAGCCCCGCGACGACCGAGATCTCGACCAGGAACTTGGGCTGGGCCAGTCGCGCTTCCACCGTGGCGCGCGCCGGCGTGTTACCGGAATCGACCCAGGCGTCCCACACCTCGTTCATCTCGTTGTACGACGCCATGTTCGCGAGATAGATGGTCGCCGAGAGGAGTTTCGACTTGTCGCTGCCGACCGACGCCAGCAGGCCGTCGATCTTTTTCAGGATGTCGGCCGTCTGGCCCTTGGCCGTCGGCTGATCGCCGGCCACCTGCCCGGCGAGATAGACCGTGTTGTTGTGCACGACCGCAGCGCTCATCCGCGGGCCCGGCTGGTGACGCTTGATGCTCATGGTTCCCTCCCGGAGTGGTGAGCGGGAGCATACCACCGTCGGAGCGCGTCGGGCGGCCGGGCGGCGTCGCGATGCGTCCGCGGCGTCAGCCGCGCACGAGCAGGACGAGCCCGGAGATGAAGAGCAGCGTGAAGACGATCTGGCGGAAGCGCACGGCATCGATCCGGCCGAAGAGCGCGATGCCCGCGAGCACGCCGACGAGGGCGGGAATGGCGAAGCTCAGCCCCAGATGCCACACCTCGCGCGTCAACAGCCCGGCCCACTCGTAGCCACCGAGAATCAGGGTCTGGTTCACCACCATGAACGCCTGGAGGTTCGCCTTCATCCGGCGCGGTGTCCACCCCTGCGTCATCGAATAGACGATGACCGGCGGCGCTGGCGTGCCGATCGCGCCTCCCAGCACGCCGGACAGGACACCGGCGCCGACGCCCCACCCGCGACCAGGCAAGCGCTCGGGGAAGAGACGGCGGACCTCGAGGATCACGATCAGCAAGATGAACACCCCGATCAGCCGGTTGATGAGCGACGCCGGCAGCGCGGCCAGGCCCCAGACGCCGATGGGTGTCCCGAGCACGGTGCCGACGAGCATGTCGCGGATTCCCGAGAGCCGAAAATCGTCGCGGAGCTGGATGAACACGCCGAGCGTGAACGGCGCGGCGTACAGCGTGAGGAGGACGATCGCCGTGGCCGGCGACATCAGGTATGGCAGGAACGCCAGCCCGACCAGGCCGATGCCGAAGCCGGCCAGGCCCTGCACGAAGCTCGCCGCCGTGATGACGAGGGCGCCGAGCGCCCAGTCGATCACCGCCACCAGGGATAGAACGGCGGCATGTCGGTGCTCGGGCGCTGCGAAAAGCGCGCCGGCCGCTTCGCGATGAAGGCCTCGATGCCCTCGCGGGCATCGGGTGAGCGTCCCGTCCAGAACATCCCCAGCGAGTCGATCCGGTGGGCCTCGCGAGGATGGTCGGCGCCGAGCAGCTTCCACAGCATCTGGCGGATCAGCGCGACGGAGACGGCCGACGTGTTGTCGGCGATCTCGGCCGCCAGCTCTCGCGCGGTCGCGAGCAACGCGTCCGGCGCGACGACGCGACTCACCAGGCGCCCGGCCAGGGCTTCCTCGGCGGAGAACACGCGTCCCGTCAACGCCCACTCGGCCGCCTGACTCATGCCGACGAGGCGCGGCAGGAACCACGTGCTGCACGCCTCGGGCACGACGCCGCGGCGGGCGAACACGAACCCGATGCGGGCCGCGGTGGACGCGATGCGCACGTCCATGGGCAGCGTCAGCGTGATGCCGAAGCCGACGGCCGGTCCGTTGATCGCCGCGATGACCGGCTTCTTGAGGTCGAAGATGCGCAGCGTCACGCGTCCGCCGCCGTCACGATGCTCGTCCGCGGTCGAGCGGTCGGCGCGATCGAACGTCCGGCCGCCGGCGCCGAGGTCGGCGCCCGCGCAGAACGCGCGGCCGGCGCCGGTGACGATCACCGCCCGCACGCCATCGTCGGCATCCGCCGCGTCGAACGCGGCGATGAGCTCGTCGATCGAGCGCGCGGTGACGGCGTTGAGGCGGTCGGGACGGTTCAGCGTGATCGTCGCGACGGAGTCGGCGACATCGTACAGGATCTGCTCGTAGGACATGGCGCTCTCCCGCGCGCTATCCTACCCGACATGTCCGAGGCCGCCGACGCCATCGAGCAGCTCCATGCGCGAGGCGTCACCGACGGCCTGCCCGTCGTGCCGCCCACCCGCGCGCTGGTCGACGCGATGATCGCGGCGTCCGATCGCCGCGCCGACGAGCTCATCGCCAGCGTCGCGCCCGCCAATGGCCGCGCGACGATCGAGAAGATCGCGATCAACGCGGTGATGGCGGGCTGCCGCCCCGAGTACATGCCGGTGGTCGTCGCGGCCGTCCGCGCGATGTGCGACGACGCGTTCGATCTCGTCGGTATCTCGGGGACGACCGATGCGGTGGCGCCCATCTTCATCGTCAACGGCCCGGCGCGGGTGACGATCGAGCTCAACTGCGCCGCCGGCGCCCTCGGCCCCGGCACGCGCGCCAACGCCACCATCGGCCGCGCCCTCCGGCTGATCTGGGCCAACCTCGGCGGCGCGCGGCCCGGCGTCATCAGCATGTCCACGTTCGGCAATCCCGCGCGCTACGCGTGCTGCTTCGGCGAGCACGAGGAGGCGAGCCCGTGGGAGCCGCTCCACGTCGAGCACGGCTTCGCGCCCGGCGAGAGCACGGTGGCGGCGTTCCCGGGCGAACCGCTGGTCGTCGTGGCCGATACCCAGAGCCGCAAGGCCGCCGACGTGCTGGCGACGATCACACGGACGCTCGAGGTCGTCGGCAACCACACGCTGAGGAATCTCGGCGACGTGTTGATCGTCTTCGCGCCCGAGCACGCGCAGGTGATCGGCGACGACGGCTGGTCGAAGGCCGACGTGCGCGATTATCTGTGGGAGCGGCTTCGCGGGAAATTCCGCGCGCCCGAGAACTTCCGGCTCCTGGTGGCCGGCGGCACCGCCGGGCGCTTCACGGCGCTGATCCCCGGATGGCCCTTCCCGAACGCGCCGACCGCCCTCGTGCTGAAGAAGATCGGCTAGGACTTAGGCCCGGCGGGCGTGAGGCTCGTCTCGGTACGCGAGGCGGATCGTGTAGGCGGCGAAGGCCGTGCTGGCGACCAGCAGCACGACGAGCGAGACGCCGGACATCATGCTGAGGAAGCCCTGCCGGTCCGGAGCGAAGAGTCGCGGCAGCGCGACGTAACCGGTCTCATCGGCGCGAGGCGCCGTGCCCACCCATCCCGAAGCGCCGCTGTGCTCGATCGCAGGAAGGATCGTGCGCACCGTCGCCACGACTCCTATTCCAACGAGAGCCAGGATGACCAGGACGAGGACCACGCTCATCACACTGTTCATGGCTTTCCACTGCAGCAAGGCCGGTGCCTGCGACTGGCCCTACGCGCTCCGGTAGCCGCGATCCCTCATGCACTTCTCGTACGTCCCCTGGCGTCCGCGCTCGCGGATGACGTCGCGCACGACGTCGGCAAGTCCGCCGACGATGAGATCGGGGGTCTGGCCCGCGTCCATCGCGCTGCGGGCGCACTCGGTCTCGTCGAGGGTCACCTGGTTGGAGCTGATGCCTTCCTTCCTCCACTTCTCGCCCGACACGTCGAGCTCGGCCGCGCATCCGCCGACGGCAACCGCGAGCAGAACGATCGCGAGGACCCTCACAGCTCCACCACCACTTTCATCACGGCGCCTCCCTTGAGTGCCTCTTCCATGCCTTCGTTGATCCGCTCGAGTGGGATTCGACGGCTCACCAGCAGGCCGAGGTTGACGGCGCCGGTCGCCGCCAGGCGAATGGCTTCTTCCCAGTCCTCGCGCGCGTAGAGCCGGCTGCCGTGCATGTGGAGCTCGCGCGCGAACATCTGGTAGAGATTCACCGGCATCGCCTCGGCGTGAATGGCCACGATGCTGACGGTCCCCCACACCCGCACGACGTCGGTGACGGCCCGCACGGCGGCGGGATGCCCGGTGACCTCGAAGGCGATGTCCACGCCGATGCCGCCCGTCCAATCGTTGGCGAACTTCACGACGTCGGCGTCGGGACCGACGGTCGGCAGCCCGAGGTTCTGCAGCATCTCGATGCGGAACCGGTTCACCTCGGCGACGGCGACGCGCGCGCCGCGCTCGCGGCACACCATCGCGATCAGCGTGCCGATCGGGCCGCCGCCGAACACGAGCACGGTGTCGCCCGCCTTCACGCCGGCCCGGCGCACGTCGTGGGTGGCGACGGCGAGCGGCTCGATCACCGCGGCGGCATCGTCGTCGAGCGTGTCGGGGACGTGGAGCAGGCGCGCCGCCGGCACGGCCCAGTACTCCTGCAAGCCGCCGGGGACGTCGACGCCCAGAACCTTCAGCGAGTAGCAGAGATAGGACGCTCCCATCCGACAGGCGCGGCAGGCCCCGCAGAACTGAAGCGGCTCGACCACCACGCGGTCGCCCGCGCTGAAGCCGCTGTCGCGCGGCGCGCGAACGACCTGGCCGAAGGTCTCGTGGCCGGTCACGCCGCCGCGCGGGACGCGGTGATCGAGATGGCCCTGGAAGATGTGGAGGTCGGTGCCGCAGATGCCGACTCGTCGCATGCGCAACAGCGCCTCGCCGGCTCCCGGCTCGGGCACCGGCAGCGTCCCCGTCGCGAACTTCCGCGGGCCCTCGTAGAACGCCGCCCGCATCGTACCGCCGGCCGTCATCGCCGTTCCCTCCCCTGCGCTATGATAGCGCCATGAACGTCGAGATCCGTCGCTGCGTCGTCTGATCCGATCTCCGCCAGGAGGCGGTACGCCTCCGCGACGAGCTGCAGTCGCAGCAGATCCCCGCAAAGATCCGCTGGGGCGGCTTCGGCGAGCTGTCGGTCACCGTCGACGGCCGGACCGTCTTCTCAAAGCGCCAGGCCGGCCGGCTCCCCGACGCCGGCGAGATCCCCCGCCTGGTTCAATCGGCGCGCTGAAGGCTCAGCCCTTCTTCGGGTAGCCCGCACCGCTCAGCGCGTCGCCGATCTCGCCGAGGATCGCGGGATCGTCGATGGTCGCCGGCACGCCGTACTCCTGACCATCCGCGATCTTCTTCATCGTCCCGCGCAGGATCTTGCCCGAGCGCGTCTTGGGCAGCCGCTTGACGACGAGCGCGGTCTTGAACGCCGCCACCGGCCCGATCTGCTGGCGAATCTTCTCCACCAGCTCGCGGACGATCTCGGCATCCGCCCGCGTCACGCCCGCCTTGGTGACGACGAAGCCCACCGGCACCTCGCCCTTGATGTCGTCGGCCACGCCGACCACCGCGCATTCTGCGATGTCGGGATGCGACGCCAGCACCTCTTCCATCGCGCCCGTCGAGAGCCGGTGGCCCGCCACGTTGATGATGTCGTCCACGCGGCTCATGATGTAGAGGTAGCCGTCGTCGTCGCGATAGCCCGCGTCGCCGGTGAGATAGAACCCCGGGTGCTTCGTGAGATACGACGTCTCGTAGCCCGCATCGTTGTTCCACAACGTCGGCAGGCAGCCCGGCGGCATCGGCAGGCGGATCGCGATCGAGCCGATCTGGCCCCCCGCCATCTCGGCGTTGTCTTCGGACAGCACGCGCACGTCGTAACCCGGCACCTGCTTGGTGGGCGAGCCCGGCTTCACCGGCAACATGCCGAGGCCCACGCAGTTGGCGGCGATGGGCCAGCCCGTCTCCGTCTGCCACCAGTGATCGATCACCGGCACGGCGAGCTTCTCGCGCGCCCACAGCAGCGTGTCGGGATCGCAGCGCTCGCCGGCCAGGAAGAGCGTGCGGAAGCGCGAGAGGTCGTGCTTCGTCATGTGGACGCCGTGCGGGTCCTCCTTCTTGATGGCCCGAAACGCCGTCGGCGCGGTGAAGAGCGCGTTGACGCCGTGCTGGCTGATGAGCCGCCAGAACGCGCCGGGATCGGGCGTGCCGACCGGCTTGCCCTCGTAGAGGATCGTCGTGCAGCCCTTGAGCAGCGGCGCGTAGACGATGTAGGAGTGGCCGACGACCCAGCCGATGTCGGACGCCGCCCAGTAGACTTCGCCGGTGCCGACGCCGTACACGTTCTGCATCGACCACTTCAGCGCCACGGCGTGACCGCCGTTATCGCGCACGACGCCCTTGGGAATGCCGGTCGTGCCCGACGTGTAGAGGATGTAGAGCGGATCGGTGGCCGCCACGGGCACGCACTCGGCCGGTGGCGCGCTCGCCATCGCGTCGTCCCAGTCGACGTCGCGCCCCTTCTGAAGCGGCGCGCGCTCCTGTGGGCGCTGGAGGATCACGCAGCGCTCGGGCTTGTGGCTGGAGAGCGCGATGGCGCCGTCGAGCAGCGGCTTGTAGGGAATGACGCGGTTGACCTCGATGCCGCAGGAGGCCGAGACGATCAGCCGCGGCTTGGCGTCGTCGATGCGCTTGGCCAGCTCGTTCGCCGCGAAGCCGCCGAAGACGACCGAGTGGATGGCGCCGATGCGCGCGCAGGCGAGCATGGCCATCACCGCTTCCGGCACCATCGGCATGTAGATGATGACGCGATCGCCCGTCCGCACGCCCTGACGCTGCAGCATGCCGGCCACGCGGGCGACGCGGTCGCGCAATTCGTCGAACGTGTACGTGGTCACCGTGCCGGTGACGGGGCTGTCGTAGATCAAGGCGCGCTGCTTGCCGCGCCCGCGATCGATGTGCGCGTCGAGGGCGTTGTAGCAGGTGTTGAGCCGAGCGCCCACGAACCAGCGATAAAAGGGCGGACGCGAGTCGTCGAAGACGCGATCCCAGCGGCGGTCCCAGTGGATGTCCTCCGCCGCCAGGGCCCAGAACCCGGCCGGGTCTCGCATGGACCGGCCGTAGAGCTCGTCGTACACGCTCTTCATCCGACGTCCTCCCCGGCGGAAAGGTAGCGCGGCGTCGTCAGCAGTGGCAAGCCGCCGGCCAGAGCCGGCGCGCGAGGTCCTCGGGAGTCTCGCCGAAGACCGCGCGGAAGTTCAGCGCGCGATCGCGCTCGTGCGCGAAGGCCTGGAAGTACTCCCGCGTCCGCGCGAACCCGTAGCGATCGATGAGCCGGTCGGCGAGTGCGAACGACACGCCGTAGGTCGTGTCCGTGCCGTCGCGCCGGCTCCGCTCGATGAAGTCGCGCGGGTCGTCGAGGCCGCCCAGATCGATCGGCGCTCGGGGGGCGTGGATGGAGGCGAGACGCCCGTCGCGCTCGGCCTGCATCGGCTGGAGGCGCAGGCGATCGAGCACGACGAGCGACGCCCAGTCGGCGACGCCCTCGGCCATCCATTGCGAGGCGCGGCCCTGCCCGCCCGCGAGCTCGACCTGGCCGACGTGCGTCATCTC
>QHTB01000003.1 GCA_003220615.1 Candidatus Rokuibacteriota bacterium
ACACCTCGTCGGCCCGCGCCGGGTCGACCGCCAGCCGCATCACGCGGCAGGCGAAGCTCATCTTGATCCGGTCGGGCGCCGTGGCCCCGGGCAGCTTCCGCCACGTCTGGCCGTCGTCGTCGCTCCGGTAGACGCCGACCGGCGACGTCCCCGCGTAGAGGGTCCGCGGATTGCTCGGGTGCACCAGGACCGACCAGACCTCCGCGCGCTCGTCGGAGAAGCCGAGCCGCTCCCAGCGCTCGCCGCGATCGGTGCTCCGGTACAACCCGCGGTTGCCGCCGAGATAGACGACGTCGGGATTCGTGGGATGCACGGTAATGGCCTGGACGTTGACCGCCTCGGGCAGTCCCTTCGTGAGCTGCTCCCAGTGACCGTTGCCCGCGGCCCGGCGGAAGATGCCCCCGAGCGTTCCCGACGTGCGTGCCGAGCCGACGTAGACGTGCGTGTTCGTCATGGTGTCCCTCTCAGGCCGCGTCGACCGCGGGCCGGATGGTCCCGGCGACCAGGTCCAGGATCTCCAGCATCCGGCCGAGGTCGTCGCGACGGAATTCGAGCACGATGTGACGCAGGCCGAGCCGCTTGTACTCGGCGAGCAGATCGATGACCGCGTGCGGGCCCTGGGCGATCAGCTCGTCACGCAGGCCGAAGCGCAGTGAGAGCGTGATGGTGTCGAACCGTCGCCCGGCCCGGTCGGCGGCGGCGCGCAAGCGGGTGATCGCCTCGCCGAGCTCCTTGGGCGTCTTCGACGTCGCGTGCCAGCCGTCGCCGAGATCGACGACGCGCCGGAACGCTCCGGGGCTGTCGCCGCCGACCCAGATCGGCGGATGCGGCTTCTGGACGGGCTTGGGCGCGAAGCCGACGTCGCTGAAGCGGAAGAACTCGCCTGAAAATGTTGGCTTGTCGTTGGTCCACAATTCTTTGAGCACTCGAATCGCCTCGTCGGCCTGGCGGCCGCGCTTGTGGAAGGGCGCGCCGAGAATCTCCAGCTCCTCCTTCCACCAGCCCACGCCGACGCCGCAGATGAGGCGGCCGTTGGAGAGCGCGTCGATCGTCGTCAACAGCTTGGCCATGACCACCGGATGACGATGCCCGAGGATGAACACGGAGGCGCCGAGGCGGGCGTGCGTCGTGATCACGGCGGCGGCGGCGAGCGTGGCCACGGGCTCGAGATACGGCTTGTCGGGCGGATGCGGGAAGCGGCCGCCGGGATAGTTGCCGGTGGCCGAGCGCGGGAAAATGACGTGATCGCTCACCCACAGCGACGCGATGTGGTGCTCCTCCGCCTGCTGGGCGAACGTGAGCAACGCGTCGCGGGTCGCCACCGGGCCCTGGGTGGGCAGGTGACAGCCGATCTCCATCGTCGTCGCCGGCGTCACGCCTGAAGCTCCGGGATCACGGTTGAAGCTCCGGGATCACCCACTTCGGCGCGCGGCCGGCGGCGACGCGCTCGATGTTGTCGAAGCCGTTCCTGAACCGCGCCGTCCAGTTTTCCCACGTCGGCCCCGCCGAGTGCGGCGTGAGCGTGACGTTGGGCAGGGTGAACAGCGGGTGGTTCGGCGAGGGCGGCTCCTCGACCATCACGTCGAGCCCGGCCGCCGCGATCTGTCGGTCCTTCAGCGCCTTGTACAGCGCGCTCTCGTCGATGACCGGCCCCCGGCACGTGTTGATGATCACCGCGCTCTTCTTCATCATGGCGAGCTCGCGCGCGCCGATCAGGTTGCGCGTGGTGTCGTCGAGCGGCACGTGCAGGCTGACGATGTCGGAGGTGCGCAGCAGCTCGGTGAAGAGCACGAAGCGGACGCCGAGCGCGTCTTCCTGGTCCTCGGAGAGCCGCGCGATGTCGTAGTACTGCACGCGCATGTCGAAGGCCGCCGCCCGGCGCGCCACCTTCTTGCCGATGTTGCCGAGGCCCACGATGCCGAGCGTGCGTCCCGACATCTCGTAGACGGGCGGGTCGGCGATGCTCGGGCGCCACTTGCCGGCGACGACGTCGTTGTGGAAGCTCACGAGCCGTTTCAGCACGGCCAGCATGAGCAGGATGGCGTGCTCGGAGACGGCGATGGCGTTGGCGCCGCCGTTGTTGGCGACGGGCACCTTGGCTTTGCGCGCAGCCTCGACGTCCACGCGGTCGTAGCCGGCGCTGAGGAGCTGGACCAGCTTGAGCTTGGGCGCCGAGCGGAAGAACTCGCCGCCCATCTGGCGGGCGAGGCCGAGGTAGTACTCGGCGTCGGTCGCCTCCTTGTAGAACTCGGGGGTGCCGGGATCGACGACGATCAGCTCGAAGCCCGGCGGCGTCATCGACCGCGCGATGTCCACGACCGCGTCGGGTTGCTTGGGCGCGAACAGGATCTTGGCCATCACGGGTGCGCCAGGGGAATCGTCGCGGTGAGCACAGGATCGTTGCCGAGGACGCGCGTGGTGTGGCCTTTGCCGGTCGTGTCCTCGACGAGGCGGGCGTCGCCGGGGCCGAAGACGTGCTTGGAGCCGTCGCCCAGCCCGATCTCGAGCTGGCCGGACAGGATGATCACGAACTGGCGCCGCGGCGCCGGATGCCAGTCGATGAACTCACCGCGCGGCCACTCGCGGAACGAGATCTGCGTGGTCGGCAATCCCTTGGCCCAGTCGGGCTTCTTGCCCAGGTCGAAGGACTCGATGTGCGAGTGCCCATCGGGGCCCGTGTAGAGTCGGTGTGTCTTCATCGTGGTCTCCTCACCGGCTGTTCTTGAAACCGTAGAGCTGCGCAGCGTTGTCGCACACGATCTTTCGCCGCACGTCGGCGGGCAGGTGGCCGAGCTCGCGCTGGATGTACTCGCGGGAGTCGGGCCAGACACCGTCGGGATGCGGGAAGTCGGAGCCCCACATGATCTTGTCCTGGCCGAGCTCGTCCAGGAGCTTGATGCCCACGGGATCGGTCTGATACGTGGCCCAGCACTGGCGCTTCCAGTACTCGCTGGGCGGCATCGTGAGGTCCAGGTCCTTGAACTGGTCTTCCCACTCACCGTCCATGCGCCAGAGGACGTAGGGGATCCATCCGATCCCGGCCTCGCCGAGCACGACGCGCACCCGCGGATGGTGCTCGAGCACGCCGCCGTAGATCAGCGCCATCAGGACGTTGGCCATGTTGATCTGGAAGCCGGTGATGTGGGTCGCGAACGCGGAGCGCGCCTTGCGAAGCTCGGCCGGCGTGACGTCGGCGCCCGCGCGGGACGGATCGCCGCCGATCATCACGAGCTTCTGAAGGTGGTCAGGGAGCCGGGCGCCGATCGTGTGGAAGTGGAGCGGCAGGGCGGAGGCGTCGACGACCTCCCACAGCGGTTTCCAGTAGGGATCCCAGAGCGGGGTCAGTTCCGTCGAGTTCGCGATGTCGAGTCCGCGCAGCACGCCGCGCTTGGCCACACGCTCGACCTCGGTGATGGCCGCCTCGATCGGATGATTCGGGATCGACGCCAGACCGCCGTAGCGCTCGGGATGCGTCGCGCAAAAATCGGCCAGCCACTCGTTGTAGATCCGCATGACCTCGACGGCGGCCTCGGGATCGCCGAGCCGCCCGGTGACGCCGAGGATGCCGTAGAGGATCTCGGCCTGAACGCCGTCGCGGTCCTGGTCGCGCAAGCGGAGATCCGGGTCGGTGAGGCGCCGGATGCCGCGCTTGCCGTCGTCGTAGAGCCCCGTGGAGGCCATGCGGTCCGAGCGATGGATGCGCCCGGGCACGTACTCGCGGCCCGCCGCGCCCATGCCGCAGGCCAGGCCGAGGTTGGCGCCCTTCTTCGTCGTCCAGCGCGGGCCCTTCGGGCCATCGACCACGTGCGGCATCCGGTCGCGCCACTCGGTGGAGGCGGCGTTGGTGACGAACAGGTCGGGCGGCAGCCAGCACAGGTCGATGTGGCAGTCGGCGGAGATCATCTCGTAGCGCATCCCTGTCTCCTCAGGCGAACGTCCTCGGGCGCGTCAGATGATAAGCGACGTCGTGTCTCGCGGAAAGTCGAGGCACGCTGGACGCTGTCGCGAATCCAGTCTAGGATTCCGGCCACATCCTGTCGGCAAAGGAGTCCCATGATCTCACCCGAGGAACGCGCGGTCCGCGTCGATCTCGCTGCCTGCTACCGGCTGGTGGCTCGGTACGGCTGGGAAGACCTGGTGTTCACGCACATCTCGGCGCGGGTGCCGGGCGCCGGCGACCAGTTCTTGATCAACCCCTATGGCATGTTCTTCGACGAGATCACGGCGTCGAGCCTGGTGAAGGTCGATCTCCAGGGCAACAAGCTCGACGACTCGCCGTACCCGGTGAACCCGGCGGGCTTCGTGATCCACAGTGCCATCCACGCCGCCCGCCACGACGTTCAGTGCGTGCTGCACACCCACACGCTCAACGGCGTCGCCGTCTCGACGCAGCGGGCGGGCCTCCTGCCGATCTCCCAGCACGCGCTGTTCGCGCTGCCGCGCCTCGCGTATCACGACTTCGAAGGCCCGGCGCTCAACGACGACGAGAAGCCGCGGCTGGTCGCCGACCTCGGTGACCGGACCTCGCTGATCCTGCGCAACCACGGGCTGCTCACCGTGGGGGAGACGATCGCCGACGCGTTCATCGCCATGTACTACCTGGAAGCGTCGTGCGCGATCCAGGTGCGCGCGCAGTCGGGGGGCGGCGAGCTGATCTCGGTCCCCAAGGAGATCATGGAGACCGGCTACGCCGAGGCCGAGCGGGCGCAGCGTCGCCGCGGCGGCGCTGGCGCCATCGTGTGGCCGGGGCTCCTGCGGCGCCTCGACCGCACGGATCCGTCCTACCGCAACTAGGCCCGGGCTTCGCGGGGATCGCCGCCGACGAGCATCGTCCGCGCGGCGGCGATCTCCTCCTGCACCGCGTCCGGCCCGCGGAAGACCCGGTCGGCCTTGCGGTACCAGTAGCGCGCGTTGTCGAGATCGCCCTCGAGCGTGTGCACGATGCCGTGCAGCCAGGCGGCCGGCGTCGACTTCTCCTTCTGGACGATCTCGTGAGCCTGCTGCCACGCTCCCGTCGCCAGGAGCTCGACCACTTCGATCAATCGATCACTCATCGTCGCCTCCGCGCCGCCGTCTGGGCGGCGCCATCCTGGAGTGTCACGCATCACGGTGGCGTGTGTCACCGTCGACATCGTACTCGCCGCCGGGCAAGACCGGTTCCCCACCGTCGTCGATGATTTCGTTAAAATCGCCACGTGCGCTTCGCCTTCCGCAGTGGCGAGGCTTCGAGTCGGCGCCCCACGGGCACCTCCTGGACCAGATCGTCGATCTCTCCGGGCCCATGGGCATCGCCTACGAGCGGAGCGTCGGCTTCTACAAGGATGCCCACACCCACGATCGACCGATGCTCGTGATGCCGCGCGGCTCCTGCGTCGTGAAGGTGAGGACCGGCGCGTGGTCGCTGAGCAACACCGAAGCTGGGTGGATCAGCGGGATCTACTACGCGGCGTACACGATCGTGGTGCCGCTGCTCTCCTCGCTCACGGATCGCGTGGATCCCAAACGCGTCTATCTCGGCTCCGTCGCTCTGACCGCCGTCGCCTTCGCCGGGTTCGCGTGGGTCGCGACCGGCTTCTGGTCGGCGCTCGTGTTCCGAGCGCTCATGGGCGCCGGGTGGGCCGGCAGCTACATGCCGGGGCTCA
>QHTB01000002.1 GCA_003220615.1 Candidatus Rokuibacteriota bacterium
GAGTGACGGCAGGCGTGGGGCCAGGGGCCTGGGGACGACCTTCGGAGGAAAGCCGACCGGGTTGAACACGGTGATCCTGTCGCTCATGTGGGCGCTCATCCACACGCGACCGCGTAGACGTCCTTGACGCCGGCGGGCAGCGCGTCCTCGCGCCAGGTGCGGCCCGCGTCGAGCGTGCCGAAGACCTGGCCGGTGCGGGAGACACAGAAGACCTGATCGGGATCCCGGTGATGGAGCGCCACCGCCATCATCGTGCTGTTGGCCTTGACGCCGTGATCGAAGCGCGTCCACGTCTGGCCGAGGTCGGCGCTGCGATAGAGTGACCCGTCCTCGCTGCGCGCCGCCGGGCAGAGACAGGCGTAGAACACCCGCGGGTCCTGCGGCGAGATGCGGATGTCGCGGCCGTAGGTGAGCGGCGAGAAGC
>QHTB01000206.1 GCA_003220615.1 Candidatus Rokuibacteriota bacterium
TGGCCGCGCCCTCGAGATGGACATCGCGTCCGGAGTCGAACGCGTAGCGGGTGACGACGAGCTCGACCTTTGCCGGATCCCAGTGGGACGTCAATTCGATCACGGGGGCCGTCGTCGTGTCGCCGGCGGTGAGACGCGCACTCGCCGTCATGCTGCCACCACGGGCCAGGCGCACCTCACCGCTCCCGGTCAGCATCGTGGACTTCGGCAGCGAGGCTGGCCACAGCCCGGTGAGACGTGACGGGTCCGCAGCGAAGTCGATCCGTGTGGCCACGACGTCGTCGGCCGATCCCGTGCTCTGCGTCGTGAGTCGGAGGGCTCGTGCGCCAGCGTCGAGAAGGGCCAGCGTTAGCGTCAGGCTGCTCGTGGTCTTCTCTCCAGCCAGCTCGAGCGCAAACGTGTGGCCGACGCGGGTGAGCTGGCCGCCGTCGACGCGGAGTGAGAACGCGCCCGGCCACCGGAGCAGCGTGGCGGCCGCGCTGCGCAGGGCTTCGATGGCAGCGGTAGGGTCCTTCGACTCCACGCCGTCGCGCACCGTGACCGACGTGGACGCCGCCACGATCGTGAGGCGACGGCCGGCCGGCACAATGAGCGGCAAGACGCCGCCCTCGATGTCGAGCTGACCGATGACAATCTCGACGGGCGAACCGCTGACGGCAGGGACACGCACGCCGCTCAGCCGCAGACTGGTCCCGCGCGTGACGGCGCGCTCGACGGTGATGGGCACTCCCAGGCGGCCGCTGAGGACTCCGGCGACGATCCGCCCCGTTCTACGCTCTTCACCGAGAAGATACCAGCCGCCGGCGCCGGCGATGACGGCTCCCAGCAGCGCCGCCACCGCGACGATCTGCACGATACGGCGCGCCCGCGACTTCATGGACTCACAGTATCAGACGGTTCCGCGCAACCAGGATTCACGCTCGGGATGGGCGCCCCGTATCGCGATCATGGGTCCGACCGCGACCATATATATGGGCAGCCGAGACAACGACAGCCTCTCTGGGCGACGGGAACGACGCCGGGGCGAACGCCTAATAACTCTTGGGCAGGCCGAGCACGTGCTCAGAGAGGTAGTTCAGCACCATCTGCTGGGACACCGGTGCGATCTTGTAGAGCCGCACCTCGCGGAACAGTCGCTCGACGTGAAACTCCTTCGCGTACCCGTAGCCGCCGTGCGTCTGCACGGCCACGTCGCAGGCCTCGAAGCCCGCGTCGGCGGCCAGCAGCTTGGCCGTGTTCGCCTCGGCCCCGCAGGGACGACCGTGGTCGAAGAGCCAGGCCGCCTTCATCGTGATGAGCTCGGCCGCCTCCAGCTTGGCCCACGCCTGGGCGAGCGGATGAGCGATCGCCTGGTTCTGGCCGATCGGTCGGCCGAAGACCACGCGCTCCTTGGCGTACTGAGACGCGCGCTCGATAGCGGCCCGCCCGATCCCGACGGCCTCGATGGCCGTGAGCACGCGCTCGGGATTCAAGGAGTCGAGCAGGTGATAGAAACCGCGCCCGACCTCGCCGACGACGTCAGAGGTGGGAATCTCGAGGCCGTCGATGAAGATCTCGTTTGAATCCACCGCCCGCCGGCCCATCTTGTCGATCTCGCGCACCGTGATCTTCGTCCGGTCGAACGGCGTGAAGAAGAGCGTCAGGCCGGCGAACGGCTTGGCCGAGTCGCGTGGCGACGTGCGGGCGAGGAGCAGGATGTGGGTGGCCTGGCGCGCGTTCGTGTTCCAGACCTTGCGGCCGTTCACCACGAACCGATCACCTTGACGCTCGGCACGCGTCTCGATGCGCGAGGTGTCGGTGCCCGCGTTGGGCTCGGTGACGCCGAACGACATCACACAGTCGCCGCGGGCGATCGCCGGCAGGTAGCGCTCCTTGAGCGCCGCGCTGCCGTGCTTGACGACCGGCATCGGCGGAAAGACGTAGAAGTGGATCGGCGAGGCGCCGGTGGTTCCCGCGCCGGCCGCGCAGATCTCGTGGAGGAGAATGGCCGCCTCGGTGACGCCGAGCCCGGAGCCGCCGTACTCTTCGGGGATCACGATGCCCAGCCAGCCACCGGCGCCGAACGCCTTCACGAACTCCCACGGATAGTCGCCGCTCTTGTCCTTCTCGAGCCAGTAGTCGGCGGGAAACGAGCGGGCGAGCGTCGCGACTTCCTTGCGGATGAGCTCCTGCTGCTCGGTGAGCGCAAAGTCCATGATCTGTCCTCGCCTGCGCCGGGTTCTGGTGGGATTCTACTCCATGGTGACTCGCCTCGGCGGTCTCGCGCTCGTCGTGCTGCTCGTCGCCGGCTGTGGCGGTGGCGGTGCACCTCCCGGTGTCGAGCTCGTGTTCCGCCACTCGCGCATGCCAGGCCAGGACGATCCTCTGCCCCGGCTGCTTCGCGGATTCGAGCGTGAGCACCCGGGCGTGCGGGTCACTCACGAGCCGTTGCCGTGGACCGCCGACGTCCAGCATCAATTCTACGTGATCAATCTCGAGGGCCGTGCCGCCGGCTTCGACGTGTTGATGGTCGACGTCATCTGGACTGCCGAGTTCGCCCGCGCGGGGTGGCTGCTCGACCTGACCGACCGCTGGCCGGCGGCCGAGCGCGGCGAGCACTTCGAGGCGACGGTGGCGACGGCCATGCTGGATGGGCGCGTATGGGCGGTGCCCTGGGTCATGAACGTCGGCCTCCTCTACTACCGGAGCGATCTGCTCGACGCGAGCGGCTTCGCGCCACCACGAAGCTACGAGGAGCTCGCCCACCAGGCTCGCGTGGTAATGGAGCGCGCCGCCGATCGCCGGCTCGGCGGCTTCGTCTGGCAGGGCCGTCAGTACGAGGGACTCGTCGTCAACGTGCTCGAGGAGCTCTGGGCGCGCGGTGTCGAGCTCGTCGCGACGAACGGGCGAGTGCTGGTCGATCTCGATGGCGCCGCCGCCGCGCTCGGCTTCCGGCGACGGCTGCTGACCGATGGGATCTCCCCGTCGCTCGTGACGGGCGCCGACGAGGAGCAGACACGCCGCGAATTCGGCGCCGGGCGCGCCGTGTTCCTTCGCAACTGGCCCTACGCGCGGAGGCTGTTCGAGAGGCCGACGTCGGCGGTGCGGGGCCGTGTCGGCGTCACGGCGCTGCCGGGCGGCGGCGCGCTCGGAGGCGCCCATCTCGCGATCAACCGGGCCACGCATCATCCCGAGCTGGCCTGGCAGCTCGTTCGCTTCCTGACCAGCGACCGGGCCCAGCTCGCGATCGCCGAAGCGGTCGGTCTCCACCCGACGAAGCCGAAACTGCTCGAGCCGGCATTGCGATCGATCTTCGCCGCCGCACGGCCGCGGCCGATCACGCCGTGGTACCAGACGCTCTCGGCCACGATGCAGCCCGTCTTCTCGGCGGCGATCACCGGCGTGACCCCGCCGCGCGATGCGCTCGCGACCGCGCGGCTCCAGCTCGAATACTTCCTTGCCGACCGATGGCCGCAGTAGGAGCCGAGCGACACGAGCGGGCTGGGCCCCGCCAGTCGCGAGGCGACCATATGAGGGTTGGAGCCGAGCGGCCCGAGCGATGAGAGCCCCGGCCGAACGACGCCTCGCGGCGGTGTTGCTGGCTCCAGCGCTCGCGGTGCTGGCGAGTGTCACCCTCTATCCGCTGGCGCAGGCGCTCGTCCTGTCGCTCGAGCGCCGCGTGCCGGTGTTCGGCATCGACGAGTTCGTCGGCCTGCGCCACTACGCGTTTCTCCTTCGCGATCCTGCCTTCGCCAACGCGCTGCGCGTGACCGCGGTGTTTACCGTCGCTTCCGTCGCGCTCGAGGTGGTCCTCGGTGTGGCCGCGGCGCTCGCGCTGGCCACGATGCGACGCTGGCGCGCGGTTGGCGTTGGCCTCCTGCTACTGCCCTGGTGCGTGCCCGGCGTCGTCACGGCGCGGATCTTCGAGTGGCTCTACGAGCCCACGGGCTGGCTCGGGATCCCCGGCCGCGCGCTGCCGGCGCTCATCGTCGCGGATGTGTGGCGCACCACGCCGTTCCTGGCCCTCTTCGCGTATGCCCGCCTGATCAGCATCCCGCCCGCGATCGGAGAAGCCGCCGCCGTGGACGGCGCCGGACGGCTCGCCACGTTGCGGGCGATCACGCTGCCGCTGCTGGCGCCAGTGTTACTGACGGCCGCGCTCTTCCGCACGCTCGACGCCCTGCGCGCATTCGATCTCATGTACGTCCTCACCGGCGGCGGGCCGGCGGCGACCACCGAGACACTGACCCTCTATGCGTATCGCCACCTCTTCCAGACACTGCAGCTCGGTCTCGGCGCGGCCGCGGCCGTGCTCGTGCTGGTCATCGTGGCCCTTGTGGCGTGGGCCCACGTGCATGCGCTCGACGCCACCGAGGCGCGGACGTGAGCCACCGGCGCGAGCTCCTGGTGCTGCTCGCGCTGGCGGTCTATGCGAGCCCGGTTGCCTGGCAGCTTCTGACGTCGATCACACCGTCCGAGGAACTCCAGCAGGGCGCGCGTCTCTGGCCTTCACATCCCACGCTCGCCAGCTACGCGGTGGTCTTCACGCAGAGCCCGTTGCCGCGCGCACTGGTGAACAGCATCGGGATCGCATTGACGACAACCCTTCTGGGCACCGTGCTCGGAACTCTCGGCGCCTACGCGTTGGCCCGTCTGGCGGTTCCAGGACGGCGAGCGTTGGTGCTCGGAATCTTGATGACCACGGCGTTGCCCGCGATCGCGACGGTGGGGCCGCTCTACCTGACGATGCGGGCGCTCGGCCTTCGCGACACGTGGGGCGCGGTCATCATCGCCCACACGTCGATCGCCTTGCCGCTGATGCTCTGGCTGATGGCGCGATTCCTGCGCGCGCTACCCCGCGAGCTGGAAGATGCGGCCTTCGTCGACGGCGCCGGCCGGCTCCAGGCGCTACGCCACGTCGTGGTGCCGGCCGCCGCGCCCGGCATCGCGTCGGCGGCGGTGGTGACGTTCCTCCTCTCGTGGAATGAGTTCCTCTTCGCGTACACGTTCACGGCGACCGAGGCGAGTCGGACGGCGCCGGTGGCGCTCGCGCTCTTTCCCGGCGTGTTCGAGATCCCCTGGGCCGACGTGGCCGCCGCCTCGGTGCTCACCTCGGCCCCGCCCCTCCTCGTCGTCGTGCTGCTCCAGCGCGCGCTGGTGCGCGGGCTCCTGGCCGGGGGTGTGCGCGAGTGAGCCGCCCGTCGCAGTGTTATGATGGCGCGCCGTGGCGGTGAAGGAGCTCTACGCGCTTCAGAACGGCTTCATGGGCGCCCAGCGCTCGCTGCTCTTCTACGGCGAATACTCGGGCGATCGCGTGCAGATCCCCGTCACCTGCTGGCTGGTGAAGACCACCGACGGCACGATCCTCTTCGACACCGGGCTCTCACCACGCGCGGTTCCCGGTCTCATGCGCAACGACCCGCTGGCGCGCTTCACCGAGGAGGACCTGCTCGTCCACCGGCTCGACACCCTCGGGCTTCAGGCGGCCGACGTCGACCTCGTCGTCATCTCACACCTGCACTACGACCACGCCGGGGGCGCAGGGTTCTTCGTGAAGTCGGAGCTGGTCGTGCAGCAGGACGAGTATTCCTACGCGCACCACCCGGCGGCGTTCTTCGCGCCGTTTTATTACCGGAAGAACTTCGACCTGCCCGATGCGCGCTGGCGCCTGCTCGATGGCGATACCGAGCTGGCGCCCGGGGTGACGGCGCTGCGCACTGATGGCCACACGCCCGGGCACCAGTCGCTCCTGGTGGAGCTGCCGCAGACGGGCCCCGTGATCCTCGCCGGCGACGCGTGCTACTGGCAGGAGCACATCGACGGCGAGCGCCCGCCCGGCGTCGTCTGGAATCCCACGCAGGCCATGCACTCCATCAAGCGGCTGAAGACGCTGGCACGGCTGACCGGTGGCCGCATCTTCCCGAGCCACGACCCGGAGTTCTGGCGCACGATCAAACAGGCGCCCGACGCGATTCGCTGAAGGCGGCGGCGCCTAGGAACGCCGCGGGACCTTCGCGCCTTTCTTTCGCGCTTCGCTCAGCCCGATTGCGATCGCCTGCTTGCGACTCCTCACCTTCTTGCCGCTCCGGCCGCTCGTCAGCGTCCCGCGCTTCTTCCGCCGCATCGCGCTCTTCACCATCGAGCTGGCTTTCCTGCCGTACGTTCGCTTCCGCGCCATGAGCACCCTCCTTTGCAAGTGCGTGCGCACACGCACACGCTCGAGCGAAACGTCATGCAAGGGCCATGCTCATTGAACGGGCGATGCGAGTTCCCTGATCTCGACCTCGTCCCCGGCCACGCGTCCGAGCATCGACAGCGTGATCGGCGACACGCCGGCCTCCCGGGATGCCCCATCGCGGACCGCACCAACCCAGCAGCGTACCGGCGCTCCGGCACGGTTCACGAGCTCCACGACGTGGCCGCGCGTGACGCCAAGCCTCCGCGCCGTTGCTCCATCGAGCGAGACGATGCGCGTTTGCGCCTCGTCGTGACTGGCGAGGCGGAGCGTCGCGATCACCCGCTCGGCGGCGAGCTCGCGGCGGCGCTGAGCCGTGGCGGCCTCGTCGAGAACGCCATCGGTGACGACGACGCCATAGAGCGACGCGGCAGCGGCCGGGGTCACCACGCCCTGGGCAAGATCGACGAGCACGCGCACGGGATCGCGCTCGAGCGGATCGCCAAACCCTCCCCCACCCGAAGACGCCATGACGACGACGTCGTCGCGCACGAGCGGGAACGCGCTCACCTTCCCCGGCAGCGGCGACGGCTCGACGTCGGCTCCAGCGCGCTTGACGTAGAACCGGTTCGGCGCGCCGCCGTAGCCGCCACAGACACCGTAGGGGCTCAGCAGGCTCTTCTCGGCGAGCACGGAGAGCTGAGCTGAAGGCGCCAGCACCCTGACCTCGCGGACGAGTCCCAGCCCGCCACGATAGTGGCCGGCGCCGCCCGAGTCCGGCCGGAGCTCGCAGCGCTCGACCCGCAACGGATACTTCTGCTCGACGGCCTCCACGGGCTGGATGGTCGTGATGTCGCTCTCGGTGAACGCGCGCACGGCGTTGTTGCCGTCGCCGCCGTCCCAACCGCCGGTACCCCCGGCCGGGTACTCGTAGAAGATGAAGTCCGGCCCACCGACGTAGCAGTGATTGCCGCCGCCCTTGAGATCGCCCGTCACCTTCCCCGCGATCGCCTGCGAAAGCGCTCCCATCACGGCCGATTCAACGCAGTACTTGACCTCGACCATCCCGCCGCAGGGCGCCGGGCGTCGCGCGTTGACGATCGTGCCCTCGGGAGCGATGACGGTGAGCGGGCGGAAGGCGCCCGAATTGATCTCACCGCCCGGATCGAGAAACGCCTTGAGGATCGTGAAGGCTCCGGTCGGCGCCATCGCAGGGCCGACGTTGGTCGGGCCTGCCGTCTGCGGCGACGTGCCGGCGAGATCGACGATGACACGATCACCGCTCACGGTGACCGAGGCGCGCACCCGCAGCGGCTCGAGCTGATCGTGACCTCCCTCCAGGTACGCCTCGTACGCGTACTGGCCGGGCGGCAACTCGCGGATCCGCTGACGCATGCGTTGCTCGGCGCGATCGAGCAACTCGCTCACGCAGGCCTGCAGCGTCGCGTGGCCATAACGGCCGAGCAACGCCTCCACGCGCTCCGCGGCTTTGCGACACGTGCCGATCATGGCCCGGAAGTCGCCCTCGCGCTCCCGCGGCCCGCGCATGTTGGCGAAGATCAGGTCGAGCGCCGCCTGGTTCGGACGGCCACGCTCGACGATGCGGATCGGGGGGATGCGCACGCCTTCCTGGTAGATCTCGGTCGCGCGTCCCGAGAGACTGCCCGGGCTCATGCCGCCGACGTCGCCCCAGTGGGCGCGGACCACCGGAAACAGGAAGAGCTCGCCCGTCTGGCCGGCGGGAGCCGGGGCGAACATCGGGTAGATCATCGCCACGTCGTTGAGGTGCGTGCCGCCCGTGTAGGGATCGTTGTGCAGGAAAATGTCGCCTGGATGAATGTCGTCCCCGAAGCGCTCGTGGACGGCCTTCATCGACCACGAGATGGGCACGATGTGGAGCGGATGGTCCTGGCCGCGCGACATCGCCACGATCTGAGCGTGGCGGTCCATGAGCACGCAGGAGAAGTCCTCGCCCTCGTACAGGATCGACGAGTACGCCGTGCGCACGAGCGTCACGCGCATCTCGCGCACGATCGAGGAGAGCGTCTCACGGACGACCTCGAGCGTGATGGGGTCGATCACGCGCCGCGCTCCAGGACGAGATGGCCCGCGCCGGCCAGGCGTGCCCGCCATGCGGGAAAGACGACGGTCGTAGCGCCGAACTCTTCGACGATCGCGGGGCCGTCCACCCGGGCGAGGCCGGGTAAGCGGTCGCGCTCGTACACGGGCGTCGGCGCGGCGCGGCCCGCGAACCAGACGTCACGAGTCGCGATCCGTGCGTCGTCGACCGTGCCACCTCCAGCGCTCCACTGTGACGGGTCGGGCTTGTCGACGACGCCGTAGGTGGACATCCGTGCGTTCACCACCTCGACGTCCCCATCGGGGTCCGCGTGGCCATAGGTGGCGAGATGGCGCGCGTTGAAGTCCGCGATGATCGCCGGCGCATCGAGCGCGCCGGGCGGCAGCGGGACGCTGAGCTCGAAGGCCTGGCCGGCGTAGCGCAGATCGAGTGAGCGTTCGGTGCGCCGCGACCGCTCGTCGAAGCCGTCGGCGTCGAGCCGGCGGGCCGCGGCCGCGCTCATCTCGGCGAACGCGGCTTCGAGCGCGGGCACCCGCTCGTGCAGCCGGCCGACGCGGGTCCGCACGTCGTCGTGCTTGACGTCGGAGACGAGCAGGCCCAGCGCCGAGAAGTTCCCGGGGTGTCTCGGCACCAGGACACGCGGGATGCCGAGCTCTTCGGCGACGGGGATGGCGTGCATGGGGCCGGCTCCTCCGAAGGCGATGAGCGTGAAGTCGCGCGGATCGTGGCCCTGCTGGATCGAGATCTCGCGGATCGAGGCGGTCATGCGCGCCACCGCGATGTCGATGATGCCTTCGGCCAGTCGCGTCCGGTCCAGCCGGAGGCGAGCGGCGAGCGCCGCGACGGCGTTCCGGGCGAGGTCGGCGTGAATCCGGAGCGCGCCGCCAAGCGGGCGCTCGGTCGACATCCTGCCGAGCACGATGTTGGCGTCGGTCACCGTGGGCTCGACGCCCCCGAGGCCGTAGGCGGCGGGCCCGGGCTGAGCGCCGGCACTGCGCGGGCCGACCTGGAGCGCGCCGTCGATGTCGAGCGAGGCGATGGATCCGCCGCCGGCGCCGACCGTCCGGATGTCGATCTGAGCGACCTTCACCGGGAAGGCAGCGATGAGGTTATCGGTCGTCGTCAGTGGCCGGCCGTCCCGCACGAGGCAGACGTCCGTGCTCGTGCCGCCCATGTCGTACGTGATGAAGTCGGTGATACCCGCCCGCGCAGCGGTGAAGCAGCCCTGGCTCACGCCGCCGGCCGGCCCGGACACCGTCGTGCGGATCGGGAGCCGTCGCGCGGTCTCGACGGTCATCATTCCGCCGCTCGATCCGATCGTCAGCACCCCATAGGCGTAGCCGGCCTCGAACAGCTTCTTCTCCAGCCCCGCGAGATAACGGTCCATCAGCGGCTGCAGGTAGGCGTTGAGCACCGTGGTCGAGAATCGCTCGAACTCGCGGTACTCCGGCACGACGTCGGACGAGAGCGACACCGGCACCTCGGGAAAGCGCTCGCGGAAGCGCTCGCCGACGGCGCGCTCGTGAGCGGAATTGGCGTAGGCGTGGAGCAGGCAGACGGCCAGAGCCTCGGGCGCCGCTCGAGGGAGCGAGTCGATCACGCGATCGACGCTGCCGCCGTGCAGCGGTGTGAGCACCGCGCCGTCGTGGAGCATGCGCTCGTCGACCTCGAACCTCAGCGCGCGCTCGACGAAGGGCTTCGGTCTCACGAACGTCGGCACGAACAGCGCGGGGATGTTGCGCTTGGTTCGGCCGATCTCGATCAGGTCGCGGAAGCCCGCGGTCGTGATCAGGGCCACGCGAGCCCCGCGCCGCTCGAGGATCGCGTTGGTTCCCACCGTCGTGCCGTGGACGAGCCGGCGCACGCCGCGGCCGTCGATGCCGAGGGCGTCGAGACCCGCCAGGACGGCGGCGGCCTCGTTGTTCGGCTGTGACGGCACCTTGGTGACGACCACCCGCCCGCTGGCGCCGTCCACCGCGGTGACGTCCGTGAAGGTGCCGCCCACGTCGATCCCGACCACGAACATGCGCGAACATTAGCAGAGGAGCGGAGTAGGATCGAGGGATGGAGGTTCGCGCGCTCACCGAAGCCGACGCCGAGGCCTGGCTCGCGCTCCGGCTGCGGGCGCTGCGAGAACATCCCGACGCATTCGTGGCCACGCCGGAGGAGACCGAATCACTTCCGGACGTGAAGAAGCGCTTCGCCACCGCGCGAGACGACGAATCCATCGTGGTCGGCGCCTTCGACCCTCACCTGGTGGGAATCGTCGGCTGCTATCGTCTGGAAGCCACCAAGGAGCGCCACATCGCGCGGATCTGGGGGATGTACATCGCTCCCGAGGCGCGCGGGCGCGGCATCGGGCGCTTCATGCTGGACGTCGTCATCACGCTAACGCGCGAGTGGCCCGAGCTCGATCATCTCTGGCTCCACGTCATGCGCCACCAGACCGCCGCCCGGCGGCTCTATCTCTCGTGCGGCTTCGAGGTGATCGGCAGCCATCCGCGTGTCCTGCGCGTCGGGGATTGCTACTACGACGAGGACCAGATGGTCTTCCGGCTGCGATGACGATCGCCGACCGGCTCGCCAAGCTCGACTGGGAGGCCATCGAGCAGAGTCTCGGCGAGTGGGGCTACGCCAGGACGCCGCCCATGCTCACGGCCGACGAGTGCGCGAGCCTGATCGCGCTGTACAGCGAGGAGAGTCGCTTCCGCAGCCGTGTGGACATGGCGCGCTACCGCTTCGGCATCGGCGACTACAAGTACTTCGCCCACCCGCTGCCACCCGTCGTCGCGGACTTGCGAGCACACGCGTATCCGCCGCTGGCCCGGATCGCCAACCGCTGGGAGAAATCGCTCGGAGCGCGCCGCCGCTATCCCGACGATCTCCCCGGCCTGCTAGCCATCTGCCGGCGCGCCGGCCAGACGAAACCCACACCGCTCCTGCTCCACTACGAGACCGGCGGCTACAACTGTCTCCACCAGGACCTCTACGGCGACGTCGCCTTCCCGCTGCAGATCACCGCCTTCCTCAGCCGCCGTGGCGTCGACTACGAGGGCGGCGAGTTCTTGCTGGTCGAGCAGCGCCCTCGCGCCCAGTCCCGGGGCCAGGCCATCGCCACCGAGCAGGGAGAGCTGGTGATCTTCACCACGCGGGAGCGGCCGGCGCGAGGCCAGCGCAGCTGGCACCGCGTCACCATGCGCCACGGCGTCAGCCGCCTCACCACCGGTACCCGCTACACGCTGGGCGTGATCTTCCACGACGCGAAATAGTGTCGTGCGAGCCGAGACGCCCCCGAGTTGCCGCAGGCACGAGGGCGGCGAGACGAGCGGTGAAATGATCGAAAATCGTGCGAGCCGAGACGCCCCCGAGTTGCCGCAGGCACGAGGGCGGCGAGACGAGCGGTGAAATGATCGAAAATCGTGCGAGCCGAGACGCCCCCGAGTTGCCGCAGGCTCGAGGGCGGCGAGGCGAGCGGTGAAATGATCGAAAATCGTGCGAGCCGAGATGGCACGAGGGCGGCGAGGCGAGCGGTGAAAGTTCCGGACTATAATCCACGGCCATGAGCGCCATCGCCCGGATCGCCGAGTTCGTCGTCAAGACCCGCCTGGATGACTGTCCTCGTGATGCCATCGCGAGCGTCCGTCGCGCGGCGCTCGACTCGATCGGCGTCATGCTCGCCGGCAGCACCGAGCCGATCGCGCGGATCGTCCGCGAGGTCGCGCGGGCCGAGGGTGGCACGCCGCTCTGCACGGTGGTCGGTGCCTCGCTGCGCACGTCGCCCACGTGGGCCGCGCTCGCCAACGGCGCCGCCGGACACGCCCACGACTTCGACGACACGTCGTTCGCGCTGTTGGGCCATCCGAGCGTGCCCCTGCTGGCCGCCGCGCTGGCTGCCGCCGAGGCCGAGACGGCGGACGGCGCCGCCGTGACGCTCGCCTACCTGCTCGGGTTCGAAATCGACGCCGCCATCGGCAGCGCGATCAATCCGGATCACTACACGCGCGGCTGGCATTCCACCGCGACCATCGGAACGATCGGCTGCGCCGCCGCGGCGGCGCGTCTGCTCGCCCTCGATCTTGGTCAGGTCCGCCACGCGCTGGGACTGGCCGTCTCGCTGGCGTCGGGGCTGAAGGAGAACTTTGGCTCGATGACCAAGCCCTATCACGCGGGCCACGCCGCGCGGAACGGCGTGCTCGCCGCCTTGCTCGCGCGTGAGGGACTCACGGCGTCGGAGTCGGCCCTCGACGGCAAGCAGGGATTCCTGGAGGCGACGGGCACGGCCCCCGTCCCCGCCGCTGCGCTCGCGACGGCGCTCGACGGACTCGGCCAGCGCTGGCACGTGCTCGAGACCGGCGTGGCGGTCAAGCCGTATCCGTCGTGTGCGTTGACCCACTCCGCCATCGACGCACTCCTCGACCTCAGGACACGTCATGGCTTCGCGGCCGATCAGGTCGCCGGGATCGAGGTGGGAGTGAACCACGTCGTGCCGAGCGTGCTCATCCATCCCGCGCCGACGACTGCGCTCGAGCGCAAGTTCTCGATGCAGTTCTGTGCGGCCGCCGCCGCTGCCGAAGGCCGCGTCGACCTCGCCTCGTTCGAGCGCCCGATCCCCGAGCCCGTGGGTTCGCTGATGGCGCGCGTGACGATGGTCGTCGATCCCGCGCTGCCCGATCGCATGGAGCAGCACGCGTGGAGCCGCGTGACCGTGCGGCTCCGTGACGGCCGCACGCTGGCTTCGCCCGCGCGCGGGGCCACCGGTCATCACGATCAGCCGCTCACCGCCGAGGCGCTGCGCGCCAAGTTCCTCGCTTGCTGCGAAGGCACGCTCTCGCCGGGCGACGCTGCGGGCATCGCCGAGCAGCTCGAGCACCTGGAAGCCATCCCCGACATCCGGGCGCTGACCTCGCGCCTCGTCGCCGACCGCGACTAAGGAGATCCCGATGGGCGTTCTCGACGGCATCACCGTCCTCGAAGTCGCGCGCGTCCCGCCGGCGGAGATGCCGGGCATGTTCCTCGCCGACATGGGCGCCGACGTGCTGAAGATCGAGACGCCGGGACTGGATCACACCGACGATCCGGACGCGCAACGCCGTGCCGCCTTTGCCTTCGTCAACCGCAACAAGCGCTCGATGGCGCTCAACATGAAAGCGCCCGAGGGCCAGGAGATCTTCCGGCGCCTGGCCACCAACGCCGACGTGATCGTCGAAGGCTTTCGCCCGGGCGTGATGAAACGGCTCGGCGCCGATTACGAGACGATTCGCGCGCTCAACGCGCGCATCGTGTACTGTTCGCTCTCCGGTTTCGGCCAGAGCGGGCCGGCCGCCGGGTATCCGGCGCACGACCTGAACTATCTCTCGCTGGCCGCCGTCCTGGGCTTGATCGGTGAGCGCGACCGCAAGCCCGCCATCCCCCTCAACCTGGTGGCCGACTATGCCGGGGCCAGCCTGCACGGCGCCCTCGGCATCGTGCTCGCGCTGTTCGCGCGCGAGCGGACCGGCCGGGGCCAGCACGTGGACGTCTCGTATCTCGACACCACGATCTCGTTACTGGCGGCGACGCCCAACATGCGTTTCTTCTTCTCCGACGGCGTGGCCCCGAAGCGCGGCGAGGGCTTCCTGGGCGGCTCGTATCCGTACTACGCGATCTACGAGACCCGCGACAACAAGCTCCTCACCATCGCCTGTACCGAGCCGTGGCTGTGGGAGAACTTCTGCAAGGCCATCAACCGGCCCGATCTCCTCAAGTTCGCGCGCAAGCCCGATCAGTTCGTCCGCGCGGCCAACGCGGAAGAGGACGGCGCCCGCCGCGAGATCGAGGCGATCATCAAGACGCGCACCCGCGACGAGTGGTACGAGCTCCTCGTCAAGGCCGACGTCTGCGTGGGCAAGGTCTACGACCCGCAGGAGATGGTCAGCGATCCCCAGGTGAACCACCGCAAGATGGTCGTGGACGTCGAGCATCCGAAGTTCGGGAAGGTCCGTCAGTTCGGCGTGGCCATCAAGCTGTCGGACACACCGGGGACCGTGCGGACCGCGGCGCCCGTCAGCGGCGAGCACACCGAGCAGGTGCTCTCGACGCTCGGCCTGAGCCGCGAGGAGATCGCCGGGCTCCGCGCCAAGCGCGTCATCGAGTAATCGCCCGCCGTGGCCGGGCGCTGGCGTGCGCTCGCCGCCCTGTCGCTGGCCGAGCTGTTCGCGCTGTCCCTGTGGTTCAGCGCCTCCGCCGTGCTTCCCGCACTCTCGCGCGAGTGGTCGCTGGGGGCCTCGGGACGCGCCGGCCTCACTATCGCCGTGCAGCTCGGCTTCATCGTCGGCACGCTGGCGAGCGCGCTCGGCAACCTGCCCGACGTCTGGTCGCCGCGCCTGCTCATGCTCGGCAGTATCGTGGCCGGTGTCGTCGCCAACACCACACTCGCCCTTACCGTCGACGGCCTGGGCCCGGCGCTGACGCTGCGGTTCGTCACGGGCCTTGCCATGGCCGGTGCCTATCCACCGGCGATGAAGATCATCGCCACCTGGTTCAGAGAGCGGCGCGGGCTCGCCATCGGGGTCCTGATCGGCGCGCTGACCGTGGGCTCGGCGATACCCCACTTCATTCGCGGCGTCACCGATCTGCCCTGGCGTCAGACGCTCCTGGCCGCATCCGGGCTCGCCACGATCGCCGCGCTGATCGTCTGGCTCGGCGTGAGCGAAGGCCCGTACCGATTTCCACCCGCGCGGTTCGACGTGCGCATGGCCGCCACGGTGTTCAGGGAGCGCCCGCTGCGTCTGGCCTGCTTCGGCTACTTCGGTCACATGTGGGAGCTCTACGCGATGTGGGCGTGGCTCGGCGTGTTCTTCGCCGAGAGCCTGGCCACCCGAGGCGGCGCCGGGTACGCGGGGCTGAACGCGAGCCTGGCCACGTTCGTCGCGATGGCCGCAGGCGCCGCCGGCTGTTACGCGGGAGGGATCGTCTCCGATCGCTGGGGTCGCACGACGCTGACGATGGCGGCCATGGCGCTTTCGGGTCTCTGTGCGCTGCTGATCGGCCTGACGTTCGGCGGGCCACCGTGGTTGACGCTCCTCGTCGGTGTCGTCTGGGGCGTCACCGTCATCGCCGACTCGGCGCAGTTCTCCACGGCCGTCACCGAGCTCTCACCACCCGCGTACGTGGGCACCGCCCTGACGACGCAGACGAGTGTCGGCTTCGCGCTCACGATGGTCTCGATCTGGCTGATCCCGCCCCTCGCCGATCTGGTGGGGTGGCGCTGGGCCTTTGCGGCGCTGGCCGCCGGACCGTTCCTCGGCGTGGTCGCGATGGCGCGGCTGCGCGCACTCCCGGACGCGCTCAAGCTGGCGAGCGGCCGTCGTTAGAACTCCCGCGCGAGGCCTGAGAGCGAGCGGTCAGGGAACGGGGACGGGGGCGCCGGCCACGAGGCGACGGATCAGGCCCTCGCCCTCGGTCGCCAGCCACGCGAGGGTCGAGCTGTAGCCGAAGCGGAGCGCGGCGCGCGCGGCCTCGAAGCCCATCGACGGCCCGAACAGCGGGCTCTTCGTACGCGGCGGCTCGAGGAGGAAGAAGGCCGTGCGCGGAAAGCGCACGGCCAGCGTGGTCAGGCCGAGCTGGAGCAGGTTCTGCCCGTAGATCCGGCTCGCCTGCTCCATGATCGTCCACAGCCCACGCGACCGCATGGTGGCGCCCTCGCCGTCGCAGAGGTTCGGCACCAGGGGGTGGACGACGAAGACGACGTCGGCGCCGGCTTCGGCCGCGAGATCGGCGTGGCCGCTGAATCCGACACCGCCATCGACGTAATCGCGCCCACCGATGGTGTAGGGCTCGAAGAAGCCGGGGATCGCCGACGACGCGGCCACGGCCTGGCTGATCGGCACGTCACACAGCGCGCCCTGCCCGAAGACCGCGCGCTCGGCCCGGTCGAGATCGATGGCAGGAATCAGGAGCGTGCGTGGCAGATTGGGAAACGAGTTGGTCAGTCCCTTCGCCTCGAAGCCCTGGCGCATGAAGCGCTCGAGAGCGACCAGCGAGAAGAACCCCGGCGGCAGGTCGCGCTCGGCGCGGGCCAGCATGTCGGGGATGGAGCCCCGGACCGCGGTCACCGCGTTCTTGCCGAACGCCCACATCATCCGCCCGAAGCGGCTCGCGGCTTGCCGGAACGAGTCCGGCGCGAACACGGCGCCCCGGCGGAAGTTCAGGGGATCGTCGAGGTCCTGATCGAGGATCCGGTACAGGTCGCGGGCCCGCACGCCGTTGGCGAGGAGCGACGCGACGACCGATCCGGCGCTGCAGCCGACGTAGACGTCGAAGCCACGGCCTTCACCGTTGAGCCGCTCTTCGAGCGCGGCCAGCGCTCCGACCTCGTACATGCCGCCGATGACACCCCCACCGCCCAGGGCGAGGGCAATCCGCGGCCGTGCTTTGCCCCAGAACCGCCGGGACTGCCAGAAGATCGAGGCGCGTCGAAAGAGCGTCATAGGTCCACGTTTAGGTGTAGCAAAGGCCTTGCCATAGTTACAACTCCTGATGATCAGGGCCTTATGACAATAACGAGCGGCGCAACCGGCAAGTTCTGCCGCGGGTGGAGTATGTTGGAAATGTGGGGCGTCGCATCTTTGGCGGTTACCGGAAGGCCTGGAGCCCGATCCTCCTGACGTATTTCTGTTACGGCGCGAGCGCCGTCACGGCGGTCGCTGACGTCTTTTTCCAGAAAGACACGCTCAAACTGACACCCTCCGAAGTCGCTGGAATCGCGTTCTGGCTGGGACTTCCGTGGTCCATGAAGATGGTTGCAGGGGTCGCCTCCGACGTCTACCCGATTCTGGGAAGTCGTCGCATCGCGTACCTGTTCCTAGGATGCGCGGCGAGCGCGGCCGGCTTCCTGGCCATGGCCGGAAGTGTCGCTACAAGGACAGGCTACCTGGTCGCGTCGCTCTTGATCACCATCGGCTTCATGGTCCAGGACGTCGTCGCCGACGCGCTCAGTGTGGAAGTCGCGAAGACCGATGAAGAAATCGGTCAGATCCAGACGCTCGGCCGCATGGCCACGCTCGGCGGTGGTATCAGCGTTGGCTACCTGTCGGGATGGTTGGCGGAGACGATCGGCACCCGGGCGACCTTCGGCGTGGCCGCGCTGTTGCCCGTCCTCGTCGTGTTGAGCGTTCCGTTTGCTCGCCCCGGAAGGGGCGCGGCGCGCGTCACCGCGACGGCGGCGCCGGGTAACGGCGGGCCGCTCGGAGGCGGCAAGGCCCGCATGGTGATGCTGGTGGGCCTCGGCTATGCCGCCTTCGGCGTCATCCTCGAGATGCTCGACGTTCCGTTCAACCAGGAAATCGTGCTCACCGTCTCCGTGGCGTTGATTGCGCTGCTGCTCCAGCGTGTCGGCATCTCTCGTGGCGTCGCCGTGGCCTCGATCGTGATCTTCCTGTTCCGGGCGACGCCGGATGTCGGCCAGGGCTACAGCTACTGGGCGATCGATCGCCTCGGCTTCGACCAGCGCTTCCTGGGCCTGCTCGCCCAGGTGTCCTCGATCCTGAGCCTGGGCGGCCTGTTGCTCTTCAGGAAGTCGATCGTCC
Source organism: Candidatus Rokuibacteriota bacterium (assembly GCA_003220615.1). GTDB lineage: Bacteria > Methylomirabilota > Methylomirabilia > Rokubacteriales > CSP1-6 > 40CM-68-15. The sequence goes on from QHTB01000206.1 coordinate 17,801, forward strand.
GCCGGCCGGTGAGCTTCACGCTGTTCTGGGTCGTCATCGCCGGGACGTTGCTCTACCTGCCCAACGTCGGCCTGTTCTACGGCCTGCACGAGTGGCTGGGGATCAGCGCGCGTACGCTGGCCTTCATCGACACGACCATCTCGGCGCCGCTCGCCCAGCTCACGATGGTGCCGATGCTCATCCTGATCGCGAAGTCGGCGCCCGCCGGCGCCGAGGCCACCATGTTCGCGATCATGGCGTCGCTGATGAACCTGGCGCTCTCGGCGAGCCAGCTCTTCACGCGCTACCTGAACGATCTCTTCGCGGTGACCCAGCAGGACTACTCGAACCTGGGACAGCTGATGATCGTGGTCGGCCTCGTGAACCTGCTGCCGCTGCTGGCCCTGCCGCTGCTGTGGAAGGCCGAGCAGCCGGCGCTCGCCGAAGCGCCGCACGTCCTCCCGAGCGAGCAGGTCGAGACCCCGTAGCGCCGAGCGCGCCGTGCCATGCGGGATCGACGATGACGCCGCCTCTGGTCGGGCGCCGCCGAATCCTCCTCGTTCGCGCCTGCGCGAGCGTGATCGTCCTCGTCGTCACCCTCGCCGCCGTCGAGGTCGAGATTCGACTGCTCGTCGGCTTGCCGCGGCCCGAGCGGCTGCCGCTGGCCCGCGTGATTCCGCATCCCGAGCTCGGGTGGACGATGATGCCGGGCGACCTTCACTACACCTACGACATTCCGGTGCAGCTCAACGCCCTCGGGTACCGCGGGCCCGCGGTGAGCGCGAAGGCGGCGACCGAGTACCGCATCGTGGCCCTGGGCGACTCTCACGTCTACGGACAGGGCGTCGCCGACGCCGACCTCGCCACCGCGCTGATCGAACGGCACTATCGGCAGCCGCCGGCGTCCTGTGACGTGCGCGTCATCAATCTCGGCGTCCGCGCCTACAGCATCAACCAGGAATATGCCGTGCTCCGGCGCCTCGGCCCCGCGCTCGCTCCCGATCTGGTCCTCCTGTTCTTCTACCTGAACGACTTCGAGCTGGTGGACGTGCACCGCCGCTGGGAGCGCTTCAAGCATCTGGACTGGTACACGTTCGACCTCGGGGCCAAGCCGGCCGGCGACGTCATGCGCTGGTGGACGATCCGCCAGATCGCGCGGACGAGCGCGCTCATCAACTGGGCGCACGACGCGTGGTTCGCGTGGACAGCGCGAGACGACTTCGAGGAGGCCGCGTTGCGGGGCCATCTCGACCAGCGGATGATCGACGACGTGCACGAGTACCTCGTGCGGTTCGTCGCGCTGGCCGACGAGCTGAACACGCGTTTCACCATCGTGGTCGTGCCTCACGCCGCCCAGATCCGGCGGGAGTTTCCGCAGAACCGGTATCAGCGCACGATCACCGAGATGGCCGGGCGCCTGCGAACGAGCGTCATCGACCCGCTGCCGGTCTTCCGCCGCGACTATGCCGAGCACAAGCGCTGGCCCGTCATCCCGTTCGACGGTCACTACGAGGCGGCCGGCCAACGGCTGCTGGCCACCGGCGTGCTCGAGCACCTCGCTACCGAATGGCCGGAGCCCCGCTGTCCGGCCCGGCGCCGGGGCGCGTGACGTCGATGCGGCCGTGCGCACTCGCGGTTCTCGCCTTCACCATGGGCCTGGGCGTGGCGGATGCAGAGCCGCGCCCCGAGGTGGCCGAGGCCACCGTGACCGTCATGCGCCAGCTCGAGGCGTTCCGGCGGGACGATTTCGACGCGGCATACGAGCTCGCCTCCGCCACCATCAAGGAGATCTTCGACCGGCCGACGTTCGAGACCATGGTCCGCCGCGGGTACCCGGAGATCGCACGTTCGGTCTCGGCGGTCGTCATCGAAGGTGACGTCGGCCCCGACGACCACGTCTACTTGCGGATCACTATCCACGGCACGAACGGTCGCAGCGTGGACGCGATCTACGACCTGGTCCGGGAGGGCTCGCAGTGGCGCATCAACGGCGTCGTGGCCCGGCCGACGACGGGCACGGTCTAGCGCCGTTGAGATGCCTCGACACTCTCACGCAGCCGCGCCCGCTCCTCGCGAATGACGCGCAGGACGCTGCCATCGAGCGTGCCATCGTGCGCAATGTCCATCAGGATGTAGGCAAGCAACATGCCGATGATGAGGATCAGCAGCGCGTTCATCGTCCGCCGTACCGGCGTGAGCGACAGGTGCCCGCACACACGGCAGCGTCGGTTGTCTTCCTGGCCGGCTCGTCGCTCGTGGAAAAACGTACGCATGATCGGTCTCCGCTGAGCCGTTCTCAGCGTACTTGGACGGCGAACCCGCGTCACGCGTTCACTCGAACGTGTCAGGCGGCGGGACGAGCGCACGCCGACGTCATGATCCGCCTCCCGGTGGCAGGTGGGCAAGATAGTCGGCGAGCAGCTCGATGTCCTGCGCCGACAGCGGCTGCGCCGACATCGTCATGCTGCCGTCGAGATCGGCGGCCGTCTGCGCCTTGAAGCCGCGGAGCTGCTTGAGGAGGTACTCCTGCTGCTGGCCGGCCAGTCGTGGAATGTGCTTCTGGCCCATCAGCGCCGGCGTGTGACAGGAGCTGCAGAAATGCTGCTTGACCAGGCGCTCGCCGGCCTCGGCCGTGGCCACCGCGCCCACGGCGGGCGGCGATGCCGGCGTCTGGGCGGCGTAGTAGGCGGCGAGATCCTGCATGTCCGCGTCGCTCAGGTTCATGGCGAACGGCGTCATCTGAGGATCGCGGCGCTTGTCACGCTTGAACATCACGAGCTGGTAGTACGTGAAGGTGGGTGGCTGGCTGGCCAGCGAGGGAACGGTCGGCATCGTGGAGTTGCCACTCGGGCCGTGGCAGGGTGCGCACGGCTCGGCCTTGCGGCGTCCGGCCTCGGCGTCGGCGGCGTCCGCCACGGGCGTGGCGGCCAGGGCCGTCACGCCCGCGACGAGCGCGAGCAGAAAGTGACGCGTCTTACTTCTGGTAGCTGACGCGGTAGATGGCCCCCGCGTAGTCATCGGCGATCAGCAGCGAGCCGTCCTTCATCTCCTGCACGTAGGCGGGGCGGCCCCAGAACTGCCCGCCGGCGCCCATCCAACCCTCGGCGAAGACTTCTTCCTTGGGCGGGCGGCCGGCCTGGAGCGTCACCATCGTCACGCGGAAGCCGATCTTGTCGGTCTTGTTCCACGAGCCCTTCTCCGCGATGAAGAGCCGGTTCGTGTACTCGGGCGGGAACATGCTGCCGCGGTAGAAGTGGATGCCGATCGGTGACACGTGGGGCCCGAGCTTGAGCAGCGGGGCGGCGAACTCGCTGCAGGCGTGGCCCTTGCCGAAGGCGGGATCGAGGATGTCGCCCTGGTGGCACACCGGATACCCGAAGTGCACGCCGCGCTGCACGACGTGATGCAGCGTATCGTTGGGCACGTCCTCGCCCAGCCAGTCGCGCCCGTGGTTGCTGAAGTACAGCTCCTTGGTCACCGGATGGAAGTCGTGGCCGACGCTGTTGCGAACGCCCCGGGCGACGTACTCGAGCCCCGTGCCGTCGGGGTTGATCCGGACGATCGCGGCGTGGGTCTCGGGCGGCATGCAGATGTTGCAGGGCGCGCCGATGTTGAAGTAGAGCTTGCCGTCCGGCCCGAACGAGAGGTACTTCCACCCGTGCGGGAGGTCCTTCGGCAACGTGTCGATGACGACCTTCGGCTGCGGCACGCTGTCGAGGTTGTTCTCGATCCCCTCGTACTTCGTGATGCGGGAGATCTCGGCCACGTAGAGCGCGCCGTCCTTGAAGGCCACGCCGTTGGGCATCTGCAATCCCTTGGCGATCGTCTTCACCTCGCGGCGGCCGTTCTGATCGACGATCGCGTACACGTTGCCGGCGCCACGGCTACTGACGAAGAGCGTGCCCTTGTCGCCCCAGGTCATGGCCCGGGCGTTGTCGATGCCGCTGGCCCAGAGTTCGACCTTGAAGCCCGCAGGCACCTTGATGGTGTTGACCGGGATCTCGCTCGCCGCCTTCGGCGCTGGGGGCTGCGCGTGCGGCGCCAGCGGCGAGCTCGCCTGGTCGGGTGACCGGCCTTGCTGCCAGGTCGGCGGGGGCGCCGGTGCTTGCTGGGCGAGGACCGGCACGGCCAGGACGAGGACGAGAATGGCGAGGAGCGCTGCCTTCATGGCTTGCCTCCTTGAGGTTCCTGTGGCGCGGAACCTAATACGGTGTCGCTTGCCTGTCAATGGATGACAAAAACATTCGCCGCCGATCACCGCACCTGACGTATATATATGGTCGCGGTGACGCCTCGCCCGCGTGATGTCTCGATGGCACAGCCCTCGGCCTTGTAAATGCTTCCGACGGAAGTTGCGAACGAAGTCGTTCGCCCGGCCCTCGTTGGAACGTGCTTCTGTTTCACCCTCATCGCCGTCGACGCGAAGTCCTTGACAGCGGAGGAAGTCGTCGGGAGGAGACAGTTCTCGGACCAGCTCGTGATCCCGGAGCCGTTCGTCGAAGACGAGCTGGCGTTTCCTTCGATTCTCCATATCGTGCGGCCACGCCGCGGCGACGAACCGCGCACACGGACGACACAGATCGGCGCCGAGCTCAAGAAGCGGTTGACCGCCGATTTCGAACTCTCGCTCGGAGGCAGCCTCCTCGAGCTCAGTCCCGATGGAAAGCCGACCACGACGGGTTTCGGGAATCTCGAGGTGGGTCTGAAATACCAGTTCCTTCGCGACCCGAGCCGAGAAGCCGTGGCCTCGATCGCGCTGAACTGGGAAGTTGGCGGAACCGGGCGAGCCGCGGCGGGAGCCGAGTCGTTCGATACCTTCAGTCCCTCGATCCTCGCCGGCAAAGGCTTCGGTGACCTGCCCGATCGCCTCGCGATCTTCAGGCCATCGGCCGTCGCTGGCGTCTGGGCGCCGACATTCCGACTCGTGCGAGCTCACAGCCAGTCACGGCCGGCGGCGCGGAAGTACGTCATCCGGATACGCTCGCGTGGGTGTCGTCGTGGAGTACAGCCTTCCCTACCTGATGTCCACGACGAATCTCAATCTGCCCGCACCACTGAACGGCCTGGTGCCGCTGGTTGAGCTCGACCTCCGTACCGGATTGGATCGCGGCCAGAGCGGTCGGACGACCGGCACGACGAACGTGGGAGCGGTCTGGATCGGGAAGCGAATACAGATCGGCGTCGAGACCGTGGTTCCCATCAATGAACGGTCGGGCAAGAACGTCGGGATCCGCGGATTCGTTCGCTTCGATCTCGATCTCGTCCTCGGCGAGCGCGCCGGGCGGCCACTCTTCGGCCCGGACCACTGAGTGTCCGAGTCGTCGGCACGCCCATTACCTCTCGGGTGAACACTCCTGCAGAGCACCTGCGTGACGCGGGACGAGCCGTCCGTCACGAATGAGCAGATCAGGGTCACCCGACGCCCATTGCAACAACCGGTTCCTCAGATCCGCAGCGACATCCGGCCGCCTCGTGACCAGGTTCTGCGTGCCCACGGGATCCGCCATCCAATCGTAGAGCTCGAGCGTCGCCCCCGTCGTCGTCGGGCGGTAGTTGAGATGGTAGCGTTCGGTCCGGACGAATCGATGCTTCGCGAGAGTGATGCGAGGCAGGCACTCCGGTCGGAGGAAATAGCGGGGGATCAGCGCCCCCCCTGACGCCAGGCGCAACTGGACGACCCGCGTCATGGGTGGGTAGCCGAGATACGGCGGCGCCACCGGCGTCCAATGGAATCCGGTCTCCGCGAACACGTCGACCGGCTGCCGGCTCCCCCGCCCCGTCATGAGCGGCACGAGACTCTCGCCATTGAGACCTGCGGGCACGGGCACACCGACGAGCTCGAGAATGGTGGGAAGGATATCGACGTGCCGCGCGGGCACTTCGATGTGCCGATGACCGACGCCCAGCCCGGGCGCAATCACGGCCAGCGGGACGTGGAACTCGGCGGGCTCGAGCCAGGCGGCATTGCGCCCGTATCGGAACGCCCGCCCGTCGGGAAGCTTCTCGCCGTGGTCTCCGGTCACCACGAGAATCGTCTGCCGATCGAGCGAGAGCGTGCGCAACGTGTCGGCGACGAAACCGACGTTGTCGTCCAGCGCGGCGACGCAGCCTTCGTAGAGTCCACGGATCTGCCGGGCTTCACGCTCCAGGCCGGTCGGGCTCGTCACGAGCGGGTTCGAAAGGGCGGCGTACTTGTTGGGGCCCTCGTAGGCTGGATCGGTGAACCGCCGGTAGTAGGGATAGGCGCAGCGATAGTTCATGTGGGCGTTCGAGAAGAACAGGGTCAAGAAGAATCGGCGCGTGGTCGCCAACTCGGCGAGGTGGGAGGCGATCCGTGTTCGGTAATACGCATCGCTGCCGGCGGGGGTAAAGCCGCCGCCTGCACGATAAAACGTGGCGAAGAGACGGTGACCCACCTCATTGTCGGTCAGGGCGTAGAAGATGAAGTACTGTGCGTAAATCTGCTTGACGTAGTTGACGACGCCGAACTCCGCGACGTCGTACTCGTCGAATCCCGGAAGCACCTGCTCGTTGAAATACGTCACGTCCCCATCCCAGTCCGTCACCACGCGCGTGGCATACCCTCGCTGGCGCAACAGGGCGGGCAGCGTCCTGGTGCGGGTCGAGGCCAGCGCGTCGTTGTGGAACATCGTCCGGATGCCGTGCTGGTGCGGGTAGGCGGACGTCATGACCGTGACGACCGATTCCACGGTTCCGTTGATGTGCGACCAGGCGCGCGTGAACGTCACGCCGTTGGCGGCCACGAGACGGTCGACGTTCGGCGACGTTGCCCGCGCGTGGCCGTTGATCGAGAAGAAATCACTCCGGGCCGACTCGAGGAACACCAGCACGACGTTCGGTCCGTCGTTGCTGCCGGGCGCGGCGCTCGGCACCCGCCACGCGCCGAGGCCGAGGACCCCGAGCACGAGAAGCGATGCGATCGCCCACCGCCGCGACATCGTGCGGAACAGCGTCGGCAATGCCAGCATCGTGATCGTGCCCCACAGGGCAACCGTCAGCGCGGTGGGCGACACGTGCGCCGTCAGGGCACCGTGCAGGCGACGAAGCACGCCGTCCTGGGCGTTCAGGAGGTGATCGTACTGGAAGGGATATCGGACCGCGATGACGCCGAACGCCAGCGCCGCCACGATCAGCAACGAACCCGCGACGAGGAGTGAGCGAGCGCGTCCGTCGAGCACTCGTCCGCGAAGGCGGAAGACGGCGTCCCAGAATCCGCCGGCGAGGAGACCGAAGACGAAGCCGACCCCAGCGTGGAACCCGAGTAACGTCGCGTTCACGGTGACGATCACGGGCCAGAGCGCATCGACGAGAATGCGGACCGCCTCGGGACCAGCGACGCCGGCGATCGTCAGATCCATTCCGGCCGGCTGAGCGTAGCGTGTGAACTGCTGGGCCGCGATCAGTGTGTAGAACCCGACGAACACGATGACGCCCACGGGCCCTGCACCTGGGCCGACGCGGGCGCGATGATCCGCCGGGGGGGTGGGTCGCGGGGTGGTCACGAAGCTTCCGTCACGTGTCGCGCGTCGACACGATCATCGAGGCGATGTCCTGAGCGCGGAGACCGGGACATACGACTCTCCCTCCACGCCCCACGGTCGTGGCCGGCAGCGGATCATGTGCACCGGAGGTCGTGCCTGTCAAGGTGCAGGCACCTTGACATCGCGTGGTGCTCCGAACGATTCTTCCGCCACGCACCGTCCTGGCACCGATGACCAGGCTCGGGACGAGCGAGGAAACGGGCATGAACGAGACACCGCCGTGGAGCGCGCCTGGTCCGTGGCCGAGGCGGCGTTGCGTGCTTACACTCGCGCTGGGCGTCGTGGTCCTGCCGGTGGCCGGTGTCGTCGGCGCCCAACCCGACGATCCGCGCCGGGCACGGCCGCAGGCGAATGATCGTTTCGTCTTCGCCGGCGGCAACGGGAAAGGGCGGGTCATCACCTCCGCGGACGTGGCGCCGGTCGGGCCACCGCTCACCGCCTTCCCGATGGATCCGGCGACCAGGGTCGTGCGCGACGAGTCGCGACTCAACCAGGTGTTACTCGTTCGTTTCCATCCGAATGACCTCGCCGGTGACACCAGGGCGCGGGCTGCGGAGGGAATCGTTGCCTACTCCGCCATCTGCACGCACACCGGCTGCGACAGCTGGGACTGGCAGCCCGCGTCGAGCACGATCAAATGCCCGTGCCACTTCTCGGAGTTCGATCTCAAAGACGGTGCGCGAGTCCTGAACGGCCCGGCGACGCGACGACTTCCGGCTCTGCCGCTCAAGATCGTCGATGGCGTGCCCGTGGCCGCCGGCGGCTTCGTCGGCCGGCCCGGCTTCGACACGGGAGGGGGATGAGCTGTCGCGGCGGTGTCGCAACTCCGACCGGCAAGCCAACAACCAGGGAGGCGAGGGCGATGTGGGCGAGAACACTGATCGTCGTAGCGGCCGCCGTTGTCGCGGCGCTCGGGCCCGTGATGCTCGCGGCCCAGAGCGTCGTGAACTACACCGCGGTCACCGAGCAGCGGCTCCTCAATCCGGAGCCACACAACTGGCTGATGTACCGAGGCACCTACAGTGGATGGGGCTATAGTCCGCTCGAGCAGATCACACCGGCCAACGTCAAGAAGCTGGTGCCCGTGTGGAGCTTCTCGACGGGCGTGACCGAAGGCCACCAGGCGCCGCCGGTCGTCAACAATGGCGTCATGTTCATCACCACGCCTCAGCAGCAGGTGTTCGCGCTCAACGCCAAGACCGGGGATCTGATCTGGCGGTACCGGAAGGAGTTGCCGGAGGATCTGCTCCAGCTCCACCCGACCAATCGCGGGGTGGCGCTCTGGGGCGATCGCGTCTACGTGGCCACCGTCGATGCTCACCTGATCGCGCTCGACGCCAAGACGGGCAAGGTGGTGTGGGACACCACCGTCGACGACTACAAGAATGGCTACTACTTCACGCTGGCGCCGCTCATCGCCAAGGGCAAGGTGATGGTCGGCACGTCGGGCGGCGAGCTCGGCATCCGGGGATACATCGCCGCCTTCGACGCTGACGATGGCAAGCCGGTGTGGAAGACCTACACGATTCCCGGCCCGGGCGAGCCTGGTCACGAGACGTGGCAGACCGACGCGTGGAAGACGGGCGGAGTCTCGGTATGGCTCACGGCACACTACGACCCGCAGCTCAACCTGAGTTTCTGGGGCACCGGCAATGCCGCGCCATGGCCCGGCGACATGCACCCGGGCGACAACCTCTACGCCTCGTCGGTGATCGCGCTCGACGTCGACACCGGCAAGATCCGCGGCCATCACCAGTATCACTGGAACGATTCGTGGGACTGGGACGAGGTGTCGACGCCGCTGCTCATCGACTTCCCGAAGGACGGGCGGACGATCAAGGGCCTCGTGCACCCTGGCCGCAACGGGTATCTCTGGCGGCTGGAGCGGAGCGCCAACGGCATCACGTTCATCGACGCACGGCCGTTCGTGACCCAGGAAGTCTTCACGAAGATCGATCCCGTCACCGGACGGCCGAGCTACGATCCGGAGCGCAAGCCGCGCGCGGACGCCGCCGTCACCTTCTGTCCCGGGCTCTGGGGTGGCAAGGACTGGACGCCGGCAGGCTACAACCCCAAGACGAACTACTTGTACATTCCCGCCAACGAGAACCTGTGCAGCACGCTCGTCGGCAAGCAGCAGCCGTACGAACCGGGCAAGTTCTTCGGCGGCGTGGACCGGCCGAAGATCAGCATGAGCTGGCGCCAGGGTGCGACCCACATCGGTGAGCTGCAGGCCTGGGACATGGCGACCGGTCAGAGGGTCTGGACGCACAAGTTTCCATTCCAGAACTGGGGACCGATCCTCACGACTGGTGGGGGCCTGGTCTTCCTCGGTGGCACCAACGACCGGAACTTCCGCGCGTTCGATGCCAAGACGGGCACGCAGCTCTGGGAGTTCAAGACGAATTCCGGGATCACCGGTGTTCCGAGCTCGTTCGCGATCGATGGTGTTCAGCACATCGCAGTGCAATCTGGTTGGGGCGTAGACGCCCAGCGAATGCAAGCGCGGCTCGACACGTTTCTGGGGACCAAGACGGACGTGCCTCAGGGCGGGGTGCTCTGGGTCTTCGCTCTCAGAGACTGAGCGACTGGGCTACTGAGCTCAGGAGACCGACGAGGTAGGCGCGCAACGCGCCCGCCTCGTCGGTCCCGGCGATCCATCACTCGAGTGCGAGCATGCCTCGCAAGGCAGCCTCGAGCTCAGCGCGCGTCGTCAGGCCCTCGAATCTGGCGCGGATCATTCCCCGCCCGTCGACGACGAAGATCCACGGCTCGGATGAGAGCCTCCACTCTTCGAACGTGGGAGAGAACCGGAGTGGCGAGCCAGCCTGCCAGATCTCCTGATGAACGAAGGCCACGCGATGGCCGTAGGTCGGGATCAGCGTGCGCACGACGTCGACCACCGGCCCGCAGACCCGGCTCGTACAGTATCGTGGCGTCGCGAAGACGATCACCTGAGGCTTGCCCTGAGCGATCGCATCGGCGACGCGGGTCTGATGCAACCGCGGATCCGGCGGTTCGCTCGAATCGATCTGCCGCAAATCGGTAACGTCGCTGGCGATGAGGTTGCGACTGCGGGGCGCGGCTGCGCCCACGGCCGGTGCGCGAGGCATCTCATCGGCGGTGATGGTCAATCGCGCCGCTTCGACAGGGCCATCTCCCTGTCTCGCCAGGATCTCGAGTCCCCACGGCCCGGGGCGCTGGAAGGTGATCGCAGCGACGTAGATACCGTGCACGTCGGTGCCACCGCCGTGCGCGTGACGCGTGCCGTCCGGATGGATATGGATGTGCTTTCCCTGCTCGACGACCTCGAGTTTGTGGTAGTGCGCGGGCGTCTCCGCCGTCAGTCGTGCCTCCTGGGAACGGAGATCGTAGAGGCGCACGGCCACGCTGGCAGCGTTGAGCACCTTGTCGTCCTTCAGGAGGCCGAAGGCAAACCGATTGTGTCCGACCACCAGCTCGGACGTCGTGATCAAGACCTGGAGCTGTCCCGGCGTCGGCGCGGTGAGCTCGGCCGCGGCCGAGCTCACCGTCCACTCACTGAAACCCGCGATACTGACCAGGCTTACGAGCACCGGGCCGAGGGTGATCAGTGACTACTCCACGATGACCTGCCCGTACATCCAGGGATGAGGCAGGCAGATGTAGTAGTAGTTACCGGGCTGGCTGAACGTCACCGTGGTCGTCCCGCCTTTGGCCAGCGCGCCCGTATCCCAGTCGCGCTTTTCCATCGCCGTCGCCGTGTGCGGCAGATCTCCCACGTTGATGAACGTCAGCGTGCTCCCCGCTTTGATCCGCACCCGGGCCGGCACGTAGCCGTACTCCACGTTGTTGCCACCCATCTTGATCGTGTCGACCCCGGCGACGATCGGCCCGGTGGGGCCGGCCACGGTCTGTGGCAGAGGCGGCGGCCACAGCGGATTGAGCTGTCCCTTCAACGAAAACGCCCACACCGCGTCACCATACGCACTGCCCTGCAGCTGGTTACCGCCGGTGGCGATGGCGATGTACTGCTCGCCGTCCACCTCGTAGACCACCGGAGGCGCGTCAGCTCCGAAGCCGGTCTGGAACCGCCACAGCTCTTGACCCGTCTTGGCATCGATCGCCAGGAAGTTGCCGTCCGGCTCTCCGCGGAAGACGAGTCCGCCAGCCGTGACCGTCGAGCCACCTCCGCCGCCGATGCGGTACGGCGTCTTGTGCTGCCAGGCGATCTTGTTCGTCTTGCTGTCGATGGCCGTGAACGTTCCGCTCATCGGCGAGCCGATCGGCGCCGATTGACTGCCACCGACGTAGCGAAGCCCGATCTGGTACTTGTCACCGAACCGGGTAAACGCGCTCGTGCGCACCGTGCCCGGCACGTAGAAGTAGCCGGTGTCGGGGCTGTACGGCACGGGCGACCAGTTCGTGCCGCCGATCCCGGACGGCTGCATGAGCACCGGAGTCTCCCAGAACGTGTCGAAGATGCAGCCCGCCTTCTCGTACCCGGGCAGGAGCTCGGCACACTGCGGCACCGTCGCATCGCCGATCGGGATCGGCTGGGTCTTGGCCGTCTTCTGCCGGGGCTCTTGCGGCACCGGCCGCTCCTCGATCCCGATCAGCGGCTTGCCGTTGGTGCGGTCCAGGATGTACACCCAGCCGGTGCGGCCAGCTTCAGCAATCCCCTTGCGCGGCTTGCCGTCGATGACCGTGTCGAAGAGGACCACCGGGCTCGCGGCATCGTAGTCCCAGATGTCGTGGTGCACTTGCTGGAAGTGCCAGACGTACTCACCGGTCTTGGCCTTCAACGCGATCATGGAGGCACAAAACAGGTTGTCACCCTCGCGCATCGATCCGTCGTAATCCGGCCCGCAGTTTCCGGCGACGAAATAGACGAGGCCGAGGTCGGAATCGAGCGCGGGCGTATTCCAGATCGTCGCCCCGCCCCGCATCGAGTGATCGGCGCCGGCCGGCCAGGTGTCGCTCCCAAACTCACCGGGCCCCGGCAATGTGTACCACCGCCACACGATCTCGCCGCTCTTGGCGTCCAGCGCCGTGAGGCGACCGCGCACGCCGAATTCGCCTCCCGAAACCCCGCTGTAGACAATACCGTCGTAGTAGAGCGGCGCGCTGGTGATGGTGTAGCCGTTCTCCCACTTCTCGATCGGTGTCTTCCACGCCACCTTGCCGGTCTTCATGTCGAGGGCCACGACGTTGGCATCAAGCTGGCCGAAGAAGAGCTTGCCTTCGCCCATGGCCAGGCCGCGATTCACCCAGCCGCAGCACACGGTCGAGATCTTCTGGTCGATGCCGGACCAGTATTCCCAGATGATCCCCCCGGTCTTGGCGTTGAGCGCGAAGACATCGTCGTTCCCCGTGATGACGTACATGATGCCGTCCTTGACGAGTGGCGAGGCTTCGAACGAGTACTTTCCACCGGCCCCGGAGCCCTTGAGGCGGGTCATCCACGCGCCCTTGAGCTGCTTGACGTTCGTCGTATCGATCTGTTTGAGCGTGGAGTAGCGCTGATTGGTGAGGTTGCCACCGTTGGTGACCCAGTCCTTGCCGACCGGGCTCCGGAGCAAGCGATCGATCTCCGGGTCCGCCGCCAAGACCGGCATGACCGTGAAGAACAGGAAGCTCAACGTCGTCAAAACCGCCATCAGTCGCCGACCGTGACGCCCCATGACTGTCCTCCTCCCTCTTCACGCTCTCAGCGAGGACCCGCGGCAGCCCGTGCGCGGGCGAGCGGGACATTCGCGCGCCACCAATGCTTTGTCAAGACGCACCGCCCGACAACGAGCCGGACTCCGTCGTTACGCTGACGCCGGCGCGCCACCAATCATCCGACTGATTCAGCGCGGCGCTGACTTCATCGGGTACACCACGATGAAGTTGTCGCGGTTCGGCATTGAAATTCTGGGCAGGGTCTGCGCATTGATTTCGTCGCTCTCGCCGATGATCCCGTTGAGGCGGAGCAGATACGCCGTGACGGCGTAGACCTCGTCGTTGGTGAGCGACTGTGGTTGCAGGTAGGGCATCGCGCGGCGCACGTAATCGAAGATCGTGGTGGCGTACGGCCAGTAACTGCCGACGGTCCGCACGGGAGTCTGGCTCGCCAGCGTGCCTTGCCCGCCCACGAGCCGGTCGTTCGGTTGACCGGCGCCTCTCACCCCGTGGCAGGCCTGGCACTTCTGCTCGTAGACCACGGCGCCTTTGGCCGGCGTGCCGTTCCCGGACGGCAGGCCGCCGCCGTCGGGCTGAATGCTGATGTCCCAGCCGGCGATCTGTGCCGGCGTCGCCGTGTGGCCGAGGTTCGGCGTCTCGGTCACCGGCGCGCTGGTCACCGTCGCGCTAGCGCAACCGACGAGTGCGAGCGCCACGGCCGCCCACGCGAGATCACGCGTAGACATGCTTCACCTCCCCGTTCGCCTCGACGGACCACGCCTGGATCGCGCTGTAATGGAAGACGGCATTGTGCCCGTGCTCGCCGATGAACTTGTCGCGTTCGGGCTGTACGGCGCCGGTGCTGTCGGTCGCGCGCGATTTCACGACCGCCGGGCTCCCACTCCACTTCCACGGCATGCGGAAGCAGGTGATCGCTCGCGGCAGCACGGGTGGAACGAGGGGCGCGACGGCCCATGTCTTGCCGCCATCGGTCGACACCTCCACCTTGGCGATGGCGCCGTTGCCCGACCACGCGATGCCTGCAACTTCGTAGAGCCCGGCGCCACTCAACGTGCGGCCCGGCGACGGACGGGTGATGAGCGACTTCACTTCCATCGGGTACGTGAACATGAGGGCCTTCCCATCGGCCTGTAAGTCGGTGTAGCGCGACGTCTCGTCCTTCGTCATCGTCGCCGTTGCGGCCACCTTGAGGCGCCGGAGCCACTTGACGCTCATGTTGCCCTCGTAGCCGGGAAGGAACAGACGCACCGGATAGCCATTCTCTGGACGCAAACGCTCGCCGTTCTGGAAGAGCGCCAGCAACGCGTCGTCCATCGCCTTGGCCATCGGGATGCTGCGGCTCATGGCCGCGGCATCGGCGCCTTCCGCCAGGATCCATTGCGCGGCCGGCTCGACGCCGGCTTCCTCGAGCAGCATGCGCAACGGCACGCCGGTCCACTCGGAGCACGAGACGAGACCGTGTGTCTGGCCGGCGGTGAGGCTGGGCGGTGTCGGGTTGTACAGGACTCCGCTGTTGCCCGAACACTCCAGGAAGTTGATTCGCGAGATTCTCGGATAGCGCATCAGCGCCTCGACCGTGAAGACGAGCGGCCGCCGCACCATGCCGTGGATGAGGAGACGGTGCTTGGCGGGGTCGATGTCAGGCACGCCACCGTGATGTCGCTCGAAGTGCAACCCGCTCGGCGTGATCATGCCGTCGAGCGCCTCGAGCGGCGTGCGCGACACACCGCTGCCGGTCGTTCCCGGTCGCGAGGCGATCCCCGTGCGCTTGACGCCAACCTCGTACTTCGACGGCTGTCCGTACTCGCTCATCCCGGCGCCGGGGACCTTCATCCACGGCGGCGTCTCCGGAGGCTCGAAGGCCCCGGCTCCCCGGGCGGACGCGGCCGCGAGGCCACCGGCGCCGAGCACCGCGACGCTATGCTTGAGAAACTGCCGGCGAGGCACCCCGTCTTGCGATCGGTCCGGCTGCGCCATCCGTTCCTCCTCCGCGTGGGTCACTGTGTCGCCAGATGCGAGCTGGCGCTGGACGAGCGAGCGGATGTTCGAGTACTTTCCGATCCTGTGCAAGCCGTGGTAGCGCGCCCGCGATGATCACGGCCCGCCGCTGGGTGACCGTGCTCCTGGGAGTGGCGCTCGCGTCATCGGTCGCGGCGCCCGCCTCGGGGGCCGTCCGGCGCCTGGTCATCGAGTCGCGCGATGATGTGTTCGGCGCGCGACCATTCGGAAACGCCGGCCCCTACGAGAAGCTGACCGGAATCGTGGAGTTCGCCCTCGACCCTGCCCATGCCGCCAACACCGCCATTGTCGATCTCAGGCGCGCGCCACGGGACGCGAGCGGCCGCGTCACCGCGTCCGCGAACTTCATGGTGCTCCGTCCGAAAACGATTCGTCGCGAACAGGCGGTCGCGCTCCTCGAGGTCTCGAACCGCGGCGGCAAGGCCGCGCTGCCGTACTTCGCAAGCGCGGCGTGGAGCACCGATCCCGTCACCGAAGCCGATTTCGGTGACGCCCTTCCCCTGCGGCTCGGCCTGACGTTGATCTGGGTCGGTTGGCAGTTCGACGTGGCGACCCGCGACGGCGCGCTGCGCCTCGACGCGCCGGTGGCCACTGACGGCGGTCGCCCGATCGAGGGCCTGATGCGCAGCGACTGGACGGTGGACGAACCCGTCGCGACCTTACCGCTGGGGCACCGTGGACACCGGCCGTATCCCCTTGCCAACGCCGACGACCCCGCCAATGTACTCACCGAGCGCGACGGCCGGCTGGCCGCTCGCCGGGTCGTGCCGCGCGAGCAGTGGCGCTTCGTGGAGCAGAACACACGGATCGCCCGCACCGGCGGCTTCGAGTCGGGCAAGATCTACGAACTGGTCTACCGCGCTCGTGACCCCGTCGTGGTCGGGATCGGCCTCGCCGCGGTGCGGGACATGATGTCGTACGCCAAGTACGACGAGGCGAGTCCGTTTCCCGTGCGCCGGGGGCTCGGCCTCGGCATCTCGCAAACCGGCCGCTTCTTGCGTCACTTCCTCTACCAGGGATTCAACACCGACGAGGCGGGACGGACGGTGTTCGACGGCCTCTTCGTGCATACGGCAGGCGCCGGGCGCGGCAGCTTCAACCATCGCTTCGCCCAGCCGTCCCGAGATGCTCACCGCCTCTCCGCATTCTTCTATCCGACAGACCTCTACCCGTTCAGCGGCCGCGGTCAGCGCGATTCCGAGACGGGAGTCACCGATGGTGTGCTCGTCCACGAATCGCACCTCCCGAACGTCATGTTCACCAACACCGGCTACGAGTACTGGGGCCGGGCCGCTTCACTGATCCACACCACCCCGAACGCCGACGGCGACGTCGAGCCCCTCCCCAACGAACGGATCTATCATCTCGCGGGCGGGCAGCACTTCGTGGTGGATTGGCCGGTCACCTCACCCCGATCCGGCTCGGTCGTTGCGTATCGCGGGAGCCCGCTGGACTTCCGGCCCACGCTGCGGTCGCTGCTGGTGCGGCTCGTGGAGTGGGTTCGGGACGGCCGCCAGCCGCCGGCCAGCGCCTATCCCCGTCTCGATGCCGGCACGCTGGTGGCGATCGATCGCCTCCGGGCACCCGCCATCCCTGGCGTGCGGTGGCCGCGAGTCGCGCACGAGGCGTATCGCGTCGATTATGGCCCACGCTGGCGGGAGGGCATCATCACCGTGGAGCCACCACGGCTCGGGAAAGCCTTTCCGGTGCGAGTCCCTCAGGTGGACGCCGATGGCAACGAGGTCGCGGGAGTGCGAGGCGTGGAACTGCTGGCTCCGCTGGCCACGTACGCACCGTGGAGGCTCCGCGGCGGCATGGTCAACGCAGATGAGCTCGTCGACTTCTACGGAACGCTGATCCCCTTCCCGCGGGATCGTGCCGAGCGCGAGCGCACCGGGGACCCGCGACCGAGTCTCGTCGAGCGCTATGGCGACCGGAAGCGATACCTCGAGATCGTGACACGTCACGCCGAGACACAGGAGCGCACGGGGCTGCTCCTCGCCGAGGACGTGCCTCGCGTGATCGAGCAGGCGGAGCGTCACTGGATCTGGCTGATGACGCCTTCCGCTTCCTCCTCGCATTGACGCCGGCCGCGGGCGAGGCGGCGAAGTGTGACGGCGGCGGCGACGCGGGTGCATCGACTGGTCTTCGTCATCGTGGGCGCCGGCCTTGTCTCGGTGGTGCTCGCTCTCCTCCGCTTCGGCTCGGCGGGCCTGTTCACGCTGGCACTGGCCGCGCCGGTCTTCGACGAGCGGTGGATCGCGCCGTGGTATGCCGTGCCCGCGATCGAGGAGGTCGGCGTGCCCGTCGGCGCGGCGACGCTCCGCGCCGATCTGTATCGTCCCCGGAATCTACGCGCAGCGGTGCTCCTCGTGCACGGGCTATCACCGGCGGGAAAGCGTCACCCGCAGCTGGTTCGACTCGCCCGTGTCTTCACCCGGCAGGGCTTCATGGTCATGGTTCCGCACTTTGACGGGCTCGCGATGTTTCGTCTGACCGGGCGAGAGATCGACGAGATCAAGGCCGCGCTCGCCGAGCTCCGTCGCCAGAGCACCGCGGTGGCCGTGGCCGGGTTCAGTTTTGGCGCGGGGCCGGCCCTCGTCGCCGCCGCGGAGACGGATGGCCTCGCCTGGGTGGGCAGCTTCGGCGGGTATGCGGATCTCCGCAACGTGATCGTCTACCTCACCAGCGGGGTCCACACGTTCCAGCACCATCGGTATGCGGGGCGCGTCGAGGAATACAACCGCTGGAAGCTGGCGGCGCTGCTGACGCCGTTCGTTCAGGACGAGCCCGACCGTGAGCGCCTCGCGCGGATCGCGTCTCGCGGGCTGGCCAACCCGTCGAGCGACATCGGCACGCTCGTCGCGGAGCTCGGGCCGAATGGTCGGGCGGTCATGAACCTGGTCGGGAGCCGGCAGGAAGACCTGACACGCCAGCTCCTCGATCGCCTGTCACCGGTCGCGCGCGCTGAGCTGGCTCGACTGTCGCCGATCGCCGTCGTGCCACGTCTCCGCGCACGTCTGCTCATCGCCCACGGCGCCGACGACGACTCCATCCCATTTACGGAGAGCTTGCGTCTCGCCGAGGCGGCGGGTCCGCGCGCCCGCGTCGTCGTCCTCGAGACGTTCCACCACACCGGGCCGGGCGGCGTCTCCACCGCGCTTTACCGCCGCGTGGCGGACGGCGCAGCGCTCCTGCTGCTCGCGGATGAAATGCTCCGTATCCGGTAGCCGAACGGGGGCCTTGACGGTCGAACAACAGGTAGGGGAATCTTGGCCCCACCGACCACCCAGACGGTGCACCGGAAGGGACGTCTATGCTGCCAAGGTTGCTCGGAACGCTCGTCCTGCTCGTCCTGGTCATCCGGCCCGCCGACGCCAGCGCGGACGCGCGGGTGTTCGTCACCAACGAGAAGTCGGACGACGTCACCGTGATCGACGCGACGACTCGCACCGTGATCAAGACCATCGCGGTGGGCAAGCGTCCTCGGGGTGTCGCGGTGAGCCCGGATGGTCGTCGCGTCTTCGTCGCCAACAGCAACTCGGACAGCGTGAGCGTCATCGACGCAACGAAACTCGTCGTGCTCACCACGGCCCCGGCCGGGCGGGATCCTGAGGGGCTCACGCTCGACAAGGCCGGCGGACGCCTCTACGTCGTCAACGAGAACGAGCTGGCGGTGACCGTCCTCGACGCGACATCGCTGTCGATCATCCAGAAGATCGCCGTCGGCACGGAGCCGGAGACGGCGGTGCTGTCGCCCGACGGCCGGTGGGTGGTCGTCTCGAACGAGACCTCGAACGACGTGCACGTCATCGAGACGGCCACCAATACGGTCGTCAAGAAGATCGTGGTGCCAAAGAACCCGCGTGGCATGCGCTTCACGCCGGATGGCCAGCGACTGTTCGTGGCCAGCGAGCAGGCGCATGAGATCTCGGTCATCGACATGACCCAGTTCGTGGTCGTCCGTTCGGTGAAAACCGGCGGAAGCCGTCCCGTCGACATTTCGATCACCGCCGATGGAAAGCGGGCGTACGTCTCCCATGGACAGTCGGGCGACGTTCGAGTGGTCGATACGACCTCGCTGGAGGTGCTGGCGACGATCCCGGTCGGTCCCCGTGCGTGGTGGACAGCGCTGACGCCGGACGGCGTGTTTCTCTACGTGACGATCGGGCGGGCCAACGAGGTGGCGATCATCGACACCCGCTCGAACACCGTCGCCGCGCGGGTTCCGTGCGGCACGCTCCCGTGGGGCATCGCGATCGCCAGCGTCCCGTGAGCGGGCCGGCCGTCACACCACGAGCTTGAGCCATCGCGTGGCCCCCGCCGAGGTGCGCGAGAGGATGAGCGCGTCGATCCCCCACGCGCGTCCTGCCCGAGCGATCAGGAAGATGATCATGGACGTCGTGAGCAGCAGGTGGAATCCCTGTTGGCCGAAGCTCATCCACTGCGTCGCGAGTCCATAGTTCACGGCGAGGAACAGGCCCACGAGTGCGCAAAGCCCGGTGAGGAGGCCGAGAACGAGCCCGACGCCCACCGCCGCCTCGCCGTACGCCTGCAGCATCGCCCAGACCTTCCCGTGCGTGACGACCGTGTTTTCCAGGAACTCCTTGTACCAGGCGACCGGATTGCCGGCCGCGAACTCGGCCACACGCTTGGGCTGGAAGGCCAAAAACCGTGAGGACACCGCGGGGTAAGGAACGATCCCGAAAGCCATGGCGATCGTGAGCTTCGTCCACACCGCCTTGAGGAACCAGATGCCAACGACCACTCTCAAGATCGCGATCCAGAATTGAGGCGCGACCATCGTAGCGGTCATCGAAAGGACGCGAGGGCCCTCGTGCTAGCCTCGCCGCCGGCACCAAGGGCCCTCGACTGAGACGATCGAACCGCTAGAAGCGGTCGTCCTGCTCCCGGTCGAAGTCGTCCTGGTACGAGTTGATCTCTGCATCCATCTTGATTTCCGTGAACAATGGAGTCTCCCAGGTCATCCCTCTCACCCCCTGGCAGGAGCGCCGCCACCGAAGGTCGGCTCCTTGTGGCCGCGATCCTAGAAGGCTCTCTCGCAGGTGTCAACAGCGTCGTGGGCCAGCGATGAGCGGTCCTACTGCCGGCCCGACGTCGTCGAAAGCTGCTTGACGAAACGGGCGATGTTGCGGATCTCGTCGTCGCTGATGAGGCCCTTCCACGGCGTCATCGCGGTGCCGGGCCGTCCCTTCTGGACGACCCGGAGGAAGTCGTCCTCCGTCCCCTTGAACCCCTGAAGACTCGCGGCGGCCGGGGATCCCTTGGCATCGATACCGTGGCATTGCGAGCACTGCGTCATATACGTTGACCGTGCTGAACGGAGCTCGGCGGTGAACGGTGGGGCCTCGGGGCCGGCCTGAGCGAGATCCAGACCGTACCGCGAGGTAATGGCGGAAAGGTCCGTCGAGCTGAGCTCCTGGATGGCGCGGTCCACGGCGTTCTTGAGCTCCGTGTCGGTCTTGCGAACCGCCGCGCCGATTTCGAAGTCCCGCTGCCGATCGCCAATCGCGGCCACGTGAAAGCCGGCATTCCTCCGGACGAACCAACCCGCGAACACCGACTCCATGACGGCCGCGTGCACCTGGCTGTCGAGGAGTGCCGTGAACAGCTCGGCAGGATTCAGATAGACCTTCCGGTTGTACCCGCGCTCGTAGACGAGCTGGTCGCTGAGCGTCATCGCCTGCACGCCGACGAGCTTGCCCCTGAGATCGTCGAGCGAGCGAGCCGCGCCCAGGGTGGGCGACACGATGACCTGGCGCATCGCGTAGTACGGCGCCGTGAACGTCAGCCGCGGCTTGTCGGCTGTGAACCGTTCGGTGAGGGGCACTCCCATCAAGAGATCGCACTGGCCGTCGTAGAGCTGGCGGAGCGTGAGCACTTCCCTGACGGTCGGAAACCAGTGCACGCTGAGCTCGGCGCCGAGCGCCCGCGCGATCGCACGGGCGATCTCGAGCTCGAAGCCCGGTTCATCCGTGCGCTGACTGGAGAACGGGAGATTCGACGGATCGGCGCACACGCGAATCCGCCGAATCTCACCGTGGGCACTCGTGGTCGCGATCACGAGGAGAACGACCGCGAGGCGGAGCGCTTTCACTCGCTGAGCCCGAACACCACCACGATGTCGCTGTAGTTCACCCGGGCGGCCTCCGCCCATTTCGGCTCCTTGCCGAACCACACCTGCGACCTCAGCGTGCCGCCGGCCGCGACGGCGATGTACTGCTTGCCGTCAACCGCGTAGGTGATGATGCCACCCGACTGCGGCGTGCCGAGGCTGAACGACCAGAGCTCCTGGCCGTCCTTTGCGTTGACCGCGACGACTTTGCCCTCTGCCGTCCCCTGGAAGACCAGGTCGCCAGCCGTAGACAGCGTATGACTGATCAGCGGTGTGCGATTGGACCACTCCCAGACCACCTTGTTCTGGTTGACGTCGAAGGCCCGCAGCACCCCGGCCTGCTCGGCCCGGCTGAAGTGCTCGACGGTCACACCGGTGAAGAGCTGGCCTTGCTTGTACGACAAGTCGGCCACGTAGGCGTAGCGCATGCAGAACTCGTTGGCCGGGATGTACATGTACCCGGTCTTGGGGTTGAAGACTTTCGGCTGCCACCCGGTGCCACCGAGCAGCGAGGGACAGACTTCCACGGGCGGGCCGCCCATGGTGGGACGGAGCCCGGGGTTTTCGACGCCCTTGCCCGTCACGGGATCCGGCTTGCCCCAGGTGAGCGACTTGATGAAGGGGACTGCGGACAGGAATTTCCCCGTCGCCCGATCGAGCGTGTAGACGTAGCCGAGCTTGTTGGCCTGGACGACGGCCTTGTGGGTCTGGCCGTCACGAACGACGTCGATGACATGGTGTTCGGACACCGTGTCGAAATCCCATGGCTCGTTGGCCAGGTACTGGTGGTACCACTTCAGCTTTCCGGAATCGAGATCGAGCGCGACCGCCGACATGGTGTACAGATTGTCGCCGCGGCGCATGTCGGCGATCCACGGCGCGGGGTTGCCGGTGCCGAAGTACAGGAGATTCGTGGCGGGATCGTAGGTGCCGGCATGCCAGACGGCGCCGCCGCCGATCTTCCACGTGTCGGCCGTCCACGTCTCGCTCCCTGGCTCCCCGGCCGCGGGGATCGAGTACCAGCGCCACAGGCTCTTGCCGGTTTCCGCGTCGAAGGCCTCGACGAATCCACGGGGGCCCATCTCGCCCGGCCCCGAGATCCCGACGATCACCTTGCCCTTCACGACCATGGGGGCCTGCGACACGAAGTAGCCTTCGGCGTAGTCGGCGATCTTCGTCTCCCATACCGGCTTCCCCGTCTTGGCCTCGAGGGCGACGAGATACGCGTCCAGGGTGCCGAAGATCACCTTGTCTTTCGAAAGCGCGACGCCGCGATTGTGAGGAATGAGGCGCACGAGCGCGCCGACGTCCTCGGGAATCCTCCGATCGCGCTTCCACAGGAGCTCGCCGGTGGCGGCGTTGATGGCCTGCACCCGGTTGACACCCAGGGCCGTGGAGGTCGTGAACATGATGCCGTCGTTCACGATCGGCGTCGTCTGCTGATCGCCGAGCGTGCCTCCGGCGAAGATCCACTTCGGCACCAGCTTCTTGACGTTGCCGGTATTGATCTGCTCGAGCGGGCTGAAGCGCCAGCCCGAGTACGTCCGGTTGTACATGAGCCAGTTGGCGCCGTCGCTGCCGGCATTCAACAGCCGGTCATCGGTGACGTCTCGCCACTCAGCGGCCAGCGCCGGCCCGGAGGTCAGCCAGAAACCCAGGACAACGAGTGCGGCAAGGACGAACCTGATGAGTACGCTCATATCCTTCTCCGCTGTCACGTTCACCGTTGTGAATTTCACGTCAACGACTCACGGGGAACACGGCCACTGGATCAATTCGGGTCTGCCTGGCCCGGACGCTCACCCCCCTCGGATCCGGTGCCGGGATGCTAGTGGCCCCCGGCAATTCATGTCAACCGCGGCTCGAACGGGTCCGGCGCCACGGCGACAGAACGCATGGGTTCGATCAACGACCATCGGTCAGCCTGAATTCCACGGGGATCAGCACCCACATCGCGACCGGGCCCGCTTCATTACGCGCCGGTTCGAAGCGCCACTGCCGGACGGCGTCGACGGCCGCTCGATCGAGCTCGGCATGACCGGTGGATTCTTGCACGACGATGTCGCCTACACGTCCATCGGTCTCGATATGAACGCGAAGGAGTGTCCTACCCTGGATACCGCGTCGGCGGGCCGCCGGAGGATATGGTGGGCGTACCTGATACCCGCCGCGCGGTTCCGCCGGGCGCACGACCATGCGGCCAGAGGGCTCCGACGGCGGCAGCGCAGCGGTGGCAGTGCCGCGCGGCCATCCGGCCGGACCCGGTCCCGACGCACTCGAAACGTCTTGGCCCGCGCCCTCGTGGCGTACGACGTGACGCGGCACCGCCATCGCGGCATCCGACGTTTCGGAGTCGGCCATCGGTGCCGGAGGGTCGGCGCTGCTCGCTTCCGGCGGTGGGGACGCGACGATCGAGGGTTGCGCTGGCGACGGCTGCGCTGGCGCGCTCGGCAACATCGGGCCTGCCGGCAACGAAGTGGATGCCGACGATTTTCCGTCCGGACCCGGCAGTGGCGACGCTCGGTCTCGCGGTCTCAGTTCCGGCGCACGTGACGTCCTGACCGGGCGTGGCGTCGAGGGTCGATGTTTCCGCGAGTCAAGGTCGGGCGCGACGGCCGTCGGCGGCTCCAGCGTCATCCACGCGACACGCGGCAGCACGGTGCGCGGCCCCAGCGCCTGGAACCCGGCGATCACCGTCAGGACCAGGACCGTATGAATGGCCCCTGATACCGCCAACGGCCCGAGCCTGCTGATCACGCCGTCGAATACGACAGCAGCGATCCACCCCACAGCCGACTCCCTCCGCGACGCCTTCTTTAGGGCCGCCGCGTGCACACCGGAGCGCGGATTCTACCAGGATCAGAAGACGTACGGCGGGCCCGCCAGGACCTGAGCCGGTTGACGCCGACTTTCTTTCGGCAGATCCCCTTCGCGCGGCGATCCGTCCGCGGATTCCACGTCGTGACGTTCGAACCCGGAGGACATTCCTGGGAGCTCGACGGCAAGCAATACGTGACCATCACCAGTGGTGCCACCGGCCCGTACGTGATGCGCGCGGGCGATCCAAATCTCGCCAACGTTCCCGCGGGGGGCAGCCTCTGGACGTTCAAGCTCTTCGAGGAGTATGGAGCGCCTCAGCGCTGAGCTTGCGATTGAGACTGGCGAACAGGATGTGGCTCGCGTGGATGGCGGGGGCGGTTTTCGTGCTCGCCCCCGTCGCGTCAGTCTCGTGGGCGCAGACCGATGCCGAAAAGCTCGCGGTCGGTGCGATGGTGTACGCGGACTACTGTGCGAACTGTCACGGCGAGCAATTGCGAAACACGACGGGAGGAGCGACGTTCGATCTCCGCAGGCTACGCTCTACCGATCGTGACCGCTTCTTCTCCGTCGTGCTGAATGGAAAGAGCCAGATGCCGCCCTGGCGCGGCGTTTTACAGTCTCACCAGATCGAATCGATCTGGGCGTACATCCGGGCCACGCTCGATCGTTAGGGTGTGACGAGCCGACGGCGAACCTAGCTGGCCGGGACGATGCGCTGGCGGTCCTCGTTGAGGCAGCGTCCGACCACCGGAATCGGCCGCATCTCTTCGCCGATCTCCAGGACGCCCCGTCGCGCCGCCTCGCAAGCCTCCGGTGTGGGGAACGACAATTTCTCGACGGCGCGCCCCGAGCCAACGGCCGTGTAGTTCAGGACCGTGAAGGCCCAGACCGGGACGCCCGCATTCGCAGACGTGTCTTCACCGGCCGCACGCGCGCCCCGGAGGCGAGCTCCGCCCACCAGCGCGATCGCAAGCGCGAGACAACACACGATTCGCCTCAAGGCGTTCCTCCCCGGCTCCCGTCGTTGCGCGAGGTCTTCGCGAGAAGACGCGGCAGCGTCCTTCGTAGGTGCAAGGGGTGTACCAGAAGCGAAAGGGCCGGTGAATGACGCGGAGGTGAGCCGGCGCGGCTCGCTTACTCGAAGATCACCTTGTCGACGTTTTTCGCTGACGACAGGCCTTTTATCTCGGCCTTCCCGCGGATGCCTCGCATGATCGCGCGGTCGAGATTTGCGCCGCTGACGTCGGCTCCGAAGAGATTCGCGCCGGTCAGGTCGGCCATGGAGAGGTTGGCGAAGGACAGCTCAGCCCGTGCCAGATTTGCGCCCGAGAGGTTCGCGCCCGTCAAATTGGCGCTCGTCAGAAACACACGCATGAGTCCCATCGGCTGGTTTCGCATGTCAGCCGCCATGTCGGCGCCGGAGAGATTGGCGCCGGTCAGGTTCGCGTTCGACATGTTGGCGATGATGCGAGCTCCTGAAAGATTGGCCTGCACGAGGGTGGCCCTGGTGAGCAGGACTCCGAAGAGGCTGGCCCTGGTCAGGTCCGCCTTCGTGAGGTCCGCGTCGCCCATGAGAGCGATGTCCAGGTTGGCGCCGCTCAGATCCGCGCCGTTCAGCATCGCGCGGGTCAATTGCGCACCGAAGAGGTTCGCGTGCGCCATGATCGTCCTCGACAGGTTCGCGCCGCTCAAGTTGGCTCGCTTGAAATCGACGCCCGTGAAGTCGAGGCGCGAGAGGTCCTTGCCCGACAGGTCGACGGGCCGACGCTCGCTCGCAGCGCCGAGTAGCTCCATGACCTGTTCGCGGGTGACGTCGGCAGCGTCCGCGACACCGAGGAGAGCGCCGAAGACACACATCGCCACGCCGTAGGAATACAGCGCGGTGATCATCACTCCCACGTGATGCTTTTGCCGCGGTACTTGCTGCGGACGAAGGCGATGACCTTCAAGATGTCGTCCTCGGTGAGGGCGCCTATTTTTCCCCAGGCCGCCATCCCGGCGCTCGTCCCGAAGTAGAGCGTTTGGAACATCCCCTTGTCCGTGCCGTTGCGCAGATGGCGCCAGTTGCCGCTGGTGAGATTGGGGCCGATCAGACCGGAGAGATCGCCTCCGTGGCAATGGGTGCACGCATACGCCCGCGCGAGCTTGAACCCCGCGGCCACGGCGTCGGGGTCACGGTTATACGGGTTCTTGCCGCTTTCTTTGAATTGTCTGACGGCGGCGGTGTCGTCGCTTTTCGCCTGCAGAAGCTGGGCGAGCTCGTCGTCACCGGGGTCCGCGGTGGACCGCGCGTGGGGGATGGCGGCGGCGAGGAGAAGGACGAGAAGAGCGAGACACCGAGCCTTCCAACGCAGCGTCATCGTCTCACTCGTTCTGCCGACAGCTACTGATAGCGCTCGCTGACCACGCCCGGCTTGACCTCGTCGGGCTTGCGCACGAGCGCTCCCGGCACCAGCGGCACACCATACGCCTCGAGGATCTTGCGGATTTCGGCCTCCTTGCGGTTGAGGACCGCGTCCAGCTGCGCTTGACGCTCCCGGTCGCCTTTCCGGACTCCCATGGAGATCTCGTACGTGAACGGCACCTCGAGTCCCGGGATCGCCGGCACCGGCACCACCTCGAGGGGCACGGATTGTTTCTTCGCGAAGTAGCCCGCCACCGGCCCCCAGACGACGGCGACGTCGGTCTTACCGGCCGCCACGTCTTCGACGATCTGACCGGGGTGCTCCGTCGTGTAGTCGATCGTCAGTCGGTAGGAGACGACGTTGCCCATGAGTCCCTTCTTGATCATCGCGTCGCCCGGCGGCGTCGCCGCGACGACGCCGATCCTCGCGCTGCGAAGCGCGGGGTCGTCCCAGGAACGGACCTGAAAGCCACGGTCGCGAGCGTAGACGAACACATACGTCGAACGGTAGTACGGTTGCGTCCAGCGGACCTGATCGTACCCGTTGGGGATGCCCATCACGACGTCGCACTGATTCGCCCGGAGCGTGTTTCTGATGAACCCGCGGCGGTCCGGCCACCATGTGAAGGTCGGCGTGGCGCCGAACTCCCTGGCGATGAGCTCGACGATCTTGTTCTCGAAGCCTTCCAACCGCTCGTTCGAATACGGCAAGTTGTTGGGGTCGGCGCAAACGCGGAAGGTCGCTCGCGACCCTTGGGCCTGCGAGCCCGCAGGCGACAGCAGTGAGGCCCCGACGACAAGCGCCACGACAGTGAGAATTCTCACGGAGGCCATCGTTCCACCCCCTGGAAAGAGATCACCCCGCCGAGGCGGGGTGATCTCAGCCAGCACAGGACAACCCGCTCGGCGCCGGTGGAGTGACCGCCGGCGCCGAACGCCTTACGGAAGAGAAAAGACGGTCAGCACGCCACCGAGCGTGGTGTACTCCGCGAGTTTCTTGTACGCACCGACCGCGCCGAGCCCTTCACTGTCTCCTTCGAGGCCGGCCGCGAGTCCGATGCCCGCCCAGCCTCCGATACCTGACAGGACGGCGACGTACTGCTTGCCATCCGGCCCCACGTAGGTCATCGGGTTCCCGATGATGCCGGACGGAGTCTTGAACTTCCACAGCTCCTTGCCGGTTCTCGCGTCCACCGCCTTCATGTACCCTTCGAGCGTCCCGTAGAACGCAACGTCAGTGGCGGTGACGAGCGCGCCACTCCACGCCGAGAACCGTTCCTTGTTGCTCCACACGATCTTGCCCGTCGCGGCGTCCCAGGCGATGAAGGCGCCCATGTGCCCGCCAGGTCCGGGGAACATCCGCAACGTCGCGCCGACGTAGGGCTGTCCCGCGGTGTACTTCACCTCGAACGGCTCGTAGTCCATGCAGACGTGATTGGTGGGGACATAGAACAGCTTCGTCCGCGGCGAGAACGCCGCCGGCTGCTGATCCTTGGAGCCGAGCGCCGCCGGGCAGACGCCCTGCGAGTTCTTGCCGGCCTGCGTCCG
The DNA here is from genome assembly GCA_003220615.1 of Candidatus Rokuibacteriota bacterium. Taxonomy (GTDB): domain Bacteria; phylum Methylomirabilota; class Methylomirabilia; order Rokubacteriales; family CSP1-6; genus 40CM-68-15. Next base: position 45,933 of record QHTB01000206.1, read on the forward strand.
CATCGCAGCGACCTCGACGGGTCGCCCCGTCTGTTTGTCGACGTGCGTCGCCCAGTTGACGTCTGGATCGAACTTCTCGGCGACGAGCAGGGTGCCGTTGGTGCGGTCGAGCGTGTAGCCGAACCCGTTTCGATCGAAATGCACGAGGGCCTTGACCGGCTTGCCGCCGATGGTCAGGTCGGCCAGAATCATCTCGTTGACGCCGTCATAGTCCCACGCGTCCCACGGCGTCATCTGGTAGCCCCACTTCGCCTTCCCCGTGTCGACGTCGCGCGCGAAGATCGTCATCGACCACTTGTTGTCGCCGGGGCGCTGGCTCGGGTTCCAGGTCGACGGATTCCCGGTGCCGTAGTACATGAGGTTCAGCGCCGGATCGAACGCATACCAGCCCCACGTCGTGCCCCCGCCCGTCGTCCACTGATCGCCCTGCCACGTCGCCACCCCCTGGTTCTTTTGACCGAAATGTGGGTTGGCTTTGTTGAAGTCATCGGCGAGCAGAATCTCTTCGTCGGGGCCCATGCTGTAGGCGCGCCAGACGCGCTGGCCGGTCTTGATGTCATAGGCCGTCACGTGCCCGCGGACGCCGAACTCACCGCCGCTCACGCCAACGATGACCTTGTCCTTCATCACGTGCGGCGCGCCGGTCATCGTCGCGCCGACCTTCGGGTCGGCGTTCTCGGCCTTCCACGCCTCTTTGCCGGTCTTGGCGTCGAGGGCGACCAGGGTGCCGTCGAGCTGGTTCAGGAAGACCTTGCCGTCTGCGTACGACAGGCCACGGTTGACGTTGTCACAGCACGCGACCGCCTGAACGCTCGGGTCCTGCTTCGGGAGGTACTTCCACTTGATCTGGCCCACATCAGGACCCTTCAGGTCGAGCGCATAGACGTTGTTCGGAAACGAGGTGTGAACGTACATCGTGTCGCCGATCACGAGGGGCGCTCCCTCGTGACCACGGAGCGTGCCGGTCGAGAACGTCCACGCTGGTCGCAGGTTCTTGACGTTGTCTCTGGTGATCTGGTTGAGGGTGCTGAAGCGGGTGGCCGAGTAGTCCTTGCCGGGCATCACCCACTGCTTGTCATCGGTCTGCAGTTGGATCAGCTCCTGGTTCGCATAGGCGCCCCAGGCGATCAGCACGAGGACGAGGACGCAAGCTACGGAGACGCTACGCCTCATCGCGACGCTCCTTTCAGGAGTTACATTTCGAAGTCCCGAGCCCTCGATCGGTGAGATCCCGAAACGCCGCGAACGGAGACGGGTTCCGCGTCAGGTCGCGTCTGGCCCGTCTCCGAAGTCGTCCTGGTACGAGTTGATCTCGGCGTCCATCTTGATCTCGACCACAGTCGGCGTCTCCCACGTCATCGTTGCCACCTCCTTTTTTCGCTTCGCGACCTCGACGATCGCACGTGAAGCGACCGCGAGGGCGATCATGCTAGGTGAGCAATTCATCGCTGTCAACCAAGGGCCTGGGGCGCGGTGGCGGTCGGCGCTCGGTACCGGAACGTCACCTCCGGCGCCGCGATCGCGGCCGCGCGCGCGGCCTCGATGAGCTGGTGATCGGGTGACAGTCCGCACACGGGATCCGTGGCCTGGGCTCGGCCGGTCAGCTGGAACGCCTGACAGCGACAGCCGCCGAAGTCGACGACGCGGCGGTCACAGCTGCGGCAGGGCTCGGGCATCCAGGCTTCGCCGCGGAAGGCGTTGAAGCCGCCGGAGAGCTCCCAGATCTCGGCGAGCGGCCGGTCCTTCACGTTGTCGAACGTGAGTCCGGGAAGCGTGTGAGCGGCGTGACAGGGCAGTGCGAGGCCGTCGGGACTCACGAGCAGGAAGCGCCGGCCCCAGCCATCCATGCAGGCCGGCGGAACGTCACGGTAGTAATCGGGGACGACGAAGAGGACTTCCATGCGTCCGCGCAGGCGCTGGCGCGCCTGGGCCGCGATCGCGCGGGCGCGCTCGAGCTGCTCGCGCGTGGGCAGGAGCGCGGAGCGATTCAGAAGCGCCCAGCCGAGGTACTGCGTGTTGGCCAGCTCGAGCCGGTCGGCGCCGAGCCGCTCGGCGAGCGCGATGACGTCGGCCACGCGATCGAGATTGGCCCGATGGAGCACCACGTTGAGCGTCAGCGGGAAGCCCAGCGCCTTGACCCAGCCGGCGACTTCCAGCTTGCGATCGAACGCGCGCACGCCGGCCACGCGGTCCGAGTCCGCCGCTCGCACGTCCTGGATCGAGATCTGGACGTTGTCCAGGCCGAGCGCCCGGAAGCGCTCGAGCCGATCGCGCCGGAGCGGAATGCCGCTCGTGATCAGATTCGTGTACAGATCGAGCCCGCGGGCGCCGGTGATGAGCGCCTCGAGGTCGTCGCGGACGAGGGGCTCGCCGCCCGTGAGGTTGAGCTGGACGACCCCGAGATCCTCGGCCTCGCGGAACACGCGCAGCCAGGTGTCGGTGTCGAGCTCCTCGCCGTGCGTTGCGTAGTCGAGCGGGTTGGAGCAGTAGACGCAGCGGAGCGGGCAACGATACGTCAGCTCGGCGATGAGCGTGTAGGGGCGCGAGGCCTCCGTCACGGAGCGTCCTGGACGAGGCCGCGGTCGGCCATCGTCTGCAGAAAGGCGACGACGTCGCGCTCGACGTCCGGCGCGTCCCTCCCGTACTTCCGGGAGAGCTGATCGACGATCTCGGCCAGCGAGTGCTCGCCCGTGCAGAGCTTCAGGATGTCGGCGGCCGTCTCGTTGAGCTCGAGGCCCTTCTCCGGATAGAGCAGCATGTAGCGCGTCGACTTGCGGTCGAAGCGGAGCCGCGCCTTGCTGGCGAGCCGCGGCCGCGTCGTGGCCGAGATCATCAGTCCGCCCGGGCGCCGCCCGGGCCCCAGCCGGGATCCACGTACGCCGCGTAGGTACAGTCGAGGAGGTGCCAGAGGATCTCGGTCTTGCGGATCAGCGCCGCCACGCACCGTGCCTGGAGCTCGTGGGTCGTGGCGTGGCGGATGACGAAGTCGATCGCCTCCTCGGAGTCGCGACGGGCGCGGGGCACGCGCGAGCGGAAGTACGCCAGCATGTCCGGGCTCACCCACGGATAGTGCTGCTCCCACGCCAGCACGCGTCTGGACATGAGATCGGGCGCGAAGAACTCGGTCAGCGAGGAGGCCACGGCCTCGACGAGGCTGCGCTCGCGCACGAGCTCGACGTAGGCGTCGCAGGCGAAGCGCACGCCCGGCAGGACGGAGCGGCAGCTCGCCACGTCCTCGCGGTCGAGGCCGACACCGGCGGCCAGGCGCAGCCACAGCTCGAGCCCGCCCTCGCCCGCTTCGGCGCCGTCGTGATCGTGAATCCGGCGGATCCACATCCGGCGGAACGCCGGATCGTCCGACTTCGCCACGATGATCGCGTCCTTGATGGGAATCCGCGTCTGGTAGTAGTAGCGGTTGAGCACCCACTGCTGGAGCTGAACCTTCGTCAGCTTGCCGTCGTGCATGAGCCGGTGATAGCGGTGGTGGTCGTGATACCGCCGCTCGCCCTCGCGGCGGATCCACGCGATGAAGTCGTCCTTCGCCAGCGGCGCTCCGGACACCGTCACAGGCTCACCTCCATGCCGTCGTAGGCGACCTCCCACCCGCGCGCGCTGACCTGCGCACGCTCGGGCGAATCTTCGCGCAGAAGCGGGTTGGTGTTGTTGAGGTGGATGAGGATTCGCCGCGACGCGCGCAGCGCGCCGAGGGCGGCGAGGCTTCCGTGCGGGCCGCCCAGCGGCGCGTGCGCCATGTCGCGGGCGCGCTTGTCACCGACGCCGAGCGCCGGCAGCTCGTCCTCCGACCAGAACGTGCCGTCGAAGAACACCGCATCGGCGTCCTCGAGGGCCTGAGCCACGGCCGGCGTGACGCCGCCGACTCCCGAGAAGTAGGCGAGCACGGTTCCCCTGCGCGTCTCCCGGATACGGACGCCCACGCTGTCTTCGGCATCCGGCGCTGACGAGGCCTCCAGATGGATCGGGAGCTTGCCCGGCACCGGCACGGCCTCCACGGTGAGCCCGCTCGCCAGCTCGTCCTCGCGGCCGAGCTTCAGCGCTCGCCACGTGACCTGGTCGTCGAAGCGCTCGAGCGTGCGGTAGAGGACGTTGGCCTCGGTGAAGCCGCGACGGACGCGGTCGGTGGCGTACACCGTCAACGGGTGGTTCTCGCGAAGCGAGAGCAGGCCGAGGCAGTGATCGAGGTCTCCGTTCGTGAGGACGATGGCGGCGATGGGGGAATGCCGCGGCTTCTTCGGATGGAGCGGCGGAAAGCTCTCGATCTGCTGCCGGATCTCCGGAGAGGCATTGAGGAGCACCCAGTGCTCGCCGTCGCTGCTGACGGCGACGCTTTCCTGGGTTCGGGGAATCGCCTTCAGGGTGCCGGCTCGGACGCCCCGACAGTTGGGGCAGCCGCAGTTCCACTGGGGAAACCCTCCACCTGCAGCAGAGCCCAGAACCCGGATGCGCATCTCAGCGGCCGAGACACCAAACCCTTCGGTCGGCGCGTGGCCGGCGCGAAGGGCTGGGTTCGGAAGCTGCCTTAGAAGCGGTCGTCCTGCTCGCGGTCGAAATCGTCCTGGTACGAGTTGATCTCAGCGTCCATCTTCACTTCGACGAAAGCCGGCGCTTCCCACGTCATCGAATCACCTCCGCGAGAGATCCAGCGACTGCCCACCTCTGAGTGGCTGGCATGATAGACGCCGCCCCGACGGGTCGTCAAGAGGAGCCTATTCATTCAACGCCAGGATCGCCACCACCCCGATCAACTCCTGCATGCCGACGGGCTTCGCCACGTGGTACTGGAACCCCGCTCGCAGCACGCTCGCGCGGTGTTCGGGGCCGGTGTAGCCGGTGAGGGCGGCGGCGGGGGTGGTGCCACCGCGCTCCGGCGGTAGCGCGCGAACCTGCCCGATCAGCCAGTAGCCGTCCTTCCCCTCCGGCATCGAGAGGTCGCTGAGG
>QHTB01000004.1 GCA_003220615.1 Candidatus Rokuibacteriota bacterium
GCAACCAGACGCCGTTCTTGATTTCCTCCAGCTTCTGGTTGGCGAGGAAGGTCGCCGTCGTCAAGCTGTTCCCCTCGTAAACGGCGTAGCTCGAGATCGGAACGACCGTCAGCAGGCCGACGAGACCGATGCCGATCATCGCCGTGGCCATGAGAACTTCGGCCAGCGTGATGCCACGCTCGTTCAGAGTCATGACGGTCCGTGTGCCATAGCGTCCCAACTCGCGCCTCCTTTTCGACTTCCATGGGCCTCGCAGAGCAACCCCTCTGCCAGATCTCCTTGATTGGTGACGCTCTATCGGAAACTCCCGCATCATCGGTTTGTTACGGCTCCCCTTCCCGTTCGCGGAGTACCGCGTTTCGCGACGACGAGCGGGCCAAGCCGGCACAACACGCGGCAATTCTCCCTGGAATTGTCAGTGCCCATATTTCGGTCAGGTCGAAGAGACTAGTGACGCGAGCGGCGAGCGCCGATCATCCCGTCTAGAAGTTTCGCCAGCCGTACACGGTGTGGAAGGATCGGATCGTCTTCATCATGTCGAGCGCCTGCTTGCTGTAGTGGAACGTGGCCGACCCGGTTTGCGTCCCGAGGTAGACCTCGTAGTAGCCATTCGTCTCATTCCAGATGGTCTCGTTGCTCACGAACGCGCCGTTGATGGACGTCGTGCTCCCGTTCATGAATCCCGTTCCCACGTAGCGGCCGGTGATGAGGATCGCGCCCTGCCAGTTCAGCGTGCCGTAGTTCTTCAAGTCGCCATCCTCGACGACGAGGATGCCGGCACCCTGGATCTGGCCGTTGACGGCGAGGCCGGTGAAGTTCGAGCTGGTGTCGAGCTCGCCTCGGAAGTACACGAGCTGCGGGTTGCTTGGCGTTCCCAGGTTGAGCGTCTGACTCAGGCCGCAGCCGTTGGTCAGCGTCGGCGTCGAGGTGGGGGATCCGCTGCCGCCGGTGATCTGCAGCGGGCAGGCCATCGTGGACTGCAAGATCTGTGTCTTGGGATTGGCGGTGAGCGTGGCCAGGAAGGTCTGCATCGTCGTCGGTGTCAGGGTCGTCGACGAGGCGATCGCGGTCAGGCCCGTCGCCAGCACGCCCGTGCCCTGATCACGACCCGCCACCTTGCCTTGTTTCTCGGTCACCTGACCCGACGTGCCCGACGTGAACGCGCTTTCGACGTTCTGCTCGTACGTCGTTGGTGACTTGTTCGCCTGGACGCCCGGTTGCGTGGCGATGCCCAGCTTCTGCGGAGCCGCCGAGCTGGCCGACCAGTTCGCGCTGGTGTACCAGGCCGCGTCCGAGGTGCAGGTGCTGCAGGAATAGTCGCGCCCATCGATCGCGAAGTTGGCGCAGGCGCCATTGCCATTGCACGCGATGAAGGTGTCCGACTGCACCCCGGGCTCGTTGACGGCCGCCGGGAAGTCGGGAGCGCTCGTCGTCAGATCGCGACGGAGGACCACCTGGATCCGCTTCTGCGCTCCCTGGTAGCTGCCGGTGGCGGTGACGATGAGGATGCCGTTGGTATCGTTGGTCGCCGTCCCGGTCACGTTGTCGACGGTGACGCCAGTGATCGCATCGTCCCCGGCGCTGCAGTCATTCCTGAGACTGACGGTGAAGGACCCCGCCAGGTTGGGCACGGTCACGTTGGTCCAGCCGGCCGGTGTGACTCCGGTCGAGCAGCCAGCCGCGCCGGTCAGCAAGGTGTTCCACGAGGTCGCGGCGACGAGCTGATCGAAGGCCCACTCGATCCCGGCATCGGCGGCGTAGCGCGCCTGGGTGGAGTCGGCCAGGTTTTGCGAGATCTGGGGCTCGAAGGCGCTGACCGCCAGAAACGCGCTGACGAACAGGCTGAGGCCGACGATCACGATGAGCGACATCACGGCCGCGATTCCCCGCTCGTCCAGTGCTTGCGTGAGTGTGCGCTTCGTCATGGCGTGTCCCCCCGAGGCGCCGGCATCAGCGGTTGCTGACGCGAGCGGCGTCGATGGTCGTCACAGCGAGCTCGTTCTCGGCGTAGGCGTAGGGCACGGCGGGGCGACTGCTGGCCAGGTGCTCGTGACGCGGACGAACCGTCGGCAGGGGCGAGCGTATGAGCGCAAGGATCTGCTCGACGACGAGCCACACGGGAAGACCGATCAGGAAGACGACAGCGAGCAGCGCGTCCATCCTCGCTCCCTCTCGAGCGACCAACCTGGTCACTCGGGACGGGAAACTGAGCACGCGACATGCCAGAGCTGCGGCCCTGTAATGCCGCGGACTTAGACGTCGGCGCCGCGACTCGCGGCCGGTCGCACGGGAGAACGTGGTGGGCCGACGCGGAGAATCTCCTGAGCGATTTGAGGGAGCGGGCGGAATCCGATCAGCGCTTGAGCAGGTACGGAACGTCGGCGACGACGGTGTTCTTGCGGAAGAGCAACGCGCCCTTCACCAGCAACGCGGTCTGATTGTGCAGGACGTGCTGCCACCACCGTCGCGGGAGGAACTCCGGCACGACAATGGTCACCATCTGATCGTCGCCCCGCGCCTGGATGTGATCGATGTAGTCGAGCAAGGGGCGGAGCAGCGAGCGGTACGGCGAGGTCAGCACGACGAGCGGCACGCCGAGCCCCCACGCGCCCCACTTTTCCTCCAGCTTCGCCGTGCGGCCCGGGTCGGTCTCGACGTAGACGGCGCGCACGGTGGCGTTCGGGGCCAGGGTCCGCGCGTACTGCACCGCGCGGACGACGCCGCGATGCACGTCGCCGACGAGCACCAGGACCGTGTGCTGGAACTCCGGCGGTCCTTCCAGGCCGTCGAGCGTGAGGGCCTCCGCCACCTCCTCGTAGTGACGGTGCATGGCGAGGAACGTGACGACCAGCATCGGAATGACGATCACGACGATCCAGGCCCCGTGGGTGAACTTCGTCGCAGCGATGACAATCGTGACGATCCCGGTGGCCAGCGCGCCGGTGCCGTTGATCGCGAGCCGGTGGCGCCAGCCCGGCCCGCGCCGCGTCCACCAGTAGTGGACCATGCCGCTCTGCGACAGCGTGAACGAAATGAACACGCCGACCGCGTAGAGCGGGATCAGCGCGTGGGTCTCGCCGCGAAAGGCGACGAGGAGCAGCGCAGCGAAGCCCGCCAGGACCAGGATGCCGTTGGAGAACACGAGCCGCTCGCCGAGGGTGGCGAACTGGCGCGGGACGAAGCGGTCCCGGGCGAGCAGCGACGACAATCGCGGAAAGTCGGCGAACGAGGTGTTGGCGGCCAGCACGAGGATGAGCGCGGTAGCGGCCTGGATGAGGTAGTACAGCAGCCCGGAGCCGAAGACGCGGCGCGCGATCTGCGAGACGACGGTCTCGGTGTCGGACGGCAGCACGTGGAGCGCGGAGGCCAACACGGTGAGGCCGACGAAGAGCGTGGCCAGGATGCCGGCCATCCAGGCCAGCGTGATCGCGGCGTTCCGGGACTCAGGAGCGCGGAACGCCGGAATCCCGTTGGAGATCGCCTCGGTGCCGGTCATGGCCGTACACCCCGACGAGAAGGCCCGCAGCACCAGGAACCACGTGAGGGCTTCCATCGCCGCGGGTGGCGGCTCGGTCACCGGCTCGAGCGTGCCGGTCACCATCCGATAGAACCCGCCCACGAGGAGCACGCCGAAGCTGACGATGAAGAAATACGTGGGGACGGCGAAGATGCGGCCAGACTCCCTCACCCCGCGAATGTTCGCCAGCGCGATCGCTGCCACGAAGAGGACGCCGAGGACGACCTTGTAGCCCTGGAGGGACGGCAGCGCCGACGTGATGGCGGCCACGCCGGCCGCGACCGACACGGCGACGGTGAGGACGTAATCGACGAGCAGCGCAGCGGCGGCCACCAGGCCCGGAACGGTCCCGAGATTGTCGTGAGCGACGATGTACGACCCGCCGCCGTTCGGATAGGCGTGGATCGTCTGCTGATAGGAGATCGCCACGATGATGAGCAGGCCCGCGATCGACACCGCGATGGGATTGGCCAGGTGCGCCGCCGCCGCGCCCGCGAGGACGAGGATGAGCAGGATCTCCTCAGTCGCATAGGCGACGGACGACATGGCGTCCGACGAAAAGACGGCGAGCGCGATGGATTTTCCGAGACGCTCGTGGCGGGCTTGAGCCAGAGGCATCGGAGGGCCGACGAGCACGCGCTTGAGAAAGCTGACCCGCACGTCAGTCGACTCTACTCCGGTGACACCCGCTCGACCGATACTCCTGAAGATTTTTACGGATTTTTTACGCCACCGCCTGTGTTCTTGACGCGGGCTTGAGGCACGTCATGTCAGCCTGGGAGCAGGAGGATTCGCCTGGAGATGTGCGACGAGCGCCGGGAGCGGACGGATGCACCGCGCGAACCGCGCGTGCGCTGGAGCCGCCTCTACGGAATCCTGGCCGTCATGGCGGGCGCGTTGACGTCGATCGAGGCCTTCGGCCCGGCGGGCTCGGCGACAATGGCCCTGCGCGGGGGCATCGCGCTGGCGGTCTTCGTGGCCATGGCCCTGTGGATACGTGGCAACCGTGCAGCGTTCGACTACGCGGACTGGTGCGAGTGCGCGGCCGAGAAGATCACCGTGCGCGTGATCCCCTCCCGCCGCCCGGAGCCCGAGCGGCCTCCCCTCGCCGACGAGGAGCTCGAGCGCGTGGCCAGCGGCGGGCGCGTGCCCGAGCCAGAGCGTGAGGTCGTGCTCACGTGAGCCAGTGCAGGAGCGCGGTCGCGAGCGAGAGGAAGATCGTCACCCCCAGGACGTCCTGAAGCGCCGTCTCGAACGGCCCGGCCGTCAGCGCCGGATCGAAGCCCAGGCGCTTCGACAGCATCGGGATCGTCGTCCCCGCGATACCGGACAGATTCACGGAAATGAACATGGACACCCCGACGATCAAGCCGAAGGCGGGCGAATGCCATAAGGCGCCGATGACCCCGACCAGAAGACCGCAGACACCACCGAGAATGATCGACGTCTGGATCTGCCGCCGCAGCGGCTCCCACCATCGGATGAGCTGAACCTGGCCCGTGGCCAGGCCTCGCACGACCATCGTGACTGACTGCAGTCCGGTATTTCCCGAGATGGCCTGGATGACGGGCATGAACGAGGCCAGCAGGATCACACGGGCGAGCGTGCGGTCGAAATAGTGGATCACCACGCCGGCGCCGAGCTCGATCACGAGGGTGGCCAGCACCCACGGCAGGCGCATCAGCGCGATCTGTTGGGGTGACCGCCGCTCCAGTTCCGCCGCGTCCGACCCGGCCATGCGGAAGATGTCTTCCGAGGCCTCCTGCCCGACGATATCGACGACGTCGTCGACCGTGATCGTTCCGACCAGGCGGTTCTGGTCATCGATCACGGGTACGGCGACGACGTCGTACTTCGCCACCAGCCGTGCCACGTCCTCCCGGTCCATCTGCGGGGTCACGGTCACGACGTTATCGTCCCGGATCGCCGTCACCGGCGTGCCAGGATGTGCAATGAGGAGCCTGCGGAGGGGGACGACACCGACGAGATGCGCGTGATCGTCCACGACATAGAGCTCGAACGCCCGCTCGTCCGAAACCGACTTCCGCACGTGCTCGATGGCCTGCTCGACGGTGGCGTGGTCGTTGACGGCGACGAAATCCGGCGACATGAGTCGCCCGGCCGAATGCTCGGGGTAATCGAGGCGCTCCTGGACCTCCTCGGACTTGTCCTCCTGCATGAGCCCGAGGATCTTTTCTGCCTGCTCGCTGGGCAGCTCCTCGACCACGTCGGCGGCGTGCTCGGGCGGCATCTCGTCGAGGATGCGGGACACCTCGCCCTCCTCGAGCACCTGCACCAGCTCGAGCAGCGTGGCGTCGTCGAGCTGGTTGATGACCTCCCCGGCGCGCTCCTGAGAGAGCAGGCGAAACAGCGCGACCTGCTCGGTCAACGGCAGGTGCCGGGCGACGGCGGCGATGTCGGCCGGATGGGCCTCGTCGAGCAGCACCCGGTCACGGGTATCCCCCGCGCCCTTCACGAGCCGGTCGATCGCTTCGGAGAGGTGTTCAGACTCGCTCATCACTCGTGTCCAACACGATAGCGCGATACTAACGAGCCGCCATGG
>QHTB01000207.1 GCA_003220615.1 Candidatus Rokuibacteriota bacterium
CCTTCCCCTCGCGGATCAGCTCGAAGGCGGCGGGCTCGCTGTCCGCGGGCGTGAGCTGGGCGTTCTTGAGCGTGCGCTGGAGCATGAGGGCGGTGGCCGCGCCGCGCGCAGCCGTCACGCGCACTCCGGGCCGGTCGGCCTCGGCGACGCTGGCGATCGGCGAGCCGGGACGAACGAGGTATGTGATGTCGACGGCGACGTAGGGCGGCGCATAGTCGATCACCGCTCGCCGCGCCGGATCGATGGCGAGAACCGCGACATCCCAGGCGCCGGTCTTTGCATCGTCCATCAGGCGGGCGATCGTCGTGTACTCGATGGGCGCGAAGCCTACGCCCGCGTCGGCGGCCAGTGCCCGGCCGAGCATGAACGCCGTCCCCGAGAGCTCGCCGGTCTCGCGGTTCTTGCTGGCGATGACGGGATTGCCCGTGAAGAGGGCGGCGCGGAGCTCACCCCGAGGCGCGAGCTCCGCCTTGATGGACGGGCTCGGCGCGGTGAGCCGGCCCGCACAGCCGGCCACGAGCGCGACCCCGACGATGCCCGCGATGACCCGCGCCGCCCTCATATCGAGGCCGCTACGGCTTGAAGACGTCGATGCCGACGATCACCACCTTGCCCGAGCTCTTGTTCTCCGCCCAGTGCGTCACGTCACGCGATTCCGTGATGACATCACCGGGGTTGTGTTGCTTCTGGAAGCCGCCCTCGCGCATCTCGGTGAGCGTTCCCTCCAGGATGTACGCGAACGCCGGGCGGTCCTTGTGGCTGTGAACCCCGGCCACGGCTCCGGGCTCGAACGTCAGGCGCCGGAGACGGAGCTGATGTCCCGGCAGATCCGGCGCGAGATCCACCGTGCTGACGACCTTCCCGTCCACGCCCTTGGTGTCCTGCGGCGGGCTCATCTGCCCAACCGCTGTCCCGAGTCCGAAGCCAACCAGCAACGTGAGAAGCCAGACCACGAACCGAAGCGACCGCGGTGACTTCATGTGCGTTCCCTCCACGATGTGTAGGGCCCAGCGGGCCGCCCATTGACGCCGGGACTCTAGCACGGCGACAATCCGGGCGGCGCTCGCACGCGAGGAGGTTCACCCCCGATGAAACCGCCCGTCGAATTCCAGGATCGCCGTGAGTACCGGGAGCGGATGAACGCGCTGCTGACGATCGATCGTCGCCGCACGGTGATGGTCACCGTCGACATGCAGCGAGACTATCTCGACCCCGAGGTGGCGACGTCACCGGTGGCGCCGGACGAAGCCGAGCGCGTGATGAAGCACGCGCGCGACCTGCTCGACTTCGTGCGTGGCGAGGGCGTGCCCGTCGTTCACGCCTACGTCAATCGGCGGCCGGCCGAGCTCGACCGTCACGTCATCGCCGGCCAGACGTTTCGCATCGCTCATCGGAACGGGCTGAGCCAGAACGCTCAGGTGGGCGTGCGGCACATTCCCGACCGCCAGGAGGGCTCGCCCCAGGCCGAGGTGCCGGCGCTCCTCGTCGCCCCGGGTGACGTGCACGTGACCACCAAGAAATCTCTGGACAGCTTCCTCCACACCGATCTCGACTTCCTGCTGCGTCAGGTCTATGACGCCGAGACGGTCGTGCTCGCCGGCGTCAACACCGACACCTGTGTCTACTCGACGGCGTTCGGCGCGTCCAATCGCGGCTATCAGACCGTCGTCATCTCGGACTGCGTCGCCAGCATGCGGGGCAAGGACCACCACTGGATGGCCCTCGAGCTGATGGCGCGATCCATCGCGTGGGTGTTGAGCGTCGAGGAGCTCAAGGCCAAGCTGCGCGCCGGCGCCTCGCTCGGGTCGTGAGGCCGGAGCTCGATAAGAAGCGCGTCCAGGAGTTCGCCCGCAAGGTGTTCGGGTTCTACACCGGCGGCGTGCTCACGCTGATGATCGAGCTCGGCTACCGTCACGGGCTCTTCGAGGCGGCCGCGCAGGGCCCGGCGACGAGCTCTGAGCTGGCCGCGCGCGCCGGCCTCGACGAGCGGTACGTGCGCGAGTGGCTCGGCGCGATGGCCACCGGCGGCGTGGTCGACTACGACGCGGCCACCAGCCGCTTCACCCTGCCCGCGGAGCACGCGCAGTGTCTCACCGGCGCATCGAGCCGGAATCTCGCCCCGGGGAGCCAGACGCTCAGGATGCTGGCCACGCGACTGCCGAAGGTCTCCGACTGCTTCCGCCAGGGCGGCGGCGTGCCGTACTCGGAGTTCCGGCCCGACTTCACCGAGGCCATGGACGCCTCGTGGCGGCGGATTTACGACGGGCTGCTCATCAAGGCCTTCCTGCCGCTGGTCAAGGGCGTTCCGGAGCGGCTCCAGCAAGGCATCCGCGTGGCCGACGTCGGCTGCGGCACCGGTCATGCGGTGAACGTCATGGCGCGCGAGTATCCGCGCTCGACGTTCGTCGGCTTCGACCTCGGCGAGGACGCGATCGCCCGCGCGCGCGCCGAGGCCCATGCGATGGGACTCGCGAACGCGCGGTTCGAGCGCCTCGACGCGACCACGCTGCCGACCGATCCGAAGTTCGACCTGATCACGTCGTTCGATGCGATCCACGATCAGCGCGACCCCGCCGCCGCGCTGCGCCGGATCGCCGGGGCGCTGGCGACCGACGGCCTCTACCTCATGATGGAGCCGCGCGCCTCGTCCGCCCTCGCCGACAACCTCGGCCAGCCGTTCGCACCGTACCTGTACGGCATCAGCGTGCTGCATTGCATGACGGTCTCGCTCGCCGAGGGCGGGGCTGGGCTCGGAACGGCCTGGGGCGAGCAGCTCGCGCGACGCATGCTGGCCGAGGCCGGGTTCACGCGTGTCGAGGCGCTGGAGGCGCCCGGGCCCCAGAACACGATCTACGTCTGCGGCACGAGCGCGTAGCGGCGGACCGGATAGCGCGTCAGCACTAGTGCTGCCGCCTCATTGACCGCTATCGGCGTCGCCTCTAGCTTGGATGTGATGGTATGGACGGGTGAGAACCTCTTCAAGCGCTTCCTGGCCGATCACCGTGGCCACGCTGGCTTGATGACCTCGGCGTCCAGCTCCCTCGCGGGGCCAACGGTCGCCAGTTGCGGCTGCGGCGCGTTCTTCGAGTCGTGGACGCACGCTGACGGCCAGTGGAGCGCGCGGATCGGCAACGGACCATCGCGCACGCTCTCGATCCGCTGACCTTTCCTACCTGTCCAGCCACACCTCCTGCATCCGAGCGTAGTTGTAGAGCGAGTTGTGGGGGACGAGGTTCTTCACGTACGGCCAGCGAGTGAAGTACTCGGTACGCCAGCCCAGCATCGGCCGGGCCACGTCGGCCTCGAGCTTGCGTTGGATCTCCCACACCCGTTTGAGCCGCTTGTCGCGATCGAGCTCCTCTGACTGCTCGTCGATGAGCCGGTCCATCGCCTCGTTGCAGTAGTCGGTGTAGTTCCGGGCCGTCCCGCACTTGTAGTTCTCGAAGAGGTAGGCGTCGGGATCGTCGAACGCGCCCGCGGTGAGGTTGGCGCCGATCACGAACTCGCGACGGGCCAGCGCCGGGAAGTACTGCGCGGTGTCGAGCTGTTTCACCGCCGCCTCCACCCCGACCTGGCGGAGCTGATCGGCGACGAACGACGCCAGGTCCACGTAGATGGCGATCGCACGCGTCGTCAGCTCGAGGCGCAACGGCTTGGCGGGGCCGGCGCCGGCCTGAGCGAGCAGCCGCTTGGCCTCGGCCTTGTCGACGGCCGGGTCGCGGTAGCCCGGCAGCGCCTGGAGGTCCTTGTCGAGCAGCCCCCAGGATCCCCACGGCTTGGGCATGAGCGCGGCGCCCACGACGGCGCCGTTGTAGCGGACGCCCTTGACGTAGGCGTGGCGGTCCATGGCCAGGCTGACGGCGCGACGGATGACGACGTTGTCGAACGGCGGCTTCTTGTGATTCATGACCACGTTGTCGCTGCCGTTCTGACCGATCTCGGTGACGATCATCGAGGGCACGTTCTTCTTGATCGTCTCGGCCATGAGCTTCGTCATCTCGAGCGGGATGCCGGTGTCGAGCCGGCCGGTCTGCAGCGCGGCCAGCCGCGTCCCGCGCTCGGTGATGATCGGATAGCGGATGCCGTCGAGATACGGGCGATCCTTCACGAAGTACTCGGGATTGCGCTCGAGCTCGACCATCTGCCCCCGGGTGTACTCCTTCAGCCTGAACGGTCCCGTCCCCACGCAGCGCTGGCGTAGCTCGGCCAGCGGCACGTGGGCGGGATACACGGGCGAATACCCAGACGCGAGCATCAGGATCAACGAGGGCTGGGGCCGCTTGAGCCGGAAGATCACCGTGTGGGCGTCGGGCGCCTCGATGGCCTCGACGTTGGCGTACCAGTCTTTCCGCGGGCTCAAGCGGAGCTTGGCCGGCGCGTCCTTGGCCTCGCGCACCACGTCGAAGGTGTACTTGACGTCGGCCGAGGAGAACGGCTTCCCGTCGTGCCACTTCACGTTCTTGCGGAGGAAGAGGACGAGGTTGCGGTAGCTGTCCTGCCACGACCAGCGCTCGGCCAGCTCGGCGATGACGGTCTCCACGCTCTCGACCGGCTTGAGCGGATCGAAGGTCACGAGATTCGAGTAGCAAGGCGCCACCGGCCACACTCCGGAGATGGTGGACGACTCATGGATCGAGAATCCCGGCGGATCCTCCATCAGCATCGCGTTGAGGATGCCGCCCCGCTTCGGCGTCTGGCCGACGGCTGGCCATCCCGCCGCGGCGAGCGTGGCGATCACGGCCAGCAGGGCGACCGCGCACCGTGATCTCATGGGTTCAGCCGAGTCTCATCAAGTCGAGTGTGGCGCGGCCGACGAGGCCGTAGGGGCTGGCCAGCGTCTCGGGGATCTCGAAGTGGTTGTAGCCCTGGCCCACGATGAGCGCGTGGAGCCGGCCCGCGGTCCTGAGCGCCTCGGCGAACTCGCGCGATTGCCGCTGGAACTCCGGCGATTCCTGATCACCGTAGGCGACGATCACCGGGCACGGGATGCGAGCCAGATGGCGCTGAGCACTGTGGTCGTGCTCGATCCGATCGTCGAACTTCACGTAGCTCGACCGCGCCGACAGCCGCGGGCCGCGAAGATCGTACATGCCGCTGATGCAGACGCCGCCCTTCACCACGTCGCGAGGCAGGCCGAGCTCCGTGCTCCAGTCGGTGACGAGCACGGTGCCGGCGAGATGGCCGCCCGACGAGTGCCCGGCCACGTAGATGCGGCCGGGATCGCCGCCGAACGAGGAAGCGTGCTTGGCCACCCACGCGACCGCCCGACGCACCTGAGCCACCATGCCGTCGAGGCCCACCTCCATCACGGTGGCGAAATCGGGCACGACGTAGTGAGCGCCGGCTCGCACGAACGCTTCCGCCGCATACGCGGAGTCCCTGGCCTTCCCCGTCCGCCAGGCGCCACCGTGAACGAACACCAGGACGGGAGCGTTGGCTCTGGCCGTCGGGTAGATGTCCAGCGTCTCGATGGCGCTCGCGCCATACGCCACGGTCTTCGGCGCGCCGAGCCGCGCGCGCACGCCATCGCTGTTGACGACGTACCGCTTGAGGACCGCGTCCATGTTGGGCGCCCAGGCGCGCTGGTCGTACGCGCGATCGAGCGCGTCCTGGTCATAGTCGAGGAAGACCTTCGGCTGGGCATGGGCGCGTCGGCCGGTCGCGGTGACTGCGAGGCCGACGAGCAGCGCGCGACGCGAGAGCGGCGGCATTCCTCTCATGGTGGTGGCCCCTCACGAGCGGAAGGCGGCTTCTGGCGAAGGAGGGCCTGATCACGGTCGGCCACGGTCTTCTCGAGCGCGGCGGCGCGAGCCTCCGCCGAGCGCGCCCGTGAGCGCCAGCGCCACACCTGGATCCACAGCGGGAACCCGGCCACGACGAGGCCGGCGGCGAGGGCGGCGAGGACGACGCCGGCGAGCGGCACGGCATCGATGCTCCAGGTGAGGAATCGGACGCTGGTGGGCACTCCGTTCTGGAGCGCGAACACTGCGATGACCGCCGCGACCAGCGCCGCCACGACGTACCCGATGGCCATGTGCGGGGGATTATAAACGGACGGCGACCGAGGTGGCCGACGGGCTACGCGCTCTCTTCGGCTTCCCTCCTGAACTGGGTGTCGGACGCCCGCGGGCTGCTCTCCATCAGCCGTGGATACTCGCGCGCGAACGTGGCGACGATCTCGTCCACCGGAACGTCGGCGTGGGCACCGTGGTCGCGCAGGTACTCCATGTGACGGCGGCCGCCCCGGTCGTAGGCGTGAAAGAGCGAGTCCGACCGGCCGTCGAACTCGAGGGGGCGGACTCCGAACTTGTCGCAGAGCACGCGATCGAAGGCCGGCGTCGCCTTCACCCACCGGCCGGCCACCGCCATCTCGGTGTAGCCGTGATAGTAGAAGACGTCTCCGCCGACCAGCGCCCTCAGCCGGGGCGTGCAGAGGTGATTGCGCACGTCGGCGAAGCCGACCCGAGCCGGAATGCCGCTTGCGCGCGCGACGGCGGCGAGCACCGCCGCCTTGCCGACGCAGAACCCGTCTCCACGGGCCAGCACCGCGCTCGCGCGGAAGGTGTCGAGCGAGTGGAAATCGCAGTAGGGCGTGTAGACGATCCCGTCGCGGACGGCGTAGTAGAGGCGCACGGCCCGGGTCACCTCGTCGCTCTCGTCACCGGCGGCCTGGCGGGCGAAGGCGGCGATGTTCGGAGCGGCGCTGTCGATGAAGGCGGTGGGGAGCAGGAAGTCCGGCACGTTCGGAGTCTACTTCAGCGCGGCAAACACCTCACGCGCGAGCCGGGGAAGCTCGGGATCGCGCGCGCCCATGATCAGCACGGTGTCGCCCGGGCGCGCCTCGCGGGCGACCCACGCGCGCACCGCCGCGTGATCAGGCGCGTAGGCGCAGCCGATGTCCTCGGCCAGCGCGCGGCTCGAGATGTCCCGGGCCACGGTGCCGCCCGCGTAGAAGACCTCCGCATAGCAGAAGCGGTCCTCGGATCGCAGGAGTGATGGCAGGAGCTCGCGAAGCTCGGGGCGCAGGAAGCGCGCGGGCCCGAAGCCATGCGGCTGAAAGACCGCGAGCACCCGGGACGCGCCGGCCTGCGCCGTCGTGATCGCGGCGCGCAGCTTCTCGCCGTTGTGGGCGTAATCGTCCACCACGCGGATGCCCGACGCCGTCACACCGATCCGCTCGAACCGGCGCGCCACGCCCGGAAAACGCGCGATCAGCGTCTCCACGGTGACGGTGTCCAGCCCGAGCTCGAGCCCGATCAGCGCCGCCGCCGTCGCGTTCTCGAGGTTGTGGAGGCCCGGCAGCAGCACGTCGAGCTTGAGCTCGCTCCCGCGGTACCGCAGCATGCCGGCCGCACGCTCGGCTCCCAGGCCGAGCACCTCCAGCGCCGCATCGGCGCCGGCGACCGTGCCATAGGTGATGGCGTTGAACGTCTGCCCGATCGCGGTCGCTTCCGGGCACCGCGCGTTGACGAGGAGCGTGCTGCAGGACGCGGCGAACGTGGCGAACTGAGCGCGCAGCGCCGGCAGCTCACCGTGGTCGCGGCTCACGTTGTGGATGAGGCCGATCGCGGGGCGGTAGCCGACCAGCGTGCCGTCGGACTCGCACGCCTCGGCGATGACCGGGCCGTCGGCCGGCCCGGGAAGAAAGCAGCCGGCGGAGCCCTCACCGACGCCGGCCGCGCCACCGATCACGGTCGCCGGCCTCCCGGCCTCGCGCACGAGCCACGCGATCATGCCGGTGATCGTGCTCTTGCCGCTGGTGCCGGCGATGGCCACACCCGGCTGGCCGGCGTTGACGACCTCGGCCAGCAGCGCCGGACGCGAGATGCGCGCGAGCCCGAGGGCGGTGGCGGCCTGCATCTCCGGTGTGGATGCCTCCACGGCGGTCGAGTGAACGAAGCGTCCGATGCCGCGCGTGATCGCGCTGCCATCGTGCGGCAGGACGACGATGCCGGCGGCGCGCAGCCGGGCGGCGACGTCCGAGCTCTTGCCCTGATCGATCGCCCGGTCAGAGCCCTGGACGTCGTGCCCGCGGCACCGCATCAGGCAGGCCAGCGGCGCCATGCCGGCGCCGGCGATCCCCGAGAAGTGGTAACGCATCATGCAAGGCCTCGTGCAGTCGGAATGCCAGACCTCCCGGCCGTCGATGGTGACGCTTTCATTCGAGTTTAGGGTCGGTCGGTGCCAGGTTCCGAAATTTTTCCGACCGGTTGTCACGCCGAAATGTCGAGCCGGTGACAGTGAGGTAGAGTACCCCGCCAGGAGGGACGGTTATGGCCCGCAAGTCCACCCCCACGCCCAAGTCCGTGACGCCCGACACGATCGATCCCCGCCATCGCTGGGACCGCCCGCTGCAGGCCCCCGGCCACATGCCGGTGGACTTCGAGGAACGCGTGGACTTCCGGCGCCTGCAGGGGTATCGGCTCGCCCGCGTTCGTCAGGCGCTGGCGCGCTCGGGCCTGGGCGCGCTGCTCGTCTTCGACCAGTACAACATCCGCTACATCTCGAGCACGGTCATCGGCGAGTGGGCGCGGGACAAGCTCACGCGCTGGTCGCTCCTCACCGGCAACGGCGAGCCGTGGGTGTGGGACTTCGGCTCGGCAGCGCGTCACCACAAGCTCTACGCGCCGTGGATCCCCGAAAAGCAGTCGCTGGCCGGCATGGTCGGCATGCGGGGCGCGGTGTCGCCAAAGGCGGGGCTCTTCAAGCAGGCGGCGCTCGAGATCAAGAAGATCCTGAAGGACGAGGGCGTGGCCGACATGCCGCTCGGCATCGACCTCGTCGAGCCGCCGTTCCTCTTCGCCCTCCAGGAGGCCGGCGTCCAGGTGAAGGACGGCCAGCAGGTCATGCTGGAGGCGCGGATGATCAAGAGCCAGGACGAGCTGACGCTGCTCAACATGGCTGCCGCGATGGTGGACGGCGTCTACCAGGACATCTACGAGGCGCTCAAGCCCGGCGTGCGCGAGAACGAGATCGTCGCGCTCGCCACCAAGCGGCTCTACGAGATGGGCTCCGACTGCGTGGAGGCCATCAACTCGATCTCGGGCGAGCGCTGCAGCCCACACCCCCACAACTTCACCGACCGCATCATCCGCCCGGGCGACCAGGCCTTCTTCGACATCATCATGTCCTACACGGGCTACCGGACCTGCTACTACCGCACCTTCAACGTGGGCAAGGCCACGCGCGCCCAGAAGGACGCCTACACGAAGGCCCGCCAGTGGATGGACGAGGCGATCGCACTGATCAAACCCGGAGTGACGACGGACAAGATCGCGCGGGCGTTCCCCAAGGCCCAGGACATCGGGTTCGAGAGCGAGATGGGCGCGTTCGGCCTCAACTTCTGCCATGGCATCGGCCTCGGCCTGCACGAGCGGCCGATCATCAGCCGCGTCAACTCCTTCGACGACCCGATGGAGCTGGAGGCGGGGATGATGTTCGCGGTCGAGACCTACTGCCCGGCTACGGACGGTGTGTCGGCCGCCCGCATCGAGGAAGAGGTGATCGTGACGCCGGCCGGCGCCCAGATCATCACGCTCTTCCCCGCCGACGAGCTGCCGATCGCCAACAAGTACTAGGCTGCCCCGGGACCATCCGGACCCTGGGCGGTCGCGGGACGGCGTGCTTGCTCCTAATACCCGGCGGCGCGGTCGACCAGATTCCGCAGGGTCTCGCCCGCCAGCCAGCGGCGCACGTTCTCAGCGAAGAGCGTGACGCACTTGTCATCGTAGCTCGGCAGGAAGCCCGACACGTGCGGCGACAGGATCACGTTGTCGCACGCGTAGAGCGGATGCCCGGGCGACGGCGGCTCCTGGGCGAACACGTCGATGGCGGCACCGGCGATCACGCCTTCGCGGAGCGCCGCGGCCAACGCGGATTCGTCGACCGTCGCACCGCGCCCGACGTTGATGAAGTATGCGGACGGTTTCATGCTCAGAAGCTCGGCCTTGCCGATCATCCTCTCGGTCTCACGCGTCAGCGGCGTGGCCATGACGACCACGTCGGAGCGGGCGAGCAGTTCGCCGAGTTGGCGCGGGGCATACCACGCGTCCGGGAGCGCGCCGTCGGGGTCGCCCGTGCCGGGGAGCGCGTAGCCGGTGTCTTCGCGCTTCGAGGGATCGCGCTTGCATGCGAGCACCGTCATGCCGAACGTCTTTGCGAGACGCGCGAGCTCCCGACCGATGCTGCCGTAGCCGATGATGCCGAGCGAGGCGCCACGCAGTTCGCTCGGCACGAACAGCGGCCAGCGCTCGGCATCGGGCGGCCACGTCCCCCTCGCCTGCCAGGCGACCATGCGCGGCACCCGATGCGCGAGAGCCAGCAGCATCGTCATCGCATATTCCGCGATGGTGGCCGCGTGCACCCCGCTGGTGGTGGTGATCGGCACTGTGCTGTGCGTGTAGAGGGGATGATCGAAGAGCGCGTTCACGCCGGCCATGTGGAGCTGAACCCACTTGAGACGCGGCACGCGGGCGAGGTCGCGAGGCGGTGACATCGAATAGAGCACGTCGACGCTCATGTAGTTTGCGCTCTCCGGCTCCGCGCGCAACACGGTGAGCCGGGGCGAGACCGCACGCAGGCGGTCGAGCAGCGATTCGCTGAAGGGCATGGTGACGAGGATCGTGGTCGCGCTCAACGCGAGATCCCGCGTCCGTTACTTGATGGCGTAGGGGTTGATGGGCGTGCCGACGCCGCGAGTAACGGGCAGCGGCGGCGCGACGAGCAGGAAGGCCCAACGGCCGTCGGAAGCGCAGTCGGCCGCCAGCTCCTCCAGGTAGAAGATCTCACCGAGCGTCAGGCCCATGTTGGGGATGGCCAGGACGTGGAAGGGGTTGCGAAACGCGGGGAGCATCTCCGAGGGCCGGACCTCCACCGCGTAGTTGTCGCTGGCGATCGCGGCGATCTGGCGCGCGTGCAGCCACGGCGCGGTGTGGATCGACACGCCAGGAAAATTGTCCAGGTCGTAGCCGCGCCAGTCGTTCTTGTCCAGATAGCGCGTCATGTGGCCGGTGCGAACGAGCAGCAGGTCGCCGCGTCTGACCTCCACCTTCTGGGCGGCGGCCGTCCCCTCGAGATCGGCCACGGTGATCGCGTAACCCGGCTCGAGGGCGCGCACGCCCTTGTAGCGCGCCACGTCGAGCAGCACGGCGCGGCCGGCCAGCTTGCTCTTGGTCTTGTCGATGCTGTTCTTGGCCGCGCCCGTGCTGGTCACCAGGTCGGCGTCGTAGCCGTTCCACATCTTTCCCTCGTAGAAGATGTGGGCGAGGCTGTCCCACTGGGTCACGCACTGCAGCGGCATGACGATCCAGTCATCGGAGCCGCCGTAGCCCTGGGCCTCGCGCACCTGCTCGGGGGTGCGAGGCCGGTCGCCGCCGTCGCGGAACATCGCGTGGATCGGATTGAAGCGCTGGCGCGTGCCGCTCTGCGGGCCCTCGCGCTGCAACGGAATGCCGAGCGCGAAGATTTTGCCCGCCGTCGCGAGCCGGCAGCCCTCGGCGATCGTCTCCGGCGTGATGTAGTTGAGGGTGCCCAGCTCGTCGTTCGGCCCCCACTTGCCCCAGTTCCGCACCTGCAGCGCCAGCGTCCGAAGCGCGTCCTCGCTCATCCCGCCTCCCGGGCTCTCAGTCCACCACCTGCGGCCGGAGCCGCTCGGCGATGATGTCGATGGTGTCGTGGATGGCGGGATAGGTCGAGTACGACACCTCGAGCGCGATGTGGCCGCAGCCCAGCGCTCGGAAGCCGCGCAGCTCTTCGGCGATCTTTGCGACGGTGCCGGTGATCACGTGACGGCCGCGGATCAGCGCCATGTCCACCGCGGCCTGGTGCACGCCCTCGATCACGATCGGGATGCGCAGCGACAGCGCGGGCTCCCCGTCGCGTCCGGCGTCCTTCCAGAAGCGACGGAGCGTGTCAGCGCTCTGCTGGAAAGCGTCGCGGTTCGTCGCGGTCGCGTGCCAGCCGTCGGCGAACCGGGCGACGCGGCGGAGCGCGGCCTCGCTGTTGCCGCCAACGTAGAGCGGCGGCCGAGGCTTCTGCAGCGGCATCGGCGAGACGCTCACGTCGTGCAGCCGGTGGCGCTTCGTCTCGATCTTCGGGTGGGCCTGCGTCCACAGCGTCCGGAACAGCTCCAGCGCCTCCTCGCTCCGGCTCACCCGCTCCTTGAACGGCACGCCGAGGGCCTCGAACTCGCCCTCCAGCCAGCCGATCGCCGCGCCCACGATCAGCCGGCCGCCGGAGAGGACGTCGACGCTGGCCAGCAGCTTGGCGACGGGAATGGGCGAGCGGTACGGCAGGATCACGACGCTGGTCCCCAGCGCGATCCGGCGGGTCACGCCGGCCAGCCACGGCAGGACGGCGAGCGGATCGAGCATGTGCTCGCGATAGATCACGTTCGCCTGGTTGGGCACGATCACGTGATCGGTGACCCAGACCGAGTCGAGCCCGCGCTCTTCGGCGCGGCGCGCGACCTCGAGCATCCGGGGAACCTCGATCGGTCGGCCGTAGTGCGGCAGGCAGATGCCGAGCTTCATCGGCCGGCAGTATACCCTTCAGCGGATTTGGGCGACGACGGACTGCTCGACAACTGGTGGGGCTAGATCCTGGCCCTCGGGAATGTCGACATGGACGGGCGAAGCGTTCGGCCGCTCACCGCGCTCGTCCCGGCCGACGAGCTACCGATCGCCGACGGCGACGAGCGCGACGACCAGCAGCGCCGCGGCCAGGGCGGCCACGGGATGCCAGAAGAACCCGATGAAGCTGCCCGTCACGACGCCGCCGACCACGAGCTCGGTGTGGGGTGAAAACATCGCTCAGACCGCCGCGTGCTTGCGCGCGGAGGCGTGGACGGTGGCCTCGAGATCGCGCGCCTCGGTGACCGCGTGCAGGCTCTTGAACGGGACACCGAAGGCAGCGTGTCCCGCGATGAGGATCATCGCGAAGTTCAGGGCGGTGGCCAGGATCTGGAGCACGGGCAGCGCGATGAGCTCCAGCACCTGCTCGCTCTTGTCGTGGAGCCAGTCGATGTCACGCCGGAAGTCCTCGAGGGCCGGCCGCCACCGCGCCAGCAATCCTCGCCGGTCCGGAGCGGCGTATTCCGGCGCGGCCACCGGCTCGCGCGCGATGAAACCCAGCAGCGTCGGCGTTCCATACTGGGCGAAGAGGAACCAGGTGGCGGCACGGACGCTGATCCAGGCGACCGCCGCCAGGACCAACGTCATGGACATGCTGAGCGTGATCCTCGCCTGCTCGGCGAGCCAGGGCGTGAGGGCCCGGACGACCTCGCGGTAGAAGAACATCGCCTCGAAGAACATCACGAAGAGCTGGACGAGGACCATCTGGATCAGGAACTTCACCTCGCGCTGGCGGACGGCGTTCACGAACGACTGCAGGCAGGCGAAGCTTCCCGCGACGAGCACGAACAGGAATCCGTAGAGGATCGGCGGGGCGAACCGGCCGACGTCCTCGGCACCGAGTACGGTGGCGATCACGCCCGTCATCGTCGCCCGCGCCGCGTAGGCGAGCACGCCGGCTTCGAGCAGGCACCAGACGATCAGCGTCATGAAGGCGACCCAGGGCACGCCGGGTCGGAAGTAACGCTGGGTCACGCTCCTGGTCATCGTGAACGGCACCGTGATCGTCTCGCGCAGGAACCCGGCCAGGAGTCGCACGCCGAGGTAGGTCATGGCGAGCGCCCACCCGACGGCCACGCCGCTCAGCCGGACGATGCCGACCCAGTACATCCAGACGACGCGCCCGGCGTCCCACCAGGCCAGCAGCAGCAACGAGCCGAAGCGCGTTCGCGATGCCCGGAAGGGCAGCGTGTAGATGGAGAGCTGCGTGCACCAGATGCCGGCCAGCGCCAGCAGCACGGGGAAGAGGAGGAAGACACACTTGGCCGCGGCCGCCCACGGCGAGGCCGACTCGAAGAAGAACGTAACGAGCGTGTGCTGCAGCTTCGGGATCCAGGCGATCGGCAGGGAGGCCATCTCGGCCAGGTCGTGCCAGGAGTCGGGCAGCGTGTCGATCAACGAGTCGAGCATTTCGTGCTCTCCTTGACTACGGGCTCTCCGATGGCACACCGCTCACGATCGCGCTCGTCCGTGGACTCGCCGCCACCGATCGGATCATCGGCGTCGGCGCCCACGGGCCCAGGACCTCGCGGCGAGGCTCCGGCCTCACCGTCTCGCGGTGAATCGGCTCGGCCTCGCGGCGTGGCTCGGGGCGAGGCTCGGGGCGAGTCGGCGGCACGTAGACGGCGGGGCGGATCTGGGGCCTCATGGTCGATTCCGTCGTGACGACACGGCGGTTCGACGAACCATAGATGACGGCCACGCCGCGGTAATTGATCCGGCGAAGGATCTTGGCGACGTAGCGGCGGGTCTCCCGATACGGCGGGACCCCGTGATAATTGATGACGGTCTGCTCGCCGGCGTTGTAGGCCGCGACCGCGAGCGGAATGTTGCCGTGGAAGCGATCCAGCAGCCGGCGCAGATGGCGCACGCCGCCGTCGATGTTCTCGTACGGATCGAACGAGTTGCGCACCGACAGGCTCGATGCCGTCGCCGGCATGAGCTGCATGAGGCCGCGAGCGCCCTTGCGCGACACCGCCCGTGGGTTGAACTCGGACTCGGCTTCGATGATGGCCGCGACCAGCAGCGGCGAGATGCCGTGGCGGAGCGCGACCTGCTTGATGTGCGCGTGAATGTCCGTCATTGTGAGCCGCGGCTTCGGCTCTTCCGCCGGTTCCGCCACCGGCTCTTCGTCGACCGATTCGTCGACCACGGCCGCCGCGACCGCGGCCGCATCCGTGTCCGCCTCCGCCTCTGACGTCAGCGTCGGCACACCTCCGGGGCGCGTCAGCAGATACCCCGGAATCACCGTGATCAGCAGCACGGCGAAGCCGAGCAAATGGCGCGTCAGGACGGACGGTTGACCGTCATCCTCCGCAACACTTCTCAGGCCCAGCGTTGCTGTGTCGTTCACGACGTCTCCTCCGTGTCCCGCCTTTCTGAACAGTGTCCGGACAGACGCGGGACGCAGCACGGGGGTGACGAGGCAACCGGGATGCCAGACCCCCAGATTCGGGGGGTCGGTGCAGGTTTTCGGTCAGTTACCGGTCAGTGGCGTGGGCGCAGGGCCCGGGACGCGACGTCACGCGCTGGACACACTGCGTGACAAGCTGGACCTGGGCCTCAGCGACCGTCTGGCACGTCAGAGGCCGTAGAGCTCCCGCGCGTTGTCGCACAGGATGCGGCGACGGGACGCGTGCGGAACGTTCTTGAAGTTGTCGGCGATGGCCTGTTGCGACTCCGGCCACGTCGCATCGGCGTGAGGATAGTCGGACGCCCACATCACGCGGTCGTCGCGGAGCGTGTCGAGCATGCGCAATCCAGCGTGATCCGTCTGGAACGTCGCCCACACTTGCCGCCGACAGTACGCGCTCGGCGACATCGTGAGCGCGAGGCCGCCGTGCGTGCGCCAGTACTCCTCGGCATCGAGGAATTTGCGATGCGTGTCGTCCATGCGCTCGAGCATGTAGGGCAGCCAACCGATGCCGGTCTCGGCGAGCACGATCTTCAACGACGGATAGCGCTCCAGAGCGCCCGAGAAGATGACGGCGGCCAGCGGCTCGTCCATCTGCAGCGTCGAGCACGAGACGCGAACGCCCATGTTGCCGGCCTTCGCGGCCTTGGGCCCGCTGACGGCGACGGTGCGCAGTCCACCACCGAGGTGGAAACCGATGGGAATGCCCGTCTCGGCCGCCGCTTCCCAGAACGGCTCCCACGCGTCGTCCCACAGTGGTAGCTCGACGCGCGCGGCCAGGAACATGCCGGTGCGCAGCCCGATTTTCCGGAGGCTCCGGATTTCGTCGGCCGCGCTCGCCGGATCGTCGATGGGAATCAGGCCGGCGCCGACGAGACGCTCGGGCGCGGTCGCGCAGAACTGGGCGAGCCAGTCGTTGTACGCGCGATAGCAGACCTTGCGGAGCTCGGGATCGGCGATCAGCAGCGGCACGATCGGGCCGTACATCACGGTCGCGTCGATGCCGTCACGATCCATGTCGGCCAGGCGGAGCGCGGTGGTCGTCGGACGGAGGACGCCAGGCTCGAGCACCCCGCCCCGCTCGATGGCGGTACGCCGGCCGCCCTGCGCGCCGGCCGCGCCTTTGCGACCGCCCCACGAGTCCCAGCGATCGTTGCCGCAGACCCAGGAGGGCCCGTCGGCCGTGTCCACGACCTTCGGGGCGCGTTCGCGCCACTGCGCCGGCACGCGCGTCTGCCAGAGATCCTTCGGCAGCCACTGGAGATCGATGTGGTCGTCGGCCGAGATGATCCGATACTCCATTGCGTCCTCCGCTTACGTGTGGCCCTTACTTGTCGAGAAAGCCCCGGCCCTGGTCGGCGAGCTTGTTGAGCAACGGCGCCGGCCGCCAGAAATCACTGCCGGTCTGCTTCTCGAACGCCAGCAGCCGGTCGCGGATCGTCTTGAGCCCGATCTGATCGGCCCAGAACATCGGGCCGCCGCGATAGACGGGCCAGCCGTAGCCGTACACCCAGATGACGTCGATGTCGCTCGCACGGATCGCCTTGCCCTCCTCGAGGATCTTGGCGCCTTCGTTGACCATCGGGTAGAGCAGGCGCTCTCGGATCTCGTCGTCCGAGATCGATCGGCGCTGCACGCCGGCCTCTCGCGAGACTTCCGCGACGATCCGGTCGACCTCGGGATCGGGCTTCGGCGTGCGATCGCCGCCTTCGTACTTGAAGAAGCCGCTGCCCGTCTTCTGACCGAAACGGCCCATCTCGCAGAGACGATCGGCGACGGGCGCGCGCTCGCCCCGGCCCTTGCGGATGCGCCAGCCGACGTCGAGGCCAGCGAGATCGCTCATGGCGAACGGGCCCATGGGCAGGCCGAAGTCCGTCAGCACCTTGTCCACCTGCTGGGGCGACGCGCCCTCGAGCAGCAGGCGCTCGGACTGCTTGCCGCGCTGTCGCCCGATCGCCATCGCCGTGGCGATGGCCGGCTTCGCCGATTTCTCGCCGCGGACGACCTCGAGCAGCCGCATGACGTTGGCCGGGCTGAAGAAGTGCATGCCGACGACGCTCTCGGGTCGCCGCGTGGCCGCGGCGATCTCGTCGACGTCGAGCGTGGACGTGTTGGTGGCCAGCACGGCGCTCGCCTTGGCCACCTTGTCGAGCCGGGCGAACACGTCCTTCTTGATGGGCATCTCCTCGAACACCGCCTCGACGACGAGATCGGCGTCGGCGAGAGCGTTGAAGTCGGTGGTGCCCTGGATCAGGCCCATGCGCTTCTCGACGTCGTCCTTGGTCAGCCGACCCTTGGCCGCCGTCGCCTCGTAATTCTTGCGCACCACGCCGAGGCCGCGATCGAGCGCCTCGCTGGCGACCTCGATTACCGTCACCGGAATACCGACGTTGGCGAAGTTCATGGCGATGCCGCCGCCCATCGTGCCGGCGCCGATCACGGCCGCCTTGCGGATCTCCGCTGCCGGCGTCTCCGCGGGCACGTCGGGAATCTTGGCCGCCTCGCGCTCGGCGAAGAAGAAGTAACGCTGGGCCTTCGACTCCGGCGAGTTGAGCGTCTCGACGAAGAGCTCTCGCTCCCGCGCCAATCCCTGGTCGAAGGGCAGGCTCACCGCCGCTTCCACCGCCCTGATGCATGCCTCCGGCGCCTTGAAGCCGCGCGTCTGGCGCGCCACCGATTTGCGGAACTCGCTGAAGATCTCGGGCTTGCCGCGCGCGGCAGCGACCTTGTCGCCGAGATCGCGCACCTTGCGCAGCGGCCGCTTCTCGTTGACCACGCGCTCGGCGAATGCGATGGCTCCCGCGGTGAGATCACCGTCGACGATCTCGTCCACCAGGCCCAGCCGCTTCGCCTCCTCGCCGCCGATGGGATCACCGCCGACGATCATCGCGAGCGCCTTCTCGACGCCGACGAGACGCGGCAGGCGTTGCGTGCCGCCTCCACCCGGAATGAGGCCGAGCTTGACCTCGGGCTGGCCGAGCCGCGCCGTCTTCACCGCGACGCGCCAGTGACACGTCATCGCCAGCTCGAGCCCGCCGCCGAGCGCGGTGCCGTGAATGGCGGCGACGATCGGCTTCGGGCCGCGCTCGATGACGTCCTGCACCTGGGAGAGCGTCGGCTCCTGCGGCGGCTTGCCGAATTCGGTGATGTCGGCGCCGGCGATGAACGTGCGCCCGGCGCATGCGATGACGATGGCGGCGGCCCCGGCATCGCCGGCCGCCTGGTTGATCGCGTCGCGCAGGCCCTGACGGACGTGATGACTGAGCGCGTTGACCGGCGGATTGTTCACGGTCACGACCGCGATGCGGCCCTGACGGTCGAGGCTGACGGACTGGCTGATTTGCGTCATGCATCCCTCGTTTGGCGAAGAAGTGGCGCCAATGATACTCGACCGGCCCCCGCCTTGCTTCGGGGAGCAGACGTCACGAGAGGAGGTTCGAAATGCACGCGGTCACGAGCGCGTGATCGCCGCCACTCTCGCGCGCTTGCCCTCGCTCGCAGCCGATGTTAATGGAGCAGTGAGGAGGCCTTCATGACCCTCACTCCCATCCCTCGTCGCGAGTTCCTCACGTGGTCAGGCATCGCCGGAATTCTCGCGGCCGGCCGAGCCCCGGCGTTCGCCCAGGGCACGACGCTCCACTTCCTTCAGTGGTCGCACTTCGTACCCGCCGCCGACACGCTGTTCGAGGCGCAGGCGCGCGAGTTCGGCAAGCAGGCGGGCGTCGACGTGAAGATCGAGCGGATCAATCAGAACGATCTGCAGGCCCGGGCGACGGCCGCCATCCAGAGCGCCTCCGGCCCCGACATCATGATCCTGGCCAACAACCACCCCCAGCTCTACGAGAGCGCGATGGTGGACGTGAGCGACGTGGCCGAGGAGATCGGCGGCAAGCAGGGCGGCTGGCACGACTACGCCAAGGTGAACTGCCTCGCCAACGGTCGCTGGATCGGCGTGCCGCAGTTCATCGTCTCGTGGGCGGTGACGTACCGCGAGGACTGGTTCAAGGAGGCGGGCTTCGAGTATCCGAAGACTTGGGACGAGTTCCGGAAAGTCGGCCGCGCCTTCAAAACCAAGGGGCGGCCCTTCGGCCAGGCCTTCGGACATTCGATCAACGATCCGAACGCATGGGCCTACCCCATCGTGTGGATGTGGGGCGGGCTCGAGGTTCAGAAGGACGGCCGCAGCGTTGCGCTCAACAGCAAGAACACCGTGGAGGCCGTGAAGTTCACGCTCGCGGTCTGGAAGGACTGCTTCGACGAGGGCGGCCTGGCCTGGGACGACAGCACGAACAACCGCGCGTTCTTGTCCCAGGAGATCTCGCTCACCGGCAACGCGCCGAGCATCTACATCGCGGCGCGCCAGAAGTTTCCCGACGTGTACAAAGGCACCAACCACGGCCACTACCCGCCGGGGCCGGCCGGACGGTTCTACTGGCTGCCGTGCTGGAACTCGTGCGTGATGAAGTACGGCAAGAACACGAAGGTCGCCAAGGACTTCATCCGCTATTACATGGACCGCGCGCAGTTCGATCGCTACTTCGAGACGATGGACACGTTCGGCATTCCGGCCACGCGAGCCTATGGCGACCACCCGCTGTGGAAGAAGGACCCCAAGACGGCCGTGTTCCCGGAGACGCTGCTGAGCGCGCGCCAGGTCGGCTACGCGGGGCCGCCTGGACGCAAGGCGACCGAGGCGCTGTCGAAGTACGTCATGGTGGACATGTTCGCCAAGGCGATCCAGGGCATGCGGCCGGAAGACGCCGTGGCCTGGGCTGCCTCGGAGATGACCAAGATCTACTCCACATAGATACGCCGCCTGGCCAGTTTGTCTCCGATCGATGCCGGAGTGGCCCTCGATGGGACAAGGCCCACTCCAATCTCGCGGAAAATCGCGAGCGAGCGGTCGTCCGGTTTGGCATCGTGCTCGCATTCGACCCGGATCGTGAAGACGGCCCGCCCTGCCCGAAAGGCCCCCCTGCTCCATTTCCCGTTTCGTCGTCTCGCGATCTGCCTCGACTGTGATGCGTGCTTCGAGCTGGGCCCGGGCAGCTGCCCGGCCTGTGGCAGCGGCACGCTGGCTCCACTCGCCCGCTTTTTCCAGAACGGCAATTCCGGGAGCCCCGCGAAAGTCCGCCGTCAGATGCTCGTGGTGGCCCAGGATCACCCGCACGTCTACGAGTACCTCAAGCGGATGTTCGCCGGGAACGACACGGTGGAGGTGATCCTCGACCGGCGTAACGGCGACCGGCGGCGCCCGGGGGCCACGCACCAGCCCGATCGCCGGCGGATGAGCGATCGCCGGCGACAGGAGATCGACAGCCAGCTCCGTGCGCTGGGATGGGCCATCGTGCTGCTGGATACCGGGCGCGATCACGAGCGCGTTCGCCCGCGCTCGCCCCGCTGATCCGGTCCCCTCGTCCTCTCGTCTAGCTCGTCGACGCCGCTCGCGCTCCCGGGGTACGTTATGATGCGCCGGTGCGCCGACCCCGCTCCGTCTCCGCGCTCGTCGGCCTAGACGTCTCCCGTCGCGGCATCGGTGGTCCCTGAGCAGCTTTCACCGCGTCGATCGGTGCCCGCTGTGCCGGGCCGAGCGCATCACGCCGTGGTTCCACGACGACGACGTGTGCTGGATCGCCGAATGCGAGATCTGCGCGGTGCCGATGGTGGTGTGGCGCTGGCATGGCGTCACGCCACCGGCTGACCACCTCACCCACATGCATGCCCGGCTGCGCGACGTGGCGACGGCTCAGATCGGCGAGTACTGGCTGGACGATCACATGCGGAATATCCCCGACCACTGGCACGCCCACGCCCGACCCAAGGGTGGTTTCTTCGGCCCGGGCTCATCATTAAGATAGCGTCGAAAAGGAGGGCATCATGACCAGACGCCCATGGAAGCTGCTGAGCCTCGGAGTCCTCGCGGCGCTCGTCGGCGGGCCAGGACTGGCCGCGGCTCAGCCGGTCAAGGTCGGAGCCGTCGTGCCACTCACTGGGCGTTACGGCGCGGGCGGTGCGCAGGTTCGCGCCGGCTACGAGATCGCCGTCGAGCACATCAACGCCGCCGGTGGCGTGACCGTGGGCGGCAAGAAGATGCCGATCGAGATCACGATCCTCGACGACGAGTCGGACGCCACGAAGACCGTGAGCCGGATGGAGACGCTGGCCGCGCAGGGCGTGGTCGCCTACCTCGGCGGCTTTGGCTCCGACCTGCACGCAGCGGCTGCCTCGGTCGCCGAGAAGAACAAGACGCCGTACCTCGGCGTGGCCTTCGCGCTCCACAAAGTCCACGAGCAGGGCTTCAAATATCTCTTCTCGCCCTTCTGGAAGTCGCCCGACATCAAGACCTACACGGTCGACCTCCTGAACTCGATTCCCGCCGCCGAGCGGCCCAAAGCCGCCGCGATCTTCCAGGAGAAGACGGACTGGGGCCGCGAGATGGCCACCGCCTGGACCGAAGCCGCCAAGCAGGCTGGCTACCAGGTGGCGATGGTGGGTGAATATGCGCCGGGCGCCAAGGACTTCTCCGATCTGATCTTGAAAGCCAAGGGCGCCGGCGCCGATCTCGTGCTCGGCCTGCCGACCCCGCCCGACGGCATGACGATCGTCAAGCAGATGAAGGAGCTGGGGCTCAACCCCAAGATGACGCTGCTCATCCGCGCGCCCGATCCGCCCATCTGGTCCAAGAACCTGGGCAAGGACGGCGACTACGTCGTCCTCGCCCCCGGCTGGCACCACGGCGTGAAGGCGCCCGGCGTGAAGGAGCTGAACGAGGCCCACACGAAGAAGATCGGGCGGCCGGCCGATCCGATCACCGGCCCGGCCTACGCCAACGTCCAGATCCTGGCCGCAGCGATCAGTCACGCCGGCTCGCTCGACAAGGACAAGATCCGTGACGCGATCGCGGCGACCGACATGACGACGGTCATCGGCCCGGTGAAGTTCCGGCCCGACGGCACCGGCATCGTCAACGCCGTCTTCGTGCAGTGGCTGAACGGCAAGCAGGAGCTGGTGTTCCCAAAGGAAGCGGCCACGGCGCCGCTGGGATATCCGGCACCGCCGTTCGCCAAGAGGTGACGCTCCTCGAAGTCGAGCGCGTCACCAAGTCTTTCGGCGGCGTCCGGGCGGTCAGCGAGGTCTCCTTCAGCGTGAGGGAGGGCGAGCTGATCGGTGTGATGGGGCCCAACGGATCAGGGAAGACAACGCTCTTCAACCTGATCACGGGGGCGCTCCGACCGGACGCCGGCCACGTTCGCCTCCAGGGTCACGACATCACGGGCTGGCGACCGCACCGCGTGTGCGGCGCCGGCATCGCGCGGACGTTTCAGCTCGTCCGGCCCTTCCCGGGACTCACCGCGCTCGAGAACG
This sequence comes from Candidatus Rokuibacteriota bacterium, assembly GCA_003220615.1. Classification (GTDB taxonomy): domain Bacteria; phylum Methylomirabilota; class Methylomirabilia; order Rokubacteriales; family CSP1-6; genus 40CM-68-15. The sequence goes on from QHTB01000207.1 coordinate 22,408, forward strand.
TTCGCGTCGGTCTGCTGTACGGCCGCGCCCGCGATCCCCGTCATGTCGCCGCCGATGCCGAGCGCTTGCTGACCCTCGTCGGGCTCGAGGGCAAGACGTTCCGTCGTGCCGCCGAGCTGACGTTGATGGACAAGAAGCGACTCGAGCTGGCCCGTGCGCTGGCCACCTCCCCTCACCTCCTGCTGCTCGACGAGCTCATGGCCGGGCTCAACCCCGCGGAGACCGAGACGGCGATGGCGCTGATCCGACGGCTCCAATCCGAGGGCGTGACGCTGTTGATGGTCGAGCACATCGTCTGGGCGTTGATGGCCCTCTCGCAGCGCATCATCGTGTTGAGCGCCGGCGAGAAGATCGCCGAAGGCCGGCCCGACGCCATCGCCGCCGACGCCACCGTCGTCGAGGTGTACCTCGGCCATGCTGCACGTCGATAACGTCGAGGCCTCGTACGGACCGTTCCTCGCGCTCTCGGGCGCCACGCTCGAGGTGCGTGTCGGCGAGATCGTCGCGCTGCTCGGCCCCAACGGCGCCGGTAAGACGACGCTGATCCGCTGCATCGCCGGCCTGCTTCGTCCGCGCGCCGGCGGGATCCGCTGGGACGGCGCCTCGCTCGCCAGCGTGGCCGCCCACCGCATCGTCGAGCGCGGCATCGCCGTGGTCCCCGAAGGCCGGCGGCTCTTCGCCACGATGACGGTCGAGGAGCATCTCGACCTCGGCGCGTTCGCGCCGCATGCCCACGCCGGCCGCGTGCAGCGACTGGAGGAGGTCTACACGATCTTCCCGGTCCTGCGCGAGCGCCGCGGCCAGCTCGTGCGCGCGCTCTCGGGCGGCCAGCAGCAGATGGTCGCCATCGGTCGCGCGCTGATGGCGGCCCCGCGCCTGCTCATCCTCGACGAGCCGTCGCTCGGCCTGGCCCCGCGCATCGTGGAGTCGATCCTGGGCGTGCTCGGTGAGATCAACCGGCGTGGCGTGTCCATCCTCCTCGTGGAGCAGAACGTCCAGGCCGCGCTGGTGCTTGCCCATCGCGGCTACATCCTCGAGTCGGGCCGCATCGTCGGCGAGGGCACGGGCGCCGCGCTGATGGACGACCCACACGTCAAGCGCGCGTACCTCGGCCCCCTCGCGCTGCGCCACTGAGATGACGATCGTCCTCCAGCAGCTCGTCCTCGGCGTGCTGATCGGCGGCCTCTACGGCCTTGCCGCCGCCGGGCTCTCGCTGATCTTCGGCGTGATGAAGGTCCTCAACGTCGCCCACGGTGAGCTGATCATGCTGGGTGGCTACGGCGCGTTCTGGCTCTTCGCGCTGAGCGGGCTCGATCCGTTCGCCGCCCTCGTCGTCGTCATTCCCGTCGCGCTCGTCGGCGGCGCGATCCTCTACTGGGGACTCTTCGGCTGGGTCGTGCGCTACCACGAGGAGACGCGGATCAAGAACTCGCTCCTGATCGGCTTCGGGCTCGGCCTGGCACTCCACGCCGCGGCCGTACAGCTCTGGACCGCCGACGAGCGGTCGATCACGACCGCGTATGCCGGAAGCGTGCTCGACGTCGGCGGCGTCAGCCTGCCCGTGGTGCGGCTCGCCAGCCTCGTGATCGCGTTCGTGCTGATCGGCGGCCTGCACCTGCTGCTCAATCACTGGCGCTGGGGCCGCGCCATCCGCGCGACGGCCGACGACTGGGAGGCCGCGCTGATGACCGGCATCGACGTGCGGCGCGCCTACCTCATCGCCTTCGCCATCGGCACGGCGCTGGCCGGCGCGGCCGGCACGCTCGTCAGCGTCGGCTACTCGATCAGCCCGTCCATCGGCCTCGAGTGGACGTTGAAGGCGCTGATCGTCGTGGTCCTGGCCGGCCTCGGCTCGATGCTGGGGACGTTCGCCGGCGGCCTGATCCTCGGCGTGGCCGAGGCGTGCAGCGCGATGGTCTTCGGGGGCCCCTACCGCGAGGTGGTCGGCCTCGTCATCTTTCTCGTCGTGCTGGTGGCGCGGCCGCAGGGACTCTTCGCGAAGTGATGCGCCCGGCCTCGGCGGCGGCGGGCCTCGTCATCGTCGCCGCCCTGGCCGCGGTCCCGCTCGTGGTGCGCCGCGAGGACATCCTGAACTTCCTCTTCCTCGTGCTCCTGTCGATCGCGCTGGCGCAGTCCTGGAACGTCATCGCCGGCTACGCCGGCCAGGTCAACCTCGGTCACGCGGCCTTCTTCGGGCTGGGCGCGCTGGTCACCCGCGTGCTGTGGATCGCGGGCACGCCCGTCGTGATCGGGATGATCGCCGGCGCCCTCGTGGCCGTCGCATTCGCGCTGCTGATCGGCTGGGCGGCCTTCCGGCTGCGCGGCGCCTACTTCGCCATCGGCACGCTCGCGCTGAGCGAGATCTTCCGGATCACCGTGGGGAACACGCTCGCCGAGATCTCGACGCTGCCCCAGACGACGATCGCCACCTATCGCCTGGCGAATCGCTACTGGTTGGCGCTGGCCCTGGCCGTGCTGGCGATCGCGGCGGTGGCCGCGCTCGCGCGATCGCGCCTGGGTCTCGGCATGCAGGCCATTCGCGAGGACGAGGACGCCGCCGGCGCCACCGGCGTCGATGCGCTCCGGCTGAAGCTGATCGCCCTGGTCTGCTCGACCGCGCTCGCCGGCCTCGTTGGCGGCTGCTTCGCGTACTACCACATCTCGTTCTATCCCTCGCACCTGTTCAGCCCGGGCTGGACGTTCGACGCCGTCCTGATGACCTTCATCGGCGGCGTCGGCACGTTGCACGGGCCGGTGCTGGGCGCGATCTTCTACGTCTTCTTCAAGGAGTACCTGGCCATCCGCTGGGTGGACTTCCACCTGCTGATCTTCGGCGCGCTCTTCGTCGCGATCGTGCTCCTGCTGCCGGGAGGGCTGGTCGAGGCGATGGGGAAGCTGCGCGGACTCCTCGAGTCCGCTGCGTTCACCCCCGATAGACGGCGACCTCGACCCGAGCATCGTTGAAGCAGGCGCCCTCGGCGATGTCGGCGTGGTGGGCGGGGCAGAGCGCCGAGATGGTCTGGCCGTTGTCGCTGGTGCGCAGCCAGGCGCCCTTCAGCGACGAGACGACCCCGCGCGGCACGATGTCCGTCACGCGCAGTGGCAGTCGAACCTCGCCAAGATCGTTGAAGACGCGGACGCGCATGCCCGCCTCGAGGCCGCGGGCGCGGGCGTCGTCGGGATGCATCTCGAGCGGCGGCGTCTCGTCACCGCTGACGCCGCCGAAGGTCGAAGTGATCCGCTCGTCCGACGCCGGCGAGATCAGCGTGAGCGGGTAGCGCGAGTCGACCGGGAGGAAGCGCGGCAGCCGCGCACGATACTTCGTCTCCAGATAGGGCGACGCCAGCTCGACCTTTCCCGACTTCGTGTTGGGGAAGACGTTCTTGAAGAGCGTGAACTCGTCGCCGTTGGCGGTCATGGCCATCGCGCGATCGACGGGAATTGCGCTCGGCCGCACGCCGCCGAGCCGCGCGTCGGACGGATCGAGCGCCTCGTCCATCAGCTCGACGTCGCTCGCCCTGAAGATCGGATCGGTGAAGCCGAAGCGGGCGGCCAGGCGGCGAAAGATCTCGGTGTTGGGCAGCGCGTCCGCCTGCGGGGAGATGACCGCCTCGGCGCGCTGCAGCCAGTGCTGACCGTAGGCCGCGTAGAGCTCGGGATGCTCGAAGTGGCTCGCCGCCGGCAACACGATGTCGGCGTACGCGAGGCTGTCGGTCATCGCGACGTCGGAGCCGACGACGAAGAGATCCTCGCGCCGCAGGCCGCGCATCAGCCGATTCTGGTCGGGGTGCACCACCACCGGATTGTGGTTGTAGATGAAGACCGCCTTGATCGGCGGAGTGAGCCGCTCGTCGAGCAGGTGGGCGCCCACGTCGACGATGTTCAGGGTCCGCGTGCCCTTCGGCACGAGGTCGGGGCGTTGCAGGCGCGCGGGTGTCTTCGGAAACGCGAAGCCGGCGCCATTGATGAGGCCTCCGCCGGGCACGCCAAGCTTCCCGGCCAGGGCCGGTAAGGCGAACACCGCGCGGATCCCGCTGCCGCCGTTCTGATTGCGCTCGAGCCCGTTGCCCACGCTGATCGCGGCGGGTGAGATGGTGGCGTACCACTCGGCGAGCGTGCGGACTTGATCGGCCGCCACACCGCAGATGTCGGCGGCTTCGGCGAGGCCGTAGCGACGCGCCAGCGCCATGTACTCCTCGTAGCCTTCGACGTGGCGGGCCACGAACTCGCGATCGATCGCTCCGCGTCGCTCGAGCTCGGCGGCGACGGCCCAGGCCAGGACCACGTCGGTGCCGGGCCGCAACGCGATGTGCAGGTCGGCCTGGCGGGCGACGGTGGTGCGGCGTGGATCGACGACGACCAGCTTGGCGCCCTGCTTCTTTGCCCGGTTGATCACGGGCATCAGGTGGAGATTCGACCACGTGACGTTGTTGCCCCAGGCCACGATCAGCCGCGAGTGCTCGGCCTGCTCGGGCCGCATGCCCGGGACGGTACCGAAGGTCCCCACCCACGCTTCGGTGCGAATCCCACCGCACAGCGGCCTCCGGTCGAGGAGGCTCGCGCCGAGCCGATGAAAGAACCGGAGGTCCATCGAGCCGCCGGCGAGGAAGCCGTGCGGTCCGGCGTAGTTGAGCGGCAGGATCGCCTGAGGCCCATGGGCCGCGATGATCGCGGTGAACCGCTCGTGGATCATGTCGAGCGCCTCGTCCCACGAGATCCGCTCGAAACGTGCAGCGCCGCGGGCGCCGTGGCGCCGCAGTGGCGTCCTGATCCTCCGCTCGCCGTGCACGAAGCCCGGATACGAGGCGGGCACCTTGGCGCACAGCACGCCGGCTGTATAGGGGTTGGCGTGCGAGCCCTTGATCGCGAGGATGCGATCGTTCTCGACGCTCACCGTGAGGCTGCACGTGTCCGGGCAATCGAGCGGGCAGACGCTGTGACGTTCGGTGATCATGCCGCGACTATGCGCCAGGACGCGGCGCTGCGGAAGACCCAATCACACCGGGCGCCACCGACCATCCAACTCGTTCCCAGCGGTTCATTTCACCGCCAGCGCCTGGACAATCGTGTCGACGTCGTAGACGCACCCACCCCACGTCCCCCCGCCCACGTGCTGGAGCGCCGCCCACAGCCGCGTGTCGTCGGGCAGATCGGGATCGGGCGAGAGATCGGGGCGCGGCGCGCGCGAGGCCAGGACGCGGGTGCCTTCGTCGACGCCGAAGGTGCGGTCGCCGTGGCCCACGAGATCGATCGAACCCTCCAGGCGATGGCGGTCGACGATGACCTGGATCAGGTCGCCGTCGAGCACCTTGCCGATGGGGCCGCCGGCCAGCGCCTCCGGGCCGACGTGGCCGATGCAGGCGCCGGTGGACACGCCCGAGAAGCGCGCGTCGGTGACGACGGTCACGTGTTTGCCCCACGAGAGATGCCGAAGCGCGGCGGTGATCTGGTAGATCTCCTCCATCCCCGCGCCCATCGGGCCGCGGCAGATGAGCACCATCACGTCGCCCGCCTTCAATGCCCCCTGCCCGCGGCTCTTGATGGCGACGATGGCGTCGCGTTCGCGCGTGAAGACGCGAGCCGGCCCGACCTTTCGATAGACGCCGTCGGGATCCACCACGCTGGGGTCGATGGCCGTGCTCTTGATCACCGCGCCCTCGGGGGCGAGATTGCCGCGCGGAAACGTCACCGTGCTGGTGAGCCCGCGCGAGCGCGCGCGGTCGGGATCCATGATCACGTCGTCGGCGGCCACGCCGTCCATGGCGGCCAGCCGCTCGCGCAACGCCTGCCGGCGCTCCGATGCCTGCCACCAGTCGAGGACGGCGCCGAGCCGCTCGCCGCTCACGGTCAGCGCGTCGAGCTCGAGCAGCCCGAGCCGACGCAGGTGGAGCATGACCTCGGGCACGCCGCCGGCCAGGAACGCGCGCACCGTCGGATGTGGCCCGTTGGGAAGCGTGTCGACCAGGCGCGGCACGCGGCGATTCACGGCGATCCAGTCGTCCACCGTCGGCCGGCGAAGCCCGGCCGCGTGGGCAATGGCCGGCAGGTGCAACAGCAGATTCGTGGAGCCGCCGAACGCGGCGTGCACCACCATCGCGTTCCTCACCGCCGCATCGGTGACGATGTCGCGGCCGCGGATGCCTCGGGACTCCAGCGCGACGAGGGCACGCGCCGAGCGCCGCGCCATGTCGAACCACACCGGCTGACCCGAGGGCGCCAGCGCCGCGTGCGGCAGCGTCAATCCCAGCGCCTCGCCGATGACCTGCGACGTCGCCGCCGTGCCGAGGAACTGGCAACCGCCGCCCGGGGACCCGCAGGCACGGCAGCCGAGATCCTGCGCCTGCTCGAGGGTCAGCTCGCCGTGGGCGAACCGCGCGCCGATCGACTGCACCTTGCCCGCGTCCTCGCCATCACGCGGCGGCAGCGTGACCCCGCCGGGCACGAGCACCGCGGGCAGACCGCGCAGCGCCGCCAGCGCCATCATCATCGCCGGCAGTCCCTTGTCGCACGTCGCGACGCCGAGCACGCCCTTGCGCGTCGGCAACGAGCGAGCCAGGCGCCGGAACACCTGGGCGGCGTCGTTACGATAGGCGAGGCTGTCCATCATGCCGACGGTGCCTTGCGTGCGGCCGTCGCACGGATCCGAGCAGTACGCGGCGAACGGGAGGCATTCGAGCGCGCGCAGCTCTTCGGCCGCCGCCTGCATCAGCAGGCCGATCTCCCAGTGACCGGTGTGATAGCCGAGCGCGATCGGATGGCCATCCGCGGCGCGGATGCCCCCGTTGGTCCCGAGCATCAGGTACTGCGGCCGCGTGAGCTCGCTCGGCTCCCAGCCCATCCCCGCGTTCTGGGTGAGGCCGAAGATGTCGCCGCTCGGCTGCTCGAGCAGCATTTCGGCGGTGACCGGCAAGCGGCCCTGAGGGCCAGCGCCCGCGGTCTGGACCTGCCACAGCGTTCGCTCGGACGTCACGATCTCCGAGAACCCGATGCTCCTTCGCGCCACGGTTGCCTCCCCGTGCCCGACGTCTGGGCTGTGAATGGGCACTATGGTATGTTCAAACGCTCAGAACCACCCGGGAGGAGGGGCCGGCCTACGACCCCGAAAATCTGAGAGCGTATCGACCTCACCGCAACATGACGATGGTGCGAACGTGATCCGCGGCCGCTCGGTGATCGTGCAGCCGGGCGAAGGCCCGTCGTTCTGGCAGCCGACGCCCGCCAACGGCCACGCCGATCCCGTCCTGACGCCGGCGAACACCGGCTTCGAGGGAATGTCGCTCGGCTATCAGACCATCGCCCCCGGTGGGCACGTGCGCGAGCACTCGCATACCACCCAGGTGGAGATGCTGATCTGCTTCCGCGGCCGTGGCCACCTGGTCGTCGACGGCGTCCGCCATCAGCTTGTGCCCGGCACCGCCGGCTTCTTCGGCTACGACGTGAAGCAGGAGATCTGGAACGACGGCGCCGAGGACCTCGTCATGGTGTGGATCATCGCGCCGCCCGGGCTCGAGAACTTCTTCGCCACCATCGGCCGCTGGCGCCGCCCCGGCGAGCCGGCGCCGGCGCCGTTCGAGCGCCGGCACGACGTCGTCGACATCGAGCGCGCCATGGGCATGAACGACACGAGGGCCTGAGCGGTGCCAACGATCTCCATCGGCGACGCCGAGCTTCACTACGAGGAGCACGGGCGGGGGCCGGCGCTGATGCTGGTGCCCGGCCTGAACGGTGTGGGCGCCTTCTGGGCGCGTCAGGTGCCCGATTTTGCCCGCGACTTCCGCGTCGTGGTGCACGACCATCGCGGGACCGGCCAGAGCACGCACTCACGCATCCGCTACTCGGTGGAGCAGATGGCGGCTGACGTTCTTCGCCTGATGGACCGCTTGGGCATCGCGTCCGCGCACGTCGCCGGTCACTCGACGGGCGGCGCCATCGGGCAGGTGATCGCGCAGGACCATCCCGACCGCGTGCAGAGCCTCGTCCTCAGCGCCACCTGGCCCGGACCCGATCCGTACTTTCGGCGGCTCTTCGAAGCGCGCAAGCAGACGCTCCGCGCGAGCGGCATGGAGGCGTACCTCGCGGGCTCGGCGCTCGTGCTCGCGCCACCGTGGTGGGTCAGCGCCAACGACGCCGCGCTCGCCGAGCAGCATCGCGCGACGGCGGCGGCGGCGGCGCCGGTCGAGATCATCGAGAGCCGCATCGACGCCATCCTCGCCTTCGACCGCCGGGCCCGCATGCGCGAGATTCGCGTGCCCACGCTGGTCGTCGTCGCCGCCGACGACATGGTGACGCCGCCTTTCTACTCGCGCGAGCTCGCCGACGGCGTCCCCGGCGCCAAGCTCGTCGTGCTCGACGGTGGCGGCCACTTCGTGCCGAACATCTTCCCCGATCAGTACAACGCGGTCGTCGGCGGCTTTCTGAGGAGCGTCATCGGCCGCTGATCGGCGAGGTCGACGCGCGCACACCACACTTCTCACGCCCGGCTGTGTCCTTGGAATCAGAAACTGGCGTCTCTCGAACGGTGACGAGGAGGTGAGTCATGGCCCATCTGATCATCCGCCACAAGGTCGCCGACTTCGCGAAGTGGAAGACGGCGTTCGATGCTCACGCCGACGCCCGCCGGAAGGCAGGGTCGCGCGGCGGCACGCTCTACCGCAGTGCCGACAACCCCAACGAGACGCTGATCGTGCTGGAGTGGGACAGCGTGGCGAACGCGCGGAAGTTCACGCAGTCGTCCGACCTGCAGGAGACGATGAAGCGCGCGGGCGTCGTCGATCAGCCCGCGCTGTTCTTCCTCGACGATGGGGAACCCGTGAAGTTCTGACGGACGCACGACGGGCGCCCGAGTTCGCGGGCGCCCGCCGCTCGACTCGCTGGGCTCAGTTGAGTCCGAGGCGGGCCAAGCCCTCCTTGGCGGCCTTCTCGGCCTCGGCGTGCTTGCCGGCCTTGTGGAGCGCCTCGGCTTCGTCGGCCTTCGCACGCGCATCGTAGCTGGCATCGTCAAAGCGGCTGTCCGCTTCGTCGTGGATCTTCGCGACCAGCTTCGGGCACTGGAAGGCTAGCGCGGGGCCGGTGACCATCAGAGTCGCCAGAGCCGTGATCGCCAGGATCGCTCGAGACATGTGTCGCTGCCCCCTGTTCCGGATTGACTGTGCTCACTCCACCTCGTACATGGTGACGATGTTCTTGCCGTCGCGCTCCTCGTAAGACGCCTTCACCCGGGCGCCTTCACGAAGCGCGTCGAGCGGCAGGCCTTCCGCCACCCAGAGCTTGGTGCCGTCATCCAGGACGATGGCCCGGTCCACGGGATCCACCGACTGGATCTTCCCGGACGTCTCGCCCGCCCAGGCGGCGAACGACCCGACGAGCGCGATCACGAGCGCGAATCCGACGATCTTCTTCATGTCGACCTCCCCGCCACGTCGCGTGGCGCCGGCAGCCTACGCAACGCTCGGGCCAACCGGCGGCTCGTCGAAATCGCGCGAAATCGACGATCGCGATGCTCCACTGCCCGCGCGGTGAGCGGCGTCGATGTGGCGGAATGGTCGCGTGGTGGGGCGATTTGCCTCATGGGCCAACCGCTGGCCGGCGACCACCTTTCGTGATACATCGAACGCGTGATGCGGTTGGGCGTGCGCGCCAAGCTGGTGCTCTTGTCCCTGCTCATCCTCGTGGTCGTGTCGTTCTCGTTCACGTGGCTCCAGATCAGGCTGTCGCGCGCGTGGTTCGAGGAGGACCTGCGCGCCCGCGCGGTCATCTTCGCCCGCGAGGTCGCCGCGACGATCGGCGACCGTCGCGAGTTCGAGAACCGCGACATGCTCGCGCACAAGATCCGGCAGATCATGGCGATCCGGCAGAGCGTCTTCCAGCTCGACGTCCTCGGCTTCGACGAGGCGGGCTCGCACATCGTCGCCACCAGCTACGAGCCGCGCCGCCTGCCGTTCACGCGGCGCGAGGGCGAGCAGGTGCGGCAGGGCGACGTCGTCTCGCGCATGGTCACGGACCAGGACGGCCGCTCGTGGGAAGTGATGGCGCCGATCAGGGTCGAGGGCGATGTGGTGGGCGCCATCGCGGCCAAGTTCTCGCTCTCGCTGGCCGCCGCACGGGAAGCGCGGTTACGCGGCTGGGACCTCGCGCTGACCGGGTCCTCGGTCCTGCTCATGGGCTCGTTGATGGGCCTCGCCGTCCACGTCGTGGTGAACCGGCCCATCCGCCGGCTGGTCGACGCGATCCGCCACGTCGACGCCGGCCATCCGGGCGCGCCCGTTCGCGTGGACGGCCGGGACGAGTTCAGCGTGCTGGCCCGCCACTTCAACGAGATGCTCGCGCGCATCGAGGACTTCAACAGCGAGCTGCAGGCCCGGGTGAAGGAGGCGACGTCCGAGCTCGAGCGGCGCTATCACGAGGTCCAGCGCATGCAGCGCTCGCTGAGCCACGCCGAACGCCTGGCGCTGGCCGGACGCATCATGGCCGAGGTCGCGCACGAGGTCGGCACGCCGCTGCACTCGGTGGCCGGACACCTCGAGCTGCTCCGCCAAGACCTGCCGCCGTCGGCCCTGAGCGATGACGTGCGCCGCCGGCTCTCGATCATCGACGCCCAGCTCGCGCGGGTCACCCAGATCATCGCCCAGCTCCTTGATCTCACGCGACGCACGCCGGGCGAGCCGGAAGCCGTCGACGTCAACCGGCTCGTCACCGAGATCGCCGAGGTCGTGCGGCCCGGCATCGTCGCCGCCGGCCTTCGCCTCGACGCGACGACGCAGGTGTCCCTGCCCGCGATCGCGGGCTACTCGAACCAGCTCCAGCAAGTGGTCCTGAACCTGCTCACCAACGCCGTGGACGCCACGCCAGCCGGGGGCCGCATTGCCGTCGCCACCGGCACGCGGGACCGCCACGTCGAGCTGGCGGTCAGCGACACCGGGCGCGGGATCCCGGCCGCCGAGCAGACGCAGATCTTCGAGCCGTTCTTCTCGACGAAGGGCGGCAGCGGCCTCGGGCTGTTCATCTCGGCCCAGATCGTGCGCGAGCACCACGGCCGCATCGAGGTGACGAGCCAGCCCGGTCAGGGCAGCACGTTCCGCGTGCTCTTGCCGGTCGGAGAGCGCGCGTGATGTCGAGCGCCACGCTGCTCGTCGCCGACGACGACCCGGTCGCGCGCGACCTGCTCGTCGAGGTGCTCACCCGCGAGGGCTACCGCGTGCGTGCCGCCAGCGGCGGCGAGGACTGCGTGCGCATCGCGCAGGCCGAGCCGTGCGACCTCGCGCTGGTCGACCTGCGCATGCCGGGCGTCGACGGCCTCAGCGCGCTCAAGCGTCTCGTCACGCTCCAGCCGGCGCCCACCGTCGTGATCCTCACCGCGTTCGCCACCATGGAGACGGCGATCGACGCCATCCGGGCCGGGGCCTACGACTATCTCTCCAAACCGTTCCGGATCGACGAGATCAAGATGACGGTGCGGCGCGCGCTGGAGGCGCGCCGGCTGGTCGCCGACAATCGCCAGTACCGCCACGAGCTCCACGAGCGGTATGGCGTCGACAAGCTGGTCGGCCAGTCGCAAGAGATGGTCGCCATCTACAAGCTGGTGGCGCGCGTGGCCGCGCTCGACACGACGATCCTGATCCAGGGAGAGACCGGCACCGGCAAGGAGATGGTGGCGCGCGCCATCCACTACGCGAGCCCGCGAGCCGACCGTCCGCTCGTGGTCGTGGACTGCGCGGCGCTGCCCGAGCCGCTCTTCGAGTCCGAGCTGTTCGGCCACGAGCGCGGCGCCTTCACCGGCGCGGTGATGAGCCGGCGCGGGCTGCTGGAGACGGCCGACGGCAGCACCTGCTTCCTCGACGAAATCGGCGAGCTGCCGACGGCGCTCCAGGCCAAGCTCCTGCGCGTCCTCCAGGAGCGCGTGATCCGCCGGGTCGGTGGCAACGATCCGGTTCCCGTCAACGTGCGGTTGATCACGGCGACGAACCAGGATCTCCGCAAGCTGGTCGAGGATGGCCGCTTCCGCGAGGACCTCTACTACCGCCTCAACGGCGTGACCATCCGCGTGCCGCCACTGCGCGAGCGCCGGGAAGACCTGCCGCTGCTCGCCCAGCACTTCCTGCGCAAGTACGCCGAGGAGTCGGGCAAGGCGATTCTCGGCTACGCGCCCGGCACGCTGGAGCTCTTGAGCGCGTATGGCTGGCCGGGCAACGTGCGCGAGCTGCAGCACGTCGTCGAGCGCGCCGTGGCTCTGTCTTCGTCGGGGATGATCCTGGCCGACGACCTGCCTACCGAGATCCGCGCCGAGACCCTGGCGCCGCCCGAGCTGCCGAAGACCCGCATGACCCTCGACGAGCTGAAGCGCTGGTACGTCAACCGGGCGCTGGAGGAGACCGGCGGCAACAAGGTCCGCGCCGCCGAGCTCCTCGGCATCGATCGTCGCACGCTCTACCGGATCCTCGAGCGCGACGACGCCGAGGGCTGATCAGCCCTCGAGCGCGGTGTCGACGACGGCCAGCGGGCCCGGCCGCTCCACGTAGCGCACTTCGCGGATGCCCAGCATCCGAGCCACGTGATCCACCTTCAGCGGCCCCGGCGAGGGCGCCGCGCCCGGCGCCGGCTGCGGGAAGGCGGTCGAGCGCGCGGTGTGGAAGGCGATCGAGCCCTCCACCTTCTGCACGATCTGGTGGATGTGACCGTTGAGCACGGTCACCGAACCGAAGCGGCGGAGCAGCGCCAGGGCCTGCTCGCCGTCCTCGGTAACCCAGCCCCACTGGGGATAGACCGTCCACAGCGGCACGTGGGCGTAGACGATCACCGGCGTACTCGCCGAGAGCGGCGCCAGGTCGCGCTCGAGCCAGGTGAGCTGTTCGGCGCCCAGCGCCCCCATGCCCTCGCCCTTGTACGAGAGCACGTTCACAAGACCGGCGAAGTGGACGCCCTTGTAGTCGAAGCTCCGCCACCCCTTGCCGATCGTTCCCTTCCCGTAGCGCGCGAGGAACTCGGTGCCGCCGTCGACGAACACGTCGTGCTCGCCCGGCACGTAGAAGACATCGCCGGCGCGGAGCGCCTTCATCGTCTCGGCCACCGCGTCGAAGGCGCCGGCCTTCTGGCCGTGGGTGAGGTCGCCGGTGTGGATGACCAGCGCCGGCGCCGGATCGAGCGCGTTGATCCGGGCGATCGACTGCTGGAGCGTGACAAGGGCGTCGGGGTTGGCCGCGCCCTTGTAGCCGACGTGCGTGTCGCTGATCTGGGCGAAGGTAAAGGCGCCCGCCGCGGCCGCCGCGCGCGACGGCGCTCCCAGCACCGACGACGTCGCCACGCCGCCGGCCATGCTCCACACGACCCCGCTGCCTGCCCATGCCATGCACTCGAGAAAACCGCGACGATCCATGTCGCTCTCCTTGTCGGTCAGAGTCACTGCACGACCACGGTGCCGGTCATGCGCGGATGGAGCGCGCAGTGGTACGTGTACCGACCGGCGGTGGTGAACTGGTACGAGAACGTCTCGTCGTAGTCGAGGCCGGGCGACGCGAAGACCCCGGTCGCCGTCACGGTGTGAGGCTCTTCGTCCTCGTTGACCCACGTGACGGTGGCGCCCACCGGCACCGTGAGCGTCGTCGGACCGTACGCGAAGTGCTTGATCTCCACGCGCGGTGCCGTCGGCGCCGCTGCGGTGAGCGTGACGAGGGCCAGCGCGGCCAGGCCAAGCGTGTTCACGATCTTCATCGCCTTCCTCCTCCGCCCATGCCAACGGTCGGCGCGCCGACTCGTTCCCGGGGAACGAAGGCGCCGCTCGCGCGTTAGCACCAGCGGAGTACTATGGCGAGGCATGGCGACGGAGCGAGCGGGCGACGTTCGGCAGGTCGGGCGCGAGGCGCTCGCCTACGCCGACACGCTCCACAATCTCGCCCACTATCTCGCCGGCAACGACCCGGACGCCCAGGACCTCGTGCAGGAGACGTACGCGCGGGCGCTACGGTCGCTCCACCAGTTCACGCCGGGGACCAACCTCAAGGCGTGGCTGTGCCGCATCCTGCGCAACACGTTCGTGAGCGAGTACCGCCGGCGGCGGGGCAGCCCGGTGGTGGGCGGCCTCGACACCGTCGATCCCGTCCACGACGTGGCGGATCACGAGATCGACGCGCTCAGGAAAGTCATGGCCGACGAGCTCCAGACCGCGCTGATGAGCCTGGGCGAGGATGCGCGGACGGTGATCCTGCTCGATCTGGAAGGCCTCACGGAGGTGGAGGTGGCCGAGGTGATGGGGTGTGCGGTCGGCACGGTGAAGTCGCGACTCTCACGGGCGCGGGCCTCGTTGCGCCGCCTCATCGGCGACGCGGCCCGCTAGCGCGATGACCTGCGCCGACGCTCGCGATCTCGTCCTCGCGCACGCGCGAGGAGCGCTTCCACCCGGTGACGACGCCGCCGTGCGCGAGCACCTCGCCTCGTGTGCCGCGTGCGCGCGCGTGGACCACGTCGACCGCATGCTGAGCGAGGTCCTCGAGCAGCGGCTGCCCCAGCATCCCGCCTCGCTCGCGCTCAAGCGGCGGCTGGCGGCGGAATGGCCGGCGCCCCCGCGCGCGCGCACGTCCTTCAAACGCTTCGTGATGCCGGCCCTGGCTGCGGCCGCCGTCGTGCTCGCGCTGACGCCCCAGCTCTACCACCGACTCGTCGTCGTTCCCGGAGACCGGAACGCGCTCGTCACCGAGGCCGTGAATGACCACGTGCGCGTGCTGCTCAGCCAGCGGCCGATGGACGTCGAGAGCAGCGACGTCCACCAGGTCAAGCCCTGGTTCGCCGGTCGCCTCGATTTCGCGCCCGCGGTGGCGTTCGACGGCGACGCGGAGTTCCCGCTGCGGGGCGGCGCCGTCGGCTATTTCCTCGACCGGCGGGCCGCGGTGTTCCTCTACAGTCGCCGCCTGCACACCATCTCGCTCTTCGTCGTTCGGGCCGACGGACTCGACTGGCCGGAGCGCCGCCTGGAGATGTCGTCGCGCGGCTTTCGGGTGATCCTGTGGCGGGCGGGCGAGCTCGGCTACGCCCTCGTGTCCGACGTCGACATGGGCGAGCTCAGGACGCTCGTCGCGAAGGTGAGGGGCGAGCCGGCCTGACGCTCAGCGTGACAACCGCCGGCCGATCCGCTTCTCCACCACGTGGGTGACGGCGGAGAAGTCTTCCTTGGCCCAGCCCGAGTCGACCGCTTCGTCGTAGCTCCGCTTGGTCTCTTCGAGCAACGGCGTCGGCACTCCGGCGCTCCGGGCCAGGTTCAACGCGAGCTTCACGTCCTTGTGCATCAGCTCCGCCATGAACGTCGGCGTGAAGTCGCCGTCGAGCATGCGCTTGACGCGGCGCTCGAAGTACGTGCCGTACGCCATGCCGCCGCCGTTGCGCACGACCTCGTAGAAAACGTAGGGATCCACGCCGGCCTGCACGACGACGGCGAGCGCCTCGGCCACCGCCACCGCCGTGACGGCGCCCAGGCCGTTGTGGACGAGCTTGACCCGGTTGCCCGTGCCCGACGGCCCCACGTACATGTGCCGCGTGCCCATGATGGCGAGGTACGGGGTGATCGTCGCCAGCGTCGCCTGATCGCCGCCGACGATGAAGAAGATTTCGCCGGACACCGCCTGGGGCTGCGACCCGAGCATCGGCGTGTCCATGTGGGTGATGCCCTGCCCCGCCAGCGCCCGGTTGAGGTCGACGGTGACCTCGGGGCTGACGGTGGAGCAGTCGCAGGTGACGAGGCCACGCGCGCCGCCACAGCGCGTTCGTGCCGGCGGCCACGTCGGTTGCCGAGCGCGCCACCGTGACGCCGGGACGGCCCGCGAAGGGCTTCGTGGCGTTCGGATTGGCGTCGTGGACCACCACGCTGACGCCGGAATTGACGAGGTTCTGCGCCATGGGCCCGCCCATGGTGCCGAGTCCGATGAATCCCACGCGATCGCTCATGAGGAGCGATGTAGCACGGCGCCTCGGCGGGATCAATCGTCAGCCGGGCGGGGTCCCACGGTGCCAGAGGACTCTTCCGTGACGATCACCTCGACGAGGTGCTCCCTCGATCTTCTCCGGTCGGCTTGGCGGCGCTCGAACGCTACGGATCCGCGAGTCGTGCGCCGCTCGCCATAGCGCCTGTCCACAATGATCTGGACGTTTTTTTGTCCCTCAAAGGCCCTTCGCAGGGTCTCTTGGAGGTAGGCATGGGCTTGGTTGATGATGATGTACATCGTCCCGTGGCCCTGGCCGGGCCCGGGGTTTCCGCGAAGGATGCTCACGAGGATTCCGGGAAGGAGTTCCATCAGTTATGTCCTGAGTCCACGCGTCGTGACCCCTCATGGCTGTCCGGTGAGGCAGCCGTCTCGTTCCCAGTGACACGCCATCTTTGCGCTTCATGTCGTTATGGGTTGCCGGGCTCAAGCGGCTGTCGTTTTGTTCGATCACGGGAGCTGGGGCGGGCCTCGAGGATGGCCGTTTTAGACAAATGGCCCTCTTGGAGGACGGGTTTCAACGCGGTAAAGGCCTGAATCACGATGGCGCTGTTGCGACGGCGTTTCAACTTGGCCTGTGCGTCGGGACGGCCGACGGAGTAGTACTCAAAGCCGAGCGCCTTCATCTGCACGGGATCAAGCAGGTTGCGGCCATCGAGCACCAGCGGTCGGGCCATCACGTCGCGGATACGCTTCCAATCCATCCGCCGAAACTCCTCCCATTCGGTGGTGATCAGCAGCGCATCTGCGTTTTTCGCTACTTCGTATGGATCCCGGACGTATTCGACGTCAGGCAGAATCGCGCGGGCTTTTTCCATCGCCTGTGGATCGGAGGCGCGCACCTGCACACCCTCGGCCGCCAGCTGCCTGATTACTTCGATGGCGGGCGCCAGGCGAACGTCGTCGGTATTGGGCTTGAAGGCGAGGCCGAGCACCCCGACCTGCTTGTCCTTGACCACCCACAGCGCGCGCCTCACCTCGTCGAGGAACAGCCCGACGCGCCGGCGGTTGACCCGTTCTGCCTCCTTCAACAGGCCGAAGTCCACGCCGACGCTCTCCGCTAACCGGACGAACGCCTGGACATCTTTCGGCAGGCAAAAACCGCCGAAGCCCAGGCCGGCGCGGAGGAACTGCGGTCCAATGCGCGGGTCCAGACCCATCGCACTGGTCACCTCCTCGACGTCGGCACCCAGCCGCTCGCAGAGGTCTGCGAGGACATTGGCGTAGGAAATTTTCAGGGCCAAAAAGGAATTCGAAGCGTGCTTGATCAGCTCCGAGCTGGTCATCGAGGTCACCAGCATGTGTGGGGCTGGAGCCGGTGGGCAGGCCGCCGTGTGCACGGGGCAGTGACGCGAGCCCTCGAGGATGGGCCGGTAAATCTCGCGGAGTTGCTTTTCGGAGCCCTCGTCTTCCACGCCGACGACGATGCGGTCCGGGTGCATGAAGTCTTCGACCGCGGTGCCCTCGCGGAGAAACTCGGGGTTGGAAGCCACCCGTAACGTCAGGCCATTCTTGCGGCCGTAGACCGCCAGCGCCCGCTTCAACTGCAGTCCAGTTTGGGCCGGCACGGTACTTTTCTCGATCACGAGTTTTGGCGTGCGCGCTTCGGTGGCGATGATTCGCGCGACGTTGTCGATCGCGGAGAGATCGGCTTCGCCGGTTTGCCGAGGCGGCGTGCCCACACAGATAAAAATGTTATCGCCCGCGCGGACCGCTTCGCCCGCAGAGCGCGTGAAGGCGAGACGTCCAGCACTTCGGGCGGTAGCCAGGACCGTGTCGAGATGTGGCTCATAAATCGGCGCCCGGCCCGCCTCGAGCGTGGCGATACGGGCGGGGTCATTGTCCGTGCACATCACGTCGTGGCCTATTTCGGCGAGGCACCCGCCCGTCACCAACCCTACATACCCACAACCGATTATCGAAATTCGCATGCGTTCCTTGCTTTCACGGCACCCGTTCGCCGTTCCCTTCCGAGGGAATCCCCAGGTTGGCTGAGACGAGAAGACTCTCCGCGTCGGTCGACATTTGGAGACGATAGAGCTGTGCGTATCTGCCATTACGCGCCAAAAGCTCGAGGTGACTGCCCTCTTCAACGATCCGACCCCGATCGAGAACAACCACACGGTCAGCGAGGCGCACGGTCGTCAGGCGATGGGCGATGATCACCGTGGTGTGTCCGGCAGTGGCGCGCTCGAGGGCTTCCATCACGGTTTGCTCGGCCGCCGCATCGAGGCCGGTCGTCGGCTCGTCAAGAATCAAGATGGGCGCGTCCCGCAAAATCGCCCGCGCGATGGCGATCCGCTGTTTCTGTCCGCCGGAGAGTGTTGTGCCTCGCTCCGCCACGAGCGTCTCGTAGCGGTCTGGGAGTCGCTGAATAAACTCGTCCGCGTTGGCCGTGACGGCCGCGGCGGCGATCTCTTCGTCGCCGACACCCGGGCGCCCGAATGCGATGTTTTCGCGGATCGTGCCGCTGAACAGCAGCTGGTCCTGCAAGACGAGGCTGATGTGCTCGCGCAGCGACCGTAGCGAATAATTCCGGATGTCTTCGCCATCGATACGGACCTCACCGTGGGTCGGGTCGTAGAAGCGAGGGATCAGACTCACCAGGGTGCTCTTCCCGGCACCGGTGGCTCCGACGATGGCCACCTTTTCCCCCGGTGCGATCGCGAGGTCGATTTGCGACAGCACCGTTCGACCGGCCTCGTATTCGAACGATACGTCCCGGAAGGCGATCTCGCCCTTCAATCCCTGGACGGTTTGCGCCCCTTCTCGGTCCGTCACGTCGCTCCGCACGCTCATGACCTCGGCAATCCGCTCCGCTCCGACACTGGCCTTGGTGAACAAATAGGAGGAGCGCGCCAGACCCTTCATCGGGTTGTAGAGGTTTGTGATGTAGGCAAAAAAGAGGACGACGTCCCCGGTCGTGAGCTCGCCCGTCTGCACGCGCGTGGCCCCGTACCACATCACGATTGTCAGGCCTACCGCAGCCAAGAAGTCTATCAGCGGCACCACGCGAGCCTGATGCCGCACAATGTCCAGATACGCCTGATGGTGACTTTCACTTCGGGCCTGGAAGCGCTCGTTTTGTTGCTCTTCTTGCGCCAGCCCTTGCACGATCCGGATGGATGCAAGCGTCTCCTGCGCCAGTGAAGCAAGCAGGCCGGTGCTGGCACGGGCCTGGCGGGAAGCAACCTTGATGCGGCTCTTGTAACAAAACACCCAAAACAGCAGGGGTGCGACCGAGAGAGAAATGAGGGCAAACTGCCAGTTGAGCCAGAACATCAAGACGAGCATTCCCATGAGCAAGCAGGCGTTGGTGGCGAAAACGGGGATGCCGTTGGCGATCATCTCCTGGATCGCTTGGGTATCCGAAGTCAGTCGCGTAATCAGGTCACCCGTCCGCTGCTGATCGTGAAACCGCAGCGAAAGGCGCTGCATATGCGCAAAGAGATCCCGGCGGATCGCGAAAACGAAGTGTTGTGCGATATCGCCCATCGCGCGGGTAAAGTAGTAGAGCAAGAAGCCCGTCACGACTGCAATCAGCAACGTCGCGGCGCACGCCCCGTAGAGAATCTCCGTTCGGCTGAACGGGGCGTTATCCAGCCAGCCGTGCAGGAAAGGCACACGGCTCGGCTTATCGGAGAGGACGCGATCAATGACGACCTTCAGAGGCCAAGGACGAAATACGTTAAGAAAGGCGTCCAGCGCCATCGCCAACGCCGCCGCGCTCAGCGGCCTCCAAAAGGGACGGAGCAGTGGCAAAAAGTGCCGAACCGGGTCCGTGGTGGTCTTCTCGCTATGCCGGGGACGCCAAGGCATTAACCCCATGCTCCTTTCCGACAACGCTGACGCCGTCGCTCGCGGCGGGTACGGTGGCGGTTGTGAGACCAGTCGAGAAACCCAAGGAAGGACGGCGTCGCGGGTAAACCGAGCGTCAGCTCAAGATCGTTCATCACCGCCTGGGCGCGGCGGATCACCTGCTTGGTAAGGGCCGCCCAGTCGCGGTCGAACAGGGGCACGCGACGGGCTATTTTGACCAACTGCACCGCCTCGTAGAGACGGGCGCGGAGCAGGCGCTCCTGCGGCGCCCTCGGAGCGTACCCGGCCAGGAACTGCTCTTGCACCTGCTCCAGCCCTTCCTGGTCGTAGGCCGTGAACCACAACTGCAGGTCAGCCAGAAACTTCCCGACGTCGTACGCCGGGTCGGCTAAGCGGCAGCCGTCGAAATCGATAAACGTGAACCCGCCAGGGGCGGCCCAGATGTGTTCGGATTTGAAGTCCCCGTGGGTGAAGGTGGGTGGCTCCGGGGAGAGCCGCTCGTGCAGTTCTCCTGCGCGGGCGAGGAGCCCCTCGATTGCCGGGCCCACTGACGGTAGCAGCGCCGGAATGTGATCGCTGGCCTCTCGCGCAATCTCGCTGACCTCTGCCGCGAAATCATGGAGCTTGAGCGGACCGGCGACTGCCGGCGGCAGGTGATGCAAGGCGTGGAGAGCCGCCCCGGCGCGCTCCAAGCACTCTGCCACGCCCGCCCCGGGGCGCTGCAGGCGTTCGGAGAGCGGCGCGCCGACTACGCGCGGATAGAGAACAACCGCGTCCTCGGCCACATACGCGAGCGGCCGCACAGCAGTGACGCCCTCTCCGTGCTCTGCGAGCCAGTCGGCCGCGCGCCCCGCCACACGGAAGGCGCGCGCTCCGTCCTCGCCAGTGTAGAGCTTGGCGAGCACCGTCTCTCCCTTCGCCACGTCCAGGCGGTCGTAGCGCAGTACGTGACGCTGGCCCGGGTGATAGCGGATAGCGGTGACGGCGTACCGGCCGGGCCGGGCCTGATCCGGTGTTCTATCACTCGCCGTGTAGGCGCCCGCGAGCATGTCGTGCACGTGCCGCGGATCCGATAAGCGCACGAGCTGGGGGAAGCGCGCGTCCAGCGGCGAGATCTCAAGATGCATGCTCCGCTCAGGCAAATCCGCCGTGAGCTGCCGGAACGGTGCCGCCACGCCCTGGCGAAGCGCCTCGGCCTGGATCCCAGATAGATCAGCCGTCCCGTGATGCTGATGTCCGTCTCCATCCAATCTCCAGGTGACTGCGATGGCGCGAGGGCGATATCCATCGGTGCCCTCGACGTGGACGAGCGCGTCGTAGTATGCCGTCAGCTTGCGGCCAGGTTTGAATCTCGCGCGCCGTAAACGACAGGGCCCCAGTGTGGCCGGAGCGGACAGCAGCCCCGTCAGTTGATCCCGCAATGCTTTGCGTGGCGCCCGAGAGAGCAGCAGCCACTGGATGACTTCTAGCTTCGCACGCCCGGAGAGCCCGTCGGCGAGGTTCAAGGCGAGCATCCGCGTCGGCACACTATGCTCCGTTCCTATCGAGAAGCCCATGCGAGAAGCGCGGTGTCGCGGGTAAACCGAGCGTCAGCTCAAGATCGTTCATCACCGCCTGGGCGCGGCGGATCACCTGCTTGGTAAGGGCCGCCCAGTCGCGGTCGAACAGGGGCACGCGACGGGCTATTTTGACCAACTGCACCGCCTCGTAGAGACGGGCGCGGAGCAGGCGCTCCTGCGGCGCCCTCGGAGCGTACCCGGCAAGGAAGTGCTCTTGCACCTGCTCCAGCCCTTCCCGGTCGTAGGCGGTGAACCACAACTGCAGGTCAGCCAGGAACCTCCCGACGTCGTACGCCGGGTCGGCCAAACGGCAACCGTCGAAATCGATCAGCGTGGACCCGCCAGGGCCGGCCCAGATGTGTTCGGATTTGAAGTCCCCGTGGGTGAAGGTGGGCGGCTCCTGAGAGAGCCGCTCGTGCAGTTCTCCTGCGCGGGCGAGGAGCCCCTCGATTGCCGGGCCCACTGACGGTAGCAGCGCCGGAATGTGACCGCTGGCTTCGGCGGCCTTCTGGACCTCCGCCTCGAAGTCATGGAGCTTGAGCGGGCCGGCGACTGCCGGCGGCAGGTGATGCAAGGCGTGGAGAGCCACCCCGGCGCGCTCCAAACACTCTGCCACGCCGGCCCCGGGGCGGTGCAGGCGTTCGGAGAGCGGCGCGCCGACTACGCGCGGATAGAGAACAACCGCGTCCTCGGCCACATACGCGAGCGGCCGCCCAGCAGTGACGCCCTCTCCGTGCTCTGCGAGCCAGTCGGCCGCGCGCCCCGCCACACGGAAGGCGCGCGCTCCGTCCTCGCCAGTGTAGAGCTTGGCGAAGACCGTGCCCCCTTTCGTCGCGTCCAGGGGGTCATAGCGCAGTACGTGGCGCCCGCCGGGGTGATAGCGGATAGCGGTGACGGTGTACCGGCCGGGCCGGGCCTGATCCGGTGTTCCATCACTCGCCGCGTAGGCGCCCGCGAGCATATCGTGCACGTGCCGCGGATCCGATAGGCGCACGAGCTGCGGGAAACGCGCGTCCAGCGGCGAGACCTGAAGATGCATGCTCCACTCAGGCAAATCCGCCGTGAGCTGCCGGAACGGTGCCGCCACGCCCTGGCGAAGCGCCTCGGCTTGGATCCCAGATAGATCAGCCGTCCCGTGATGCTGATGTCCGTCTCCATCCAATCTCCAGGTGACTGCGATGGCGCGAGGGCGATATCCATCGGTGCCCCCGACGTGGACGAGCGCGTCATAGTAGGCCGTCAGCTTGTGGCTGGGTTTCAATTTCGCGCGCCGGAGGCGACACGGCCCCAACATGGCCGGAGCGGACAGCAGCGCCGTCAGTTGATCCCGCAATGCCCTGCGCGGCGGCGCGAAACGCAGCAACCACTGGATCGCTTCCAGCTTGGCACGCCCCGAGAGCCCGTCGGCGAACTTCAAGGTCGATCGCTTCTCCTCACCCAGAAATGGCGGCGGGCTGTTTTCGATTTACCAGTGACCGAGTCAGATCGAGGACACTCTGGAGATTGTTCATCACGGCCTGAGCGCGGCCAATGAGCCGCTCGATTCGGTACGCCGCGTGGTGCTCGAACAGGCGTGCGCGAAGAACGGTCATTTGGACCAACTGGACCGCCTCGTAGAGACGGGCACGGAGCAGGCGCTCCGTCGGTGCGCCGGGAGCGTACCCGGCAAGGAACCGTTCCTGCGCCTGCTCCAGCCCCTGTTGGTTGTAGACGAAGAACCACGACTGCAGATCGGCCAGGAACTTCCCGATGTCGTAGGCCGGATCGGCTAAGGCGCAGCGGTCGAAGTCGATGAGCGTCAGCCGCCCAGGAGCGACCAACAAGTGTTCGCATTTGAAGTCCCGGTGCGTGAAGGTCGGTGGCTCCTGGGGTAGCCTCTCGCGCACTGCTTGCGCGCGGTCGAGGAGCGCCCCGATCGCGGCGCCGATCGTGGGCAGAAGCGCGGGGACGTGAGCACTGTCCCGCGCGACCTCCCGAATCTCCGCGGCAAAGTCGTGGACGGGCAGTGGGCCGGCCACCGCCTGGGGCAGGCTGTGCAAGGCGTGGAGAGCCGCCCCGGCGCGCTCCAAGCACCGTGCCACGCCCGGGCCGGGCCGCCGCAGGTAGTCGCACAGCGGGGCGCCGACCACACGCGGGTAGAGGACAACCGCGTCCTCGGCCACATACGCGAGCGGCCGCACAGACGTCATGCCCTCTCGGTGATCGCCCAGCCATTCGGCAACTTGTGTTGCCACGCGGTGGACTCGCTCGCCCTTTTCGCTAGGGTAGAGCTTGGCGAATACAGTCCCGCGCTCTGGCGTTTCCAGGGGATCGTAGCGAAGCACGTGGCGCTTGGCAGGGCGGTAGCGAACCAGCGTGACGGCGTAGTGGCTGGCCGGAAGTTGATCTCGGGCGACCTCACTTGCCGCGCAGGCGCCTGCGATCGCGTCGCGCGCGTAGCACGGATCGGACCAGCGCACGAGCTGAGGGAAGCGCGCGTCGAGCGGCGCGACCTGGAGATGCATGCTCCACTCGGGCAAATCCGCCGTCAGTTGCCGGAATGGTGCCGCCACGCCGTGTCGGACCGCCTCCGCCTGGATCTCGACGAGATCAGCCGACCCGTGATGCCGATTGTCGTCTCCATCCGGTCTCAAGGTCACTGCGACAGGGCGGGCACCATATCCCTTGGTGCCCTCGATGGAGACGAGAGCGTCGTAGTAGGCGGTGAGCGTGCAGCCGGGCCCGAGCCTCGCGTACCGCAATTGGCAGGGCCCCAGCATGGCCGGGGCGGCCAGCAGTGAACTCAGCTTGCGCCGCAACGCCCTGCGCGGCGCCCCGCTGCGCAGCATCCACTGGATGCCTTCCAGCTTGGCGCGCCCCGACAGCGCGTCGGCGAGATTCAAGGTCAACGTCCTCCTTCAATGTGCCTCTTGGTTCAGGATACGAAGGCCTTCGTCCAGCATCGTCTCGGCCCTCTTGCGCCATCCGGAAGTCTGCTTATCAAGATCACGTTTCGCACGCTCGAGGCAGATCGCTGCTTTCTGAAACGCCACGCGGGTCGTAACAGGCGAGCGGCCGGTGGTGACATATGTCTTCAGAAATACGTCGGCGACCCCATCGAGGGCGTGGAGGGAACCGAAGTGTTCCAACCCCATCCGCTTGAAACCAATGAGCATCCTTGCCACGTCGTAGCTGGGGTCTGCCACATTATGAGTGTCCCAATCGATCGTCACGGTGCGGCCCTCAGCCAAGAGGACCTGACCACTCGTATACATGCCATGGCCAGCACACATGTCGATGCGGTCGAGCCTCGGTGCGATGGCGTTCAATTCGTCGAAAAGCCGGCTCGCTTTGTCGGCAAATGGCCAGCCAAGATCGGCAAGGCACCGCCGGTGTCCTTCCAAGGAAATCAGATGATCGTTCAGGCGAAAGACCCGCCCGGAACGGGGTGCGATCGCGTGAAATCGGGCCAGCCACCGCGCGCACCGCTCAGCGGCTCGGACGCGATCGGATTCATTCGGATTCAGAATTAACGCTGTCGCTCGAGTGCCAGGAACTTTTTCGTAAACCAGGAGGCGCAATGGCGCGAGAAACGCTACTGGTCGAGGAATCGCGAACTCGTCTTCCGAGCCAAATCCGGCTCGCCTGATTTCCTCCATCGCGCGATAGACATCTGACCGGTCCTCGGCGTAGACCTTGCCGATCAGCGAATAGCAGCCTCTCGTAGTCCCCAACCTGATTTCAAACGTGCAGCACCCCTTCCCGGGCTCGTGCTTGAGAACTTGCAGTCGAACGTTTCGAATTGTTCCCCACTCCGAAGGCAAGACCTCAGGAAGGTATTCCCCCAGCATGACGGCGTCGAAGGCTTTCTCGAGGGTCGGGATGCCTGGGTCGCTCACCAAGCAGGACGTTGAAGAGTCGACTTCGATCGCGGCCAAGTGCTGACCAACGTCTCCGACGGTTGGCCTCGGCTCAGGCTGGACGTGCATACGTTCCTTTACGCACAGCGTCCACGACGTCACGCGCGACCTGCACGAGGCGGTCGACGGCCTCCATGAGGCGGTCGGCGGCGTGTCGTGCTCCGTCCATCGGAACCGCGTCGCCCCCTGCCGGGTAATCGTTCCTCTCCAGGTCCGCGATCAAGCGCTCCGCGAGCGTTTCGGGAGAAAGGTCGTTCGGATCGAGCATGTCGACGAGATGCCTCGCGGCAAAGAGCTCGGCTCGCATCCTTTGTTCCGCACTGGGTCCGCTGCGCGGGACGACCAGCGCCTTCTTCTTCAGAAAGAGCACCTCCGACAACGTGTTGTACCCCGCCATGCACACCACGAGGTCGGCGGCAGCGATCTGGCTGAGACTGTCATCGACGTGGGAGACGAGCCGCACAGGAAGCCCTCGCGCCTCGGCCTCCAGCTCTCGTCGGATCTCGGGCGGCGCGTTCACTCCGACGGCCATCAGCGTTTCGAAGACAGCGCGGGGACCGAGCAGGCGAACGGCTCGGAGGTACGTCCGCATGAGCGAGTCCCCGTCGCCGCCTCCTCCCGCTGAGACGAAGACGTATCGGCGTTTCCGAGACTTGACACTCGTGCGGACCTCTTCCGCCCGTCTGACGGGGCCTTGTTTGACCACGTAGCCGCAGTAGTGGGTGCCATGCGGGAGCGCAGGGAGACGATACGTGCCGCCGGTATCGAAGATCTCTTTGCTGCCATAGATCAGGAGGCGACCGTAGTAACGGTCGAGGGCTTCGTAGGCGCCCTCACTCTCCCAGACCCGCTTGATGACGTCTTCGGCATCCAGGATGTCCCGGATGCCGAGCACCACCAAGCACTCAGGAACCGCTCGCTTGAGCGCCTCGAGCGCCGGGATCAATTCGCGCTGGGCACCCCCCGGCATGTGATCCACCAGGAGAACGTCGGGTCGGAAATTCAGGAGCCCGCTGCGCAACAGATCGGCGCGGAATCGAATGAGCTCTCGGTCGTCGACCCGGAGTCGCGTCGCTTCCCAGCAACCCGCGCTGACCTTGCGGATCGACGGAAGCTTGACGACGTCCATCCCGTTGGGAAGCTCGAAGAATGGAGCCACCGGCGAATCGGCGAAGAGGAGAACATTGCTGTCCGTGTCGGCTCCGAGAAACGCTCCGCCGATGAGGGTGGTCCGTCGCAAATGGCCCAACCCCAGGCTGTCCTGAGAGTAGATGGCCAGGCGCCGACGCGGGACCTTCGGCGAGCCTGCGCGAATCTCAGTCATAGTACTCAGCGCCGAGGTGGGTGATCAGGTCTTCGCCCATCATCCAGCGCAGCGTGTTCTTCAGCTTCATCGACTGGATGAACAGATCGTGCTCGGGATAGAGCTGCGGCGCGCACATGGGTGACTTGAAGTAGAAACTCAGCCACTCCTGGATCCCGCGCAGCCCGGCCCGCTGGGCCAGATCCATGAACAGGACGAGGTCGAGGACGATCGGTGCCGCCAGGATCGAGTCGCGGCAGAGGAAATTCACCTTGATCTGCATGGGATAGCCGAGCCAGCCGAAGATATCGATGTTGTCCCAGCCCTCTTTGTTGTCACCGCGCGGCGGGTAATAGTGGATGCGCACCTTGTGGCAAATCTTGTCGTAGAGCTGCGGGTAGAGCTGTGGCTGGAGAATGTACTCCAGCACGCCGAGCTTGGACTCCTCCTTGGTTTTGAACGAACCCGGATCGTCGAGCACCTCGCCGTCCCGGTTGCCGAGGATGTTGGTCGAAAACCACCCCCGCAGCCCCAACATCCGCGCCTTGAAGCCCGGGGCCAGGATCGTCTTCAGGAGCGTCTGGCCCGTCTTGAAGTCTTTGCCGCAGAGAGGCACGTTGTGTTCGCGGGCGAGCTCCTGCAGGGCCGGGATATCTGCGGTGAGATTGGGCGCGCCGTTGGCGAACGGCACCCCACTGGTGATCGCGGCCCAGGCGTAGAGCATCGAGGGCGCGATGGAGGGATGGTTCGTCTTCATGGCGTTCTCGAACCGCGCCGGGTCGGCGTGCACCTCGCTGGGGGACAGAAACACTTCGGTCGATCCGCACCAGACCATCACCAGCCGCTGCACGCCGGTCTCTTTCTTGAAGTGCTGAATGTCGTCCTTGATCTGCTGAGCCAGGTCGAACTTCGTCTTGGCGTGCTTCACGTGCGTCCCGTTGAGGCGCTTGACGTATGCCTGATCGAACGCCGCCGTCATCGGCCGGATGCTGCCGAGCAAGCCCTTGACCTCTTCGAGATGCAGCGGCTCGAGCACGCCGGCCTTGACGGCGGCCTCGTACGCCGTGTCGGGAAAGATGTCCCAGCCGCCGAAAACGAGGTTGTCGAGCGTCTCGAGTGGCACGAACTCCCGGATCAGCGGGGAACGGTGCTGCGTGCGTTTGCCGAGCCGAATCGTGCCGAGCTGGGTCATCGAGCCGATCGGCGCCGCTGCACCCTTGCGGACGAGTTCCACGCCGGCCATGAACGTCGTGCTGACGGCCCCCATGCCGGGCGTGAGGACGCCCAGCTCGCCCTTCGGTGGTGCAATGCTCGTGGGTCGGCGCATCTCGAATCCTCCATTGGCCCGTGAAGGCACGGGCTCAAGTCTTTACTCGTAACGCAGGGCTTCGATGGGGTCCAGGCGGGACGCCTTTCGCGCCGGATAAAAGCCGAAGAAGATTCCCACCGTCCCGGCAAAACCAAAGGCAACGAGGATCGCGTCGAACTGGATCAAGGTTCGCCACTCGGCGACATAGGCGGCGCCGTAGGCACCCGTCAACCCCACGCCGACCCCGATGAGCCCCCCGAAGAGGGACAGCGTGACGGCTTCCACCAGGAACTGCCCCAGGATGTCTCGGCTCCGGGCTCCCACGGCCATCCTCAAACCAATTTCTCGGGTTCGTTCGGTCACCGAGACCAGCATGATGTTCATGATCCCGATGCCGCCCACGAGCAGCGAGACCGAAGCGATCGCTGCCAGGAGCATCGTCAGGACGCGCGAAGACTCTTCCTGGGCCTGAAGGATCTCCGAGAGGTTTCGCAGCCAGAAGTCATCGGGGTCGGTCGCCTTGAGGCGATGTCGCTGACGAAGCAGGCCGCGGACCTGCTCCTCGGCCTCTTTCATCGCGTCAGGGTCGCGCACTTTGATGGAGATGGAATTCACTGAACCGATCTTGACCTTCTTGCTCGAGATCAGCCTCTGGGCCGTCGAGAGCGGGACCAGGATGACGTCATCCTGGTCCTGGCCGAAGGTGCTCTGCCCCTTCCGGTCCAACACTCCGATGACGGTGAAGGGCACGTGCTTGATCCGGATGATCTGCCCGAGGGGATCGGCATGCGCAAAGAGGTTCACCACCACGGTCTGCCCGACCAGCGCCACCTTCGTCGCACCTTCCACGTCCTCTTCGGTGAAGGGCTTACCCGCCGCCACGTCCCACTCGCGTGCCACGAAGAATTCCGGCGTGACCCCTTGCACCAGGGTGGTCCAGTTGAGATTCCCGTACACGATCTGGCCGTCCTGAGCTTTGCCCTGGACGGATGGCGCGGCGACGTGCACGCTCGGGACCTCCCGCTGGATGGCCCACGCGTCCTCCTCGGTGATGGACACTTTGCTGCCGGTGCCGAGCCGCACCCCTCCGGAGGTGACGGTACCGGCGAGCACGATGATCAGATTGGAGCCCAGGCTCCGGATCTCCTCGGCGACTCGGGCCTGAGCGCCGGCTCCTACTCCGACCATCGTGATGACGGCACCCACGCCGATGATGATGCCGAGCATCGTGAGGACGCTCCGGAGCTTGTTCACGCGAAGCGCTCTCACGGCAATGCGCGCGCTGACCCAGACGTTCACGCCGTCACGAGCTCGTCGACCGTCAACGTGGACAGAAGACGCCGGGCATCCGTCGGCTCGCTGACGAGGTCGTCTGTGATCAGCCGACCGTCGCGGAAGGTGAGGGCCCGCTGGGCATGCCTGGCCACGTCGGCCTCGTGCGTGACGAGGACGATGGTGATCCCGTTCCGGTTCAACTCCTGGAACACCGCCATGATCTCGACGCTGGTGCGGGAATCGAGGTTGCCCGTCGGCTCGTCGGCCAGAATCAAGACCGGGTCATTGATCAGCGCACGCGCGATGGCGACCCGTTGCTGCTGCCCTCCGGAGAGCTGGGCGGGATGATGGTGCTGCCGGTCAGCCAGCCCAACAATTTCGAGTTTCTCTCGAGCCTTGCGCCGGCGTCCGCTCGCAGCGGCGCCGCTGTAGAGGAGCGGGAGCTCCACGTTCTCGAGCGCGCTGGTCCGGGGCAAGAGATTGAACCCCTGGAACACGAATCCGATCTTTCGATTCCGGATGCGTGCCAGCGCATCCCGCGAGAGATGGGAGACGTCGTCTCCGTCGAGGATGTAGCGCCCGGCGGTCAGCGTGTCGAGGCACCCCAGGAGGTTCATGAAGGTGGACTTGCCCGACCCCGACGGTCCCATGACTGCCACAAACTCGCCGACCCCGATCTCGACCCGCACTCCCCGGAGGGCGTGAACCACCTGCGTTCCCACCCGGTAGTCTTTGACCATCCCCTCGGTCTCGATGAGCGCCCGCATCTGGAAAGCGCCTCCCTACAACTTCAACGAGCTCGAGCTTTGGCCTCGACCGGTTCGCGGCGCGGGTCGCTCGGTAGACCCGACGATGACCTGCTGCCCCTCGCTGAGCTCGCCCTCGAGGATTTCGGTGGCGTTGGCGTCGGCCAGTCCCAGCCGCACGATGATGGCTTTGGGCTCGCCGTCGGGCCCGAGCACCCACACGCTCCCCGAACGCTCCCGCCGCGCCGCGGGCTGATCCACCATCGACGGCTCGAACCTTGCCCGCTGCTCTTTGGTGAGGAGTTCCATGATCTTTTCGCGGGCGGCGTCGCGGATGTTCTGCTGCTGGCTCCGCCGTTCGGCCTTGGCCACGGCCTTGCCGCCGGCCTGGACGGCCGCCAACTTCTCCTGGCGCTCGCTCAGAATCGGGTCGAGCTTGCGCTGCTGCTCATCCGTCAGGTCGAGCTCCCGAACGAGCCGGTCGCGAATCGGATCACCCGACCGACCTGCGCCATCCCCCGGCTCGAGCAATGCCGCGGCTTGGGCCTTGCCCCGTGATGGGGGTGCCTCCCCCTCGACACCCGCCGGGCGGAAGCGCAACGCGGCGTTCGGAACTTTCAGGACCGAGGACTTCTGGTCCACGACCAGCCGGACGTTCGCCGTCATTCCGGGTCGAAGCTTCAGCTCCTGGTTCTGAGCGGACAGCACGACATCGTAGGTGGTCACGTTCTGGATCACCTGGGGCGCCTGCCGAATCTGGATGACCTTGCCCGAAAAGGTCTCTCCCCGGAACGAATCGACGGTGAAGGTCGCGCGCTGACCGGAGCGGATCCTGCCGATGTCGGCCTCATCGACATTGGTGTCGACCTGCATCCGGGTCAGATCCTGGGCGATCGTGAACAGGGTGGGCGCCTGGAGACTGGCGGCGACGGTTTGCCCGACATCCACGTTCCGCGACACCACCACCCCGTCAACCGGCGCCCGGATGGCGGTGTGATCCAGATCCACCTGCGCCTGGTCCAGTCCGGCTTTCTTCTGCCGGACTTGCGCATGGGCCGTCTTCAGCTGCGCGTCGGCCACTCTGAGCTGCGCGGCCGAGGACCGGACTGCGGCGGCCAGAGCGTCTTCCTGCGCGCGATTGGCCTCGAACTGCGCCACCGCCGAATCATGGGTGGCCTGAGAGGTATCCCGGTCGCTCTGAGCGACGAGCCCTTTGTTCAGCAGTTCCGTCTTCCGAACCAGATCGCGCTTCGCGTCAAGGACGGCGACCTCAGCCTTCGCGGTCTGAGCCTTGCCCACGGCGAGAGCAGCGCGCGCGTTCTCCACATCGGCGCGCGTCCGTTCCACCAGCGCCTCCTGGTTCAGGATCGTGGCCTCGGCCGCTTCAAGATCGGCCTGGGCCTGATTGACCCTGGTCTGGAAAATCTCAGGGTCGATGCGCGCGATCAGCTGGTCTTTCTTGACCTGAGAGTTGAAGTCGGCGAAGAGCTCCTTGATCTGCCCGGAAACCTGGGAGCCCACCTGGACAGTGATGACGGGATTCAGGGTACCGGTCGCCGAGACCGTGGCTGTGAGAGGCCCCTTTTCCACCGTGGCGAACCGGTACTTGGGCGTGGCGCTCCGCCCCTGGGTTTGGAACCAGGCTGCCGTCGCCACGACCGCCAAAACCGCGATCACGAGGAGAATAAGGAACCGGCGTCTCGTGGCTGTCGGATGCTGTAGAGGAAGGTTTTGATGTGCCGGCGGATCGAACCGGCCCGCTCGAGGGCCGGCACTCACACCATCGAGCACGCCGTCCACGCGATTGAGCGAGTCCCGACGCTCGATGGATTCGACCGCCTGTTCGCCCACTTCGGCCAGCCGCACGCGTCGCCCCGCCATTTCCCGCCTCCGCCGCGGCGATCCGGACTGGAGGAATGGTGCAACACCGATACCAGCACGAAAAACCAGCCGGCTCGGGCGCTCACTTTCCCGGCACGGACGTCTCGGCGAGGCTTGCTTCGCCAGAGCGCCTAGACCGTGCTCTTGCCGACGACAATTCTTGTCACGAGAACGCGACAATTCTTGTCACGAGAAGAGGTTGCGTCGATGGCGCCGTATGAACAATCGGGTGACTCCCTCAATCGAAGCTCGGAAAATCCTTTAGGGATGGATCGCCTGCCTCCTCGAGCAAGCGAAAGGGAGAGAGAGCCCCGCATTTCTGGGCAAATTCCTTCCGGGTTGAAGCAGAGATATTCCCATTCTTCCCGTTGATGCAGGACGCCTCCAACCAAGGAGGTATAAGGGGGTAAAGAGGTAAAAATGAGAGGCGCGTGATGGCGAGGTCTTCGCCCGAGTGCTCGAGTACGTTAGTCAGCCGGGAGGGTCAACTCCGCCCGCAGCCCCCGGGGCTGGAGCTCCAGAGCACGATGGAACCGCTGTAGAGACTCGCCAAATCGTGCACCATGGCGAGCCCCAGGCCGGTCTCCGACACCTTCTCATCGAACCGGGCGCCGCGGAGCGTATCCGTGGTGCGCCGCCGGCAACCCTGGACCGTCGTCCTCGAGTGCGATGGTCAGGCGGCCATCCTCGCGTTGGCTCGTCGCCGCGATGCGGCAACGAGCCCATTTGCAGACATTGTTCATCAGGTTGCCGAAGCGTTTCCTCGAGGTCGTGCTGCTCGCCGCGGAAGACATGATCAGCCGGGATACCGATCGCGAACTGCACGTTGTACGGCTCGGTGTCACCGAAGGATCCGCATCAGTCGTGCTGCTGCCGCCGCGCCGGCTCAGCATCGCGGCCCTTGACCCGAAGCAGCCGTCCGTCGCGGGCATCATACTCGAGCTTCACGATCGCCCCGGCTGGTGTCAGCAGCTTCACCTTGTAGATCCAGGGGGCGTCGTCCTCCTCGAGCTCGACGGCGACCAAGGATCCGGTGAACTCCGCCTGCACGCGGGTGACGATCGCCTGGAGCGAGACGATCTGGCCGGCCTCGCTCGCCGCTCGGGCGTGGGCGTGATCATCGTCGGCCCTCGCCGCCGCCCCGCACGCGAGAACCAGCGCAACGGCGAGGAAGCTCAGCCGGAGGCAGGGGTCCATGCCGGACGATACCGCGCCGCCATCTGAACGGGCGATGAACGGCGAGCTCAGGGACGGTTCAGGCTCGCGGGTCCATGGTCGAGTATCTAGTGAAGCAAGGAGAAAGGCCATGCGAGCCACGCTCCCCGTCATCGCGCTCGCCACCGGGGCGGCGGCGCTGTCGTCCTCCCTCCGCGCCGAGCACGAACTCCTCGCCACCCGGCGCATCCGTTCCGGACGCGCAGGACGCGCGTGCCAGGGCGGACAAGCTCAAGAAGACGAACCAGCTCTCGATCGCGCCGTCGATGCTCTACGCCTGGACCGCGATCACTTGGTCAAGGGAGGCCTACGTTGATCACCATTCGCGGCGGCAAGCAGTACACCCAGGGAGTCTCAAGCCTCATTGCCGGAGGAGTTCTGACGGCCCTCCTCGCAATCGCCCTCGGGCCCGCACGGGGGTACGCACAGGGAGCGCCCGGCCCGATCCCCGCGGACCCTAATCTGAAAGTAGCCTTCATCGGCGACAGCGGGAACGGCTCAGATTTCAGACGCGTCCTCCAGCTCATCAAGGCCGAAGGAGCCCATATGGTCTTGCACCAGGGCGACTTTGACTATGCCGATAACGCGCGTCGGTTCTTTGCGACCATCGACAGCATTCTCGGAGACGATTTCCCCTACTTCGCTGCGGTCGGAAATCATGATGCCGGAAGCTGGAGGCAAGATTGCTCACGCCGAGACGGGTGCTATGCCAAATTCTTGAAGACCCGCATGGCCCGCATCGGCGTAACCCCGGACGATCCTGACCTCGACGATCAGATGTACTCGGTGACATACCGAGGGCTGAAGCTGGTCTTCGTCGGCGAAAGGGGCGCAAGCGCTGGGGACAACATCTACGCCCGGTATATTCAGGACCAATTGGCCACCGACAATCACGTCTGGAAAATCTGCAGCTGGCATAAGAACCAGCGAGCCATGCAGGTCGGGGGTAAGGCCGACGAGATGGGGTGGAGAGTCTACGAAACCTGCAAGGACCATGGCGCAATCATCGCCACGGCCCACGAGCACAGCTATCACCGGACCCGGACGCTGACAAGCATGCAACATCAAATCGTCGATGCATCATGTTCCAGCCCGAATAATCTCTGCATCGCCCAGGGAAGTCCTGGAAAATCCTTTGTCTTCGTCTCGGGCCTCGGGGGAAGGGACGTCAAGGACCAGGAGCGTTGCCTCCCTGCCACGTTCCCTTACGGCTGCAACGGGGAGTGGGCCAAAATCTATACCCGTAACCAGGGGGCCATGTCCGGTGCACTCTTTATCGTCTTCAATATCAACGGCGATCCCAGCAAGGCGCAGGGCTACTTCAAGAACATCAACGGGCAAGTCGCCGATACATTCGATATCACGGTACAGGCGAGCGAGGCCAAGCGACAGGCCCGTCGGCCGTGATCATCGTCGACCCTCGCCTCGCCCCGAACGCGAGACCCGGCGCAACAGCGAGGAAACGCGGCCGGATGCGGGTCGGGAGGAGACCATGATGCGTACGTCGCTCACTATCGCCACGGTCGCGGCTGAACGCCTCATGAACGGCAGGCTCAGGTGCGGTTCAGGCCCGGCCGTCCATGATCGGAGCATCGATGAACAAGGAGGAATGCCTTGCGACCCACGCTCACTCATGGTGCTCGCCCGAGCGGCGACCCGGCCGACACGAAACGTTCACCTGGTTGTCATCCTCCTGCAACGCCCGTCCCGGATACTCCGACTATGGAAAAAGTCAGTGAACGCGCTGACGTCCCCCTCGAGCTCATGATGACGGTTCAGCCCCACGGTGAGAATCCGCGACGCCGCCGTCGAATTCTCGTCGTCGCGGACGAGGCCGACGTTGCCCAGCTGATCCGGGACAACCCGTGCACGGAAGGTTGGGAAATCTTCATCACGGGCGCGGGCGCCGATGTGCTCGCGTACGTGCGTGACGTTCGCCCCGATAACATCCTGCTCGACATTACGGGGTCTCGATTCGATGGTTGGGAAATCTACCGTCGGCTGAAGGAAGACCAGGAGACCCGCGCGATCCCGGTCATCATGATCGCCGGACGCTTCGAGCAACTCGACAGGGTGATCGACGTCGAGGCCGGCGCCGACGCGATCGTCTTCCTCCCGTAGAGCTTCCTCAGATCAGCGGCCAGGGGTAACGACGGCCGCTGTCGTCGCGGGGAAACCGACGAGCCTGCGAAA
>QHTB01000208.1 GCA_003220615.1 Candidatus Rokuibacteriota bacterium
TACGATCGGCATCGGAGCCTCCTTCAGCGGACCCACCCGGCCAGCACGGCAACGGGGACGGAGATGAAGCCGACGAACACAGCCAGCGCGACGCCTCGTGACAGTGTGCGGAACGTCGATGTCGTCCTGGCGTTGTTCCAACCGAGCGTCTGGAGCAGGCTCCAGACCCCATGATCGAGATGCAGGCACAGGGACACCATTGCGACGATGTAGAACAAAGACACGTACCACACCGAGAAGCCCGCCACGACGTTGTGGTAGACGGACAGGTCCCTGAACTGGCCGGGCTCCCAGCCGACCACGCCGCCCGTCAGGTGCAGCAAGTGATAGACGATGAAGAGGACCACGATGACCGCGCTCCAGCGCATGGTGCGCGCCGCGTACGTCGTCGCAATCGACTCCTTGGTGTCGTACCCGTGCGGGCGCGCGGCCCGGCTCATGCGGGTGAGCTGGACGGCGGCGGTGATGTGCAAGGCGACACAGGTCAGGAGGACGATGCGAACGACCCACAGCAGCACGCTGTAGGGAAACAGCGGCTCGCCCATCGTGCGGAGAAAGGCCGCATAGGTATCGATGGCCTGGGCGCCGAGAAAGATTTTGAGATTTCCGAGCATGTGCGCGATGACGAAGCCGACGAGCACGATGCCGGTCACCGCCATCACGACCTTTTTGCCGACCATCGTGCCCCACAACGCGGCGAGCGGATTGCTCGGCCAGACGTTGCGAGGCTTCGCGACTGCGATCGCCATGTGTTCTCCTCCTCGTCGAGTCCGTCGACGTGCGTCAGCCGCGCGACGTGAGCGGGTGGACCATATCCTCGGGCCGGACCCAAGCGTCGAACTGCTCGGCAGTCACGAAGCCGAGTCTGAGTGCTGCTTCGCGCAGTGTCAGGTTCTCGCGGTACGCCTTCAGCGAGATCTGTGCGGCCTTCTCGTAGCCGATGTGCGGGTTGAGTGCGGTCACCAGCATGAGAGAGTCGTCGAGATGCTCGCGAATCCGCTTCGCATTCGGCTCGATGCCGGCCGCGCAGCGATCATTGAACGAGCGTGCGGCCTCGGCCAGGAGTCGGATCGACTCGAGCACGTTGTGCAGGATGACCGGCTTGTAGACGTTGAGCTGGAAGTTGCCCTGTGAGCCAGCGAAGGCGACCGCGTGATCGTTCCCGAAGACCTGCACGGCGACCATGGTCAGTGCCTCGCACTGGGTCGGGTTGATCTTCCCCGGCATGATCGACGAGCCCGGCTCGTTTTCCGGGATGCGCAGCTCGGCGAAGCCGGCACGCGGGCCGCACGCGTACCAGCGGACGTCGTTCGCGATCTTCATGAGCACGCCGACGAGGGTGCGCAGCGCTGCGCTCACGTCGACCATCGCGTCGTGAGCCGACAACGCCGCGAACTTGTTGGGCGCCGACACGAACGCCTTGCCGGTCTCATCCGCGATTCTCCGCGCCGCGGTCTCGCCAAACCGGGGGTGCGCGTTCAGTCCGGTGCCGACGGCGGTGCCGCCGATCGCCAGCGCGCAGACGCCCGGCAGCGTGCGGCAGACCCCGTGCAGCCCTTGATCGAGCTGTGCGACCCAGCCGGAGATGACCTGCCCGAGCGTGAGCGGAGTCGCGTCCTGCAGGTGAGTCCGGCCCACCATCACGAGCGTGTCGCGCAATGCGCGGATGGCGGGGATCAGGAGGTTGTCGAGCTGTTCGACGGTGGCGATGTGCATCGCTGTCGGGAACGTGTCGTTGGACGACTGGCTGTGGTTGACGTCGTCGTTGGGGTGAATCGGCTTTTTCGATCCCATCTGGCCGCCGGCGATCTGGATCGCGCGGTTGGCGATCACCTCGTTGGCGTTCATGTTCGTCTGCGTTCCCGAGCCGGTCTGGAACACGACGAGCGGGAACTCGTGGTCGAGGTTCCCATCGATCACGTCCTGCGCGGCGTTCACGATCAGATCGACCTTGTCGGACGGCAGCTGGCCGAGCTCGACATTCGCCAGCGCGGCGCACTTCTTGAGAATCCCGAGCGCGCGGATCACGGGCCGGTCCCACCGGTAGCGTTCCACGCCGATCGGGAAGTTGCGGTGCGAGCGCTCGGTCTGGGCGCCCCACAAGTGATCGGCGGGGACCTCGACCTCACCGAGCGCGTCCTCCTCGATGCGGACCTTATCGTGGTTGCGATCGCCGGTTGGCATGTTGCACCTCACGGTTTAGAGGTCGCCGGACGCCATCTCCTTGTTGAAATCGAAATCGGTGGCCGCGGAGCCGGTGATGAGTCGAGCTCCGCGATTGAAGGTGAGATCCTCGATGGCCCACTCGATGAACACGGTGAGCCGACTGCGGAACTGAACGATGTACATCAGGTGGATGAAGGCCCATATGAGCCAGGCGAGCAGGCCGGAGATGTGACGGCCGAAGATGTTGGCCACCGCGGCCGCCCGGCCGATGACCGCCAGCTCGCCCTTGTCGAAGTATTTGAACGGCGGCAGCGGTTTCGCGCCCTCGACCTTCCTCACGATCGCCTTTGCGGCATACGTCCCGCCCTGCATGGCGACCTGCGCGAGCCCGGGCAAGGGCTTGCCGTCCGGGCCCGAGGCGAGCGCAAGGTCTCCGACCACGTAGATGTTCGGGTAGCTCGGAATCGTGAGCTCGGGGGTGACCTTGATGCGTCCACCGCGGTCGGTCTCCGCGCTGGTGCGGTGCGCGAGCGTGCGTCCGAGCGGTGGCACGGTCACGCCGCCCGCCCAGATGACGGTCTTCGATTCCAGGCGATCAGTCACGCCGTGGCTCTCGACGGTGACGCCGTCGTGATCGATGTTCTTCACCATGACGCCCGTCTTGACGCGCACGCCGAGCCTCGCGAGCGATCCGGCGGCCTTCTGCGCGAGATCCTCCGGAAAGGACATCAACACCCGCGGCGCGCCATCGAGGAGCACGATCTCGGCGTCCTGCGACCGGATCGATCGGAAATCGTTCTTGAGCGTCTGCCGCGCGATTTCTGCGATCGCGCCGGCGAGCTCGACGCCGGTGGCGCCGGCGCCGACGATCACGAACCGGAGCCACGCCTGTCGCTCGGCAGGGTCCGTGAGACGCTCGGCCGCCTCGAAGGCGTAGAGGATCTTGTGCCGGATGTTGGTGGCCTCTTCGATGCTCTTCATGCCCGGCGCCCACTGTTGCCAGACGTCGTGCCCGTAGTACGAGGTCTGGGAGCCGGCGGCGACGATGAGGGAGTCGTACTCGAAGGCGGCGCCGTCGGCGAGCACGACGCGTTTGCCCGCCGGGTCGATGTCGACGACGTCGCCCATCAGGACCCGTGTGTTCTTCTGGCGGCTGAGCACGCTGCGTATCGGCGCGGCGATCTGGCCGGGCGACAGGGAGCCGGTCGCCACCTGGTAGAGCAGCGGCTGGAAGAGATGGTAGTTGCGTCGATCGATCAGCGTCACGTCGACCGGCGCGGACCTCAGCGCGCGCGCCGCCCGGAGGCCGGCGAAGCCGCCTCCGATGATCACGACTCGGTGTCGAGCGGTCATGTCCGGCGCTACTTTTTCGACGGCGCGAACGACGGATAGGCCGGTGTCCACTGCGTCGCAGTGAGGCGCTCACCAAGCTCGGCGTCGCTCGTCTTGGGCGCGACGCCATCGCGCTGTGCCTGGCGACCGACGGCGGTGGCGATGTGAGCCGCGACCTCCCGCAGCTGCGGCAATGCCGGCAGGAGCGAGGCGGACGGGTCCGTGAGGGCAGGCGACTTCTCGCCGAGCGCCCGGGCGGCGGCCAGGATCATCGCGTCCGTCACGCGCCGCGCCCGCGAGGCGACGACGCCGAGCCCCATCGCCGGGAAGATGTAGATGTTGTTGCACTGCGCGATCGGAATCTGCCGCCCACCGTAGGGGACGGGCGCGAACGGGGAGCCCGTCGCCACGAGCGCACGGCCGTCCGTCCAGCGAATCAGATCATCGGCCGTCGCCTCCGATTTCGAGGTCGGATTGGACAGCGGGAAGATGATCGGCCGCTCGACTTTGCGCGCCATCTCGCGAACGATCGATTCGCTGAACGCACCGCGAGCGGTGGACAGACCGATCAGGATCGTCGCATTGATTTTTGCGATCACGCCAGCGAGCCCGATGCCGTTGCGCGCGGAAGACCACGCGCTCACCCGGTCCTGCGGCTGCGCGTAGACGCGCTGCTCGGCGGTCAGATCGGTGCGTCCCGAGTGCAGCAGGCCGTCTTTGTCGACGATCCAGAAGCGCCGGCGCGCGTCCTCGTCTGACAATCCAGCGTCACGCATCGCCGCGCGCAGGAAATCGGCGACACCGATGCCGGCGGAGCCGGCGCCGAGCATGACGACCTGCTGGTCCTTCAGCGGCCGGCCGGCCACCTGCGCCGCGCCGAGAATCGCGCCGAGGGCCACGGCCGCCGTGCCTTGAATGTCGTCGTTGAACGTCAACAGCTGATCGCGGTAGCGCTCGAGGATCGGCCGGGCGTGCGGGGTCGCGAAGTCCTCCCACTGCAAGCACGTGTTCGGGAGCTCTTGCTTGACCGCCTGGACGAACTGGTCGACGAAGTCGAAATATGCCTGACCGGTAACCCGCTCGTGCCGCCAGCCGAGGTATTCCGGGTCCTTCAGCCGCTCCGCGTTGTTGGTCCCGACGTCCAGGACGATCGGCAACGTCCGCTCGGGGCGGATGCCCCCGACGAGCGTGTAGAGCGACAGCTTCCCGATCGGGATGCCGAGGCCTCCGGCGCCCTGGTCGCCGATGCCGAGGATCCGCTCGCCATCGGTGACGACGATCACGTCGACCTCTGGGTTGGGACGATTTTGCAAGAGCGTCGCAATCGAGTCGCGCAGCGGGTACGAAATGAACAGGCCCCGCGGACGCCGGTAGATGTGGCTGAACTGCTGACATGCCAGCGCGACGACCGGCGTGTAGACCATGGGCGTCATCTCCTCGATGTGATCGAGGAGCAGCCGGTAGAAGAGGACTTCGTTGGTGTCCTGGAGCGCGCGCAGATAGATGTGGCGCTCCAGGTCGTCGGTCTTCCGCTGATACGCTTCGTACGCGCGAAGCGATTGTTCCTCGAGCGTCTCGACGTGCGGCGGCAGTAGTCCGTGTAAGCCGAGAGCCGTCCGTTCCGCGTCCGTGAACGCCGTGTCTTTGTTCAGGCCCTGGCGGTTGAGAAGGTCCATGCCACGCGCGAGGTCTCCGTGTCCTGTCATCGTCTTCTCCTGCCTCAGCGCAGCAATGCCGCGCCAGGAATGTTGCGCAAGTTCGATCGCGCCATCTCGAGCATCTTGCCGACACCGCCGTTAAGGACGATCTTCGTGGCCGCCAGCGCGAAGCCCGCCACTTGCTCTCGGCCAATGTGCGGCGGGATCGAGAGCGCATTGGGGTCTGTGACGAGATCCACGAGGGCGGGGCCCGGTTGGTTCAGTGCGTCCTCGAGCCCCGCGCGGATGTCCTTCGGCTGCTCGATCCGGATGGCGCGGATGCCCGCGGCCTTGGCGATCGCCGCGTAGTTCACGCTCGCGTGGTCGGTCTCGAAGTCGGGGAGCCCGGAGACGAGCATTTCCAGCTTGACCATCCCGAGCGACGAGTTGTTGAAGGTGACGATCTTCACCGGCAATCGGTGGAGCGCGACGGTGAGGAGCTCGCCGAGCAGCATCCCGAGACCGCCGTCGCCGGACATCGAGATGACCTGGCGTCCCGGATAGGCCAGCTGGGCGCCGATCGCGTGCGGCAGCGCGTTGGCCATGGTCCCGTGCAGGAACGAGCCGATGACGCGGCGCCGGCCGTTCGGCGTGATGTAGCGCGCCGCCCACACGTTGCACATGCCGGTGTCGACGGTGAAGACGGCGTCGTCCGCGGCGAGGTCGTCCAGGATGGCCGCGGCGTACTCGGGGTGGATGGGTACGTGGTGCTCGATGTCGCGGGTGTAGGCGTCGACAACGTGCTCGAGCGCGCGCGCATGCTCGTGCAGCATGTCGTCGAGGAACGAGCGGTCGGACTTCTGCGTCACCAGCGGCAGCACGGCACGGAGGGTGGCGCCAACGTCACCATGCACGGCGAGGTCGAGCGGCGTGCGCCGGCCGAGCCGGGCCAGGTCGTGATCGACCTGCACCGTGCGGCGCTGCGGCAGGAAGGCGTTGTAGGGAAAGTCGGTGCCGAGCAGGAGCAGCAGGTCGGCCTGATGAGTCGCGTCGTAGCAGGCGCCGTACCCCAGCAGCCCGCTCATACCCACGTCATACGGGTTGTCGTACTGGATCCACTCCTTGCCGCGCAGCGAGTGGCCGACCGGACTTTGCAGCCTTCCGGCCAGCGCCATGACCTCGGCGTGGGCGCCCCGCACGCCCGCGCCGCAGAAGAGCGTCACGGTGCGCGCGGCATTAAGACGTTCGGCGAGCTCGCGCACCTGATCATGGGCGGGCACCACCGTCCCCCTCACGGTCACGGGCGTGCTCTCGCCGGTGGGACGCTCCGCGGACCGATGGAGCACGTCGCCCGGCATGACCAGCACGGAGACGCCGCCGCGGCCGATCGCGTGTTGGATCGCGACGCGTGCCAGGCGTGGCATCTGCGACGCCTGGCTCACCAGCTCGCAGTAGTGACTGCACTCGACGAAGAGTCGCTCCGGATGAGTCTCCTGGAAGAACGACGTCCCGATCTGCTCCGTCGGGATGTGTGAGGCGATCGCGAGCACGGGCACACCGTCCCGGTGGGCGTCGTACAGCCCCTGGATCAGGTGCGTGTTCCCTGGCCCACAACTGCCCGCGCAGACGGCGAGCCGGCCGGTGAGATGTGCCTCCGCCGCGGCAGCGAAGGCGCCCGCCTCCTCGTTGCGGACGTGGATCCATTCGATCCCCTCCGTCCGCCGGATCGCATCGACGAAGGGGTTGAGGCTGTCACCGACGACGCCGTAGACGCGCGTCACGCCGGCCTGGCGGAGTACTTGGACGAGCTGCTCACCGACCGTGCTCATTGGGTTCTCCTCGTGGACCTCGACAGCCACTGCCCTCGTGATAGCTATTACCCCACAGCCTACAGATGCCGCTGCGGACACGGCCGTTACGCGCAATGTTCTCGTTCTAAATCGCCGGCGTTGCATCCATGCCGAACGTCAGGGCGGCGGACGTGGTCAGTAGCGTGGCGCAGCTCTGGATCTCGGTGGTCGGGGCGGGGGCCAGATCACGCTGGGCTGCAAGGAGATCGAGTATGGCCTGACCGGCGATTCTCAGGCCGTGTTCTCGCGCTCCTCGCGCTTGCCCGACATCGCTCAGACCGATACGGGTGTGGTCCCCGTCGGGGCCCGCGCCGCGCTCTCCAATTCGACCGTGGCGTCCGAAAGACGCTCGACGTGATCGGCCACGCCGAGCGTCTCCGCATCAGGCCGTCGAGGTCTTAGCTCATACGATGACGCTCAGGCCTACGGTGCGCCGGCCAGGGGCAGGGTCAACTGAAAAGTTGCGCCCGGGCCGACGTCGCGCGAGGCCCAAATCTGTCCGCCGTGAGCTTCGACGATCGAGCGGCAGATCGAAAGTCCCATGCCCATCCCGCTGGCCTTGGTGGTGTAGAACGCGTCGAACAGGCGGTCCAAACTCTCCGGGCTCAGTCCTGGGCCGGAATCCTGCACCACGACGACCACCCCACCCACATCTTTCCTGGCGCTGATGAGCAACTTTCGCGAGTCTTCGGGGACGCTGCTCATCGCTTCGACAGCGTTGATGATCAAGTTGAGGATCACCTGTTGCAGTTGGACTTTATCTCCTTGGATGCGTGGCAGGCCTTCGGCGAGTTGTGTCTGCACCGAGATATTGTTCTTTACCGCCTCGCCACGCGTCAGTCCAACGACCTCGCGAATCGCTTCATTGATATCGAGGGCATCCTTCCGCGGCGGCGCCTTCTTGATGAGAGCACGGATCCGGCCGATGACGTCGATGGCTCGATTGCCTTCTCTGACGGCATGACCGAGCGCTTCCCGGACCTCCGCCAGATTCTCGGCGTCCAGCCAGTGCAAAGCCGCCTCGGTATTGTTGATCCCCGCCGTAATCGGCTGCATGACTTCATGGGAAATCGAGGCCGCCAGTTGCCCCATCGCCGTGACGCGATTGACGTGCGCGAGTTCCGCCTGCGCTTCGTGCAACGCTTCTGAGGTTTGCCTCAGTTGCCTGGTCCGTTCGTCGACGCGTTTCTCGAGTTCGTCATTGAGATGCTTGAGTTCGGCCTTGGCTCGCTTGAGCGCGGCGGTCTCGACAACCTCCCAATTCCCGTGTCGCCTGGCGAGGACAAACTGGTGCGTCCGCACGACATCCAAGATTTGAGGAGCGCCGCACCCCGCAAGGGGGTACGTGCACAGCACCGCGAGGCGCTGATTGCCGATCACTTCGTTGAGACCATCTTCGTAGTCACAGAAGTGACTCCAGTCCTTCCTTGTCAGCCAGGTCGTATCCCCGGTCACTCTCATGCCGGCGTAACCTCGGGCGGATACGCTCGCGAGCTTTTCATACCAGCTGCGTGTCAGTCGCTTGCCATCGAACGAGCCACCCGGGAGAAACCAGTCCCGCGCCGACAAGATTTCTAAACGGGACTCCGCGAGGTGTCGTCCAAGGTCAGGCACCGCGTCTTTCAGCGCATCTTTCGCTTCCGCGACCGACAACGGCTCTGCGACAATCCAGAGGCAGTACTCCCCGCTGCCCAAACCCGACTTGCAATATGAGATCAAGGTGTCGACGAGATCCTCTCTCGTCTCGTAGAAAAAACAAAAGTGCGCACCCCAGGCCACCATGTCACCAACGACGTCGATACCGGTCTTTGCCATCGGACTCACCCCTTGCTCCTGAACTTCTCGTTTCAGACCCGCATCCTTCCCATGAACGGCGGCGGCCTTG
Source organism: Candidatus Rokuibacteriota bacterium (assembly GCA_003220615.1). Classification (GTDB taxonomy): domain Bacteria; phylum Methylomirabilota; class Methylomirabilia; order Rokubacteriales; family CSP1-6; genus 40CM-68-15. Next base: position 8,871 of record QHTB01000208.1, read on the forward strand.
ATAGCGCCTCCTTTCGAGGGTGGTCGGCATTGTCACGAGTCAGCTCAGCTGTCAATCGATGCGCCGGACTCGCCAGCGACTCGCCACGCGAAAGTGATCAAACGTTTCACCTAATCGGGTCGACCGCAATTAGACGAAGGTCGCACTAATTCGTCATGGTCTAATGTCAGACTGGGAAGTCGTGCAGGGTCGTTCTGGGACGGCCGAGCTCAGCCTGTGTGGCAGGACGCGCATTGTGCCGTGGCGAATGACCTCCTCATCGCGGAATCAATTCGGTCGGCGAGAGCTTCTGGCCCACCGAAACGACGTCAAAGGGGTGACTCAATACGCGACCGCTCCGGCGATGGTCTCGACGACGTAAGAGGTCTCGCCGCCTGGTGCAATGTCCCCGATCGCCCAGGCAAAACGTTCGCCGACTCGATGGTTGTCGGCATCGATGCCTTCGACGTGAAGCCGCACGTCCGTCACGCGAAACGGCGAGGTGCTGTAGATCTGCCCCTCGATCGCCGCAGGCAGAGCACCCAGCCGCGGTTGCCAGGTCACGCGGAACCAGCCGTTCGGCCACTGATCGGGAATCTGTCCCCACCCGACCGTCGTCGTGAGACCGAGGAAGAGCTCACCACAGCCATGGGCCCCACCCCGGCCACTCCATCACGGCCTCGGGGTCGTGCGCAGCGATCTCTCTTTGAATTCCGATCTGCTGCAACGCGGCGTACTCCTTCGGTCCGCCGACGTAGAGGCAGTGACACTTCTCCGGATCCGCGTAAGTGTAGACGACATTCCCGTCCTTACTCCGGACGACGAGCTTCTCGCGCGGCATCGACGCCAGGGCAGCGACCCGCTCCGGAGTGTCCGCGGGTCGCATCTGGAAGCCCGCCGCGGCGAGCAGTTGCTCGGTGCTGGCCGCCTCTTCCCGGCGCGTTGTGGCGCACCCGGTAACGGCGAGGATCGCCGCGAAGAGCACAACGAAGCGAGCGCGGCGACGGTGATCGAGAGTGCCTACAGTTATCATTGTTGATCCTCCACCCGTGGTCACGCTGACCGTTGTGCCGTTGATATCGCACATCGCGATATCTCGACCCCAGGTTCGTCGACCGCTCGGCCGGCTCGGTACGCGCTCGGCGTCACGCCCGTCAGGCGCCGGAAGGTGGTCGCAAAGTGACTCGCGGTCTTGAATCCCACCGTTGTATCAGTTGGACTTGGTATGCCTCGGATGCTTCGCCGCTGCTTGGTTCTTCGTCGAAACGCCATCGCGGGAGCGAAGGGCGCGTCGATGAGGGAGCCTGTCCAGCCATCCTGGCGACTTGCGAGCGCCTGACACCGCACGGTCACTTCACGCGCACCAGGAATGCTAGGCGGGCCGCCGGCCCAGTTTGCGTAGCCGGTTCCACGACCGCCGGCCGTATCGGGACAGCGTGCTTTCGTCCACCTCGTCGGCGGGGTACCAGGGCGCGCTCAGCACGCTGATCTGCGGCCCGCCGTCGAGCAGCAGGAGCACCTTCAGCATCGTGACGCGCGACGGGATGAAGAAGTGGTACCACCGCCGCCGCACCAACTCGGGGACGAGCACGGTGATGGGGGAATTGCCGGTCGATTCGAAAACGGTTCGCAAATAGGTCAGGAGCGGACCGAGAAATGCGCGATACTTCGAAGGGAGCACGACGAGGCGCGGCGGCGGCAATCCGGCGTTGCGCGCCGGCTCCCCCACCAGCGCATTCCAGCTCTTGCCCAGGTCATCGAGCTTCAGGTCGTCCGTCCGCACCTGCACGGCGCGGACGTCGTGCGACAGCGTCAAGGCGAGGCGCAGCGCCTTGTGCGCGATGCTGTCGAACACCTGCAGCGGCACGACGACGATCGGCCGAGCGAGGTTCGTCAAGTCGAGAGGAGAGGGATCGGTCCGCTCGCGCCAGATGCGCTCGGTCGCCCTGCGCTGGCCGGCGAAGAAGACCACGAGCGCGGGAATGAAGATCAGCGTGATCCATGCGCCCTCCATGAACTTGGAGACGGCGACGATACACAAAGTGACGAACGTGGCAACTGCGCCGATCGCGGTCAGGCACAACGATTTGCGCCACTGCGGGCCGCGCACGCGCCACCAGTGTGCGACCATTCCTGCCTGCGACAGCGTGAACGCCAGGAAGGCGCCGATGGCGAAGAGCGGAATCAGCCGGTCGGTGATTCCGCCGAACACGACGAGCAGCAAGCCGGAGACGGCGGCGAGCAAGGCGATCCCGTTCGAATAGACGAGACGGCGTCCCAGGTGCGCGTAGCCGGGCGGCAAGTAATCGTCGAGCGCGAGAAGGCGGCAGATGCGCGGGAAGTCGGCGAAGCTCGTGTTCGCCGAGAGGGCGAGCACGGCGAAGATGGCGCTCATCGCGACGTAGTAGAACGGCCCTCGCCCGGCGACGGCGCCGATCAACTGCGACAGCACCGACTGGTATCCCGTTGCGCCCGGCTCGGTGGCCACGATGCCGTACGCTCTCGTGAGGAGCGCCTCGCCCAGGAGCAGCGCGAGCAGGCAACCGGCGATGCAGACGAGCGTGAACCGCGCTTTCCGCACCTTGGGCTGGCGGAAGATGGGGACCGCGTTGCTCACGGCCTCGACGCCGGTGAGAGCGGTGCAGCCGCTCGCGAACGCGCGCAAGAGAAGCCAGGGCGTCAGCGCCAGCGCCGCCGGCGGCGCCGGGGGCGGTGCCATGACGGGCGCGGGATGCCCATGCGCGAGGATCGTGCGGAATCCGCCGAGCGCGAGGGCGCCGAAGAGGGCCGCGAGGAACAGATACGTCGGGCCGAGGAAGACGAGCCCCGAGTCGCGCACGCCACGCAGATTCACCACGACGAGGACGGCGAGAATGGCGAGGCAGAGCGGGAGCGTCCAGGGTAGAAGCGCGGGCACGGCGGATGCGGCCGCTGCCACTCCCGCCGAGATGCCCACCGCCACGTTCAGTGCATAATCGGTGCACAGCGCCGCGGCCGCGAGGAGGCCGGCGGTTCGCCCGAGGTTCTCGTTCGCGACCGTGAACGACCCGCCGCCGTTCGGGTACGCCCGGATGGTCTGCGCGTACGAGAGCACGACCGCGATCAGCACCGCGCCGATGCACAGGGTCAGGACACCGACCTGACCGGAGGCCGCGGCGCCCAGCGGCAGGAGCACCGTGAGCGCGGCCTCGGGGCCGTACGCGGCCGAGGCGAGCGCATCGAGCCCCAGCACGGACAGGGCGGTGACGGCGCCGACCCGTTCGGATTCCTGTTCGGTCGCGCGCAGCGGCTTGCCGAAGAGCAACTCGTGCAGCTTCACAAACGCGGATGCAGTGCACGCGAGATGCCAGCAGCCGGCATGCTCGGGCGCTGTTCAGAAGTCGCGACCTTCCCGTCTGACTTCGGCACAGTTGGCGTCTGAACTCCGACGGCGGCCCTGGCCTTCATCCCTTACCTGGGTCTACTCGACGCCCCGCGGCGCGCGAGCTCGGATCCGACGTACCGGTACACGAAGTGGCGGAATCGCGGACGCTCGGTTCGAACAACCGTTCGATGAGCCATTGGGAACAGTTATCATTGTTGATCCTCCGCACGTGGTCACGCTGAGTGTCGTGCCGATGATGTCGCGGCTCGCGAGTTCGCGACACCCGCTCTGCCGGCTTGGTACGCGCTCGGCGTCACGCCAGTCAGGCGCCGGAAGGTGGTCGCAAAGTGACTCGCGGTCTTGAATCCCACCGCCCGTGCGATCGAGCTGATGGAGGACGTCGAAGTAGTGAGCAGAGCGATCGACGCGTCCATCCTTCGGTGCACCACGAAGCGATATGGGGACACTCCCGTAGCTCTCTTGAAGAGGCGCGCGAAGTGATACGGGCTCATATGCACCACCGCGCTGAGCTCAGCGAGCCGAAGCTCTCGGTGCAGATTGCTCTGGATGTAGGCCATCACCCGGCGGAGCTTGCCCCCGGGAAGCGCGCCGATCACAGCGTGCTGCATCGGCATGTCAGGTGGCCGGCCGGCAAGTTCGATCGTGGTCTCGGTCGTTTTGGTGTTCACACTCGTCCGCTTTTTCCCCTCGGCTCAGACCGCGAACGGCTATTCCGAAGGCGCTCGCGCGCCTTCCGGGTCGCTGGGCGCTGACCTCTCAGCCGAGATCACCTCGAGGGTTTTTTCGCCGTCCGCGTCCGCGATCAGCAGCAAGATGTAGATCCGGTCCGCTACGACTCGCGCATTCTGTATCGTCACCACGGTCGGAGAGAAAGCAATTGCATTCGTCAGAACGTCGACGATCGCCGACTCGACGGCGTCGCGGAGCTGGTCTTTATCGGCGACACTGGCAAGCCCGATCGAGGTGGTGATCTCGACGACATAGGCCCTGGCGGGAGTCGCCAACACCATGAGGGCAAGGCCGACGATCGCCGTGATGAAGGTCTTCATGGGTTCCCAAGCCTCCACACACTGAGAGGCCTCGCGGCTCACCGCCGTTACACGCCGTGGAGAACTTACGGCGTGACGGACGCGGCGCCTAACTCGACCGATAGAGGCCGGTCCGTTGCCGTCCGCAAGCTCGCGGACGGAACGTCTCCAGCCCGTTCGCGGCCAGTGTGCCCTCGATCGCCCGCTTCGACGGAGACGTCGGCACACAATCGCGACGATCATCGCCCTCCTGTTGATCCAGGCGTATCCGCCCTTCAGACGACATCAAGGTGGGCGAGGTGACGCCGAGGACGATCTTCGCAAGAATCGACAAGGCCCATGAAACGCGTGAGTGTTCCGCCGGCGTCGGAAGGGGCGAGAGGGGGTGAGGATGATGAAGAAGCTCAGCATCGCGTTCCTGCTCGCGGTCGTCGCGCTCAGCGGCGTCGGCACGTCATGGGCGTTCAACGACGATACGCCAGTGACCGGGCCGGACTCCATCCAGGCGCCTTAACGTCGGCGTAGGTGGGGGGCATCGCCCCCCACCTGCCGTCGTACGATCACGGCCTTCGTCCCGGCGGCCTCCGAGGTCCAGTCGCTCTTCGGCGATCCGCTGTCGTATCGCGACTCCTCGCCAGCGAGCCAACTGCAACGTGAACCCGGCCAGCGTGAGTAGTCGCGCAGTCGGCCAGGGAGCTTCATCGTCCAGCGCCCTTCTACACCTCGCCGGCCCCAACTCCTCTCACACGACCAGATGCGGAATTCACGTCCCCCGTTCCAGATTCTTGCGGAAATCTTCTGGTGACTGCCGCACGACCATCCCGACGCCATCGCAACGATGTACGGAGCGCCGTTCCGGTGGCGCCCGGAAGGAGGAGACGGAGATGACACGAACGAGGTCACTGATCATTGCTGGACTTTTGGTGCCCGGTGCCGCATTGGCGGCAGCCATCCTGCCTGGGCAGGCAGCACTGGCGGACAGCCCAACGGCATCGGCGGCCGATCCCGGAGGCGACACCGCGCTCGGCGCCGAGTTCTTCCACATCCAGTGGAGCGCCGACACGAGACGGGACGGCCACGTGCGCATCACGGGATACGTCTACAACGACCGCGGCGAGCCTGCTGACAACGTCGTCCTCCGCATCGATGAGTTGGATTCGTCGGGCCAGGTACTTCGGACCGTGCTCAAGCCGCTGGATGACACCATCGATGCCTTGGGCCGCGCCTACTTCGCCGTGCAACTCGACGCCCGCGCGGCGTCCTATAACGTCGGCGTCGACTCGTTCGATTTCTTGGATCGATAGGGAGGCAGTCATGAGCCGTGGGAGGAGGGTCGTAGCGGCCAGCGTGATCGTGTGGATGGCGGCCGGTTCGGTCGGCACGACGGCTCGAGCGCGGGCAGTCCGCGCGATACCTCATCGGGTCTTGGTCCAGTCCCCGGCGTGGGGACGACCGGCGGCATCGGCACCACGATCGGTACGCCTCGTGACACGGGGCTCGGTGGTGGCACGACGGGCGGCGTCAACGGTGAGTGAGCCTGAGCAGTGGACACGGTCCACTGGATCAGCGTGGACGCCGAGCGCATGCGGGTCACGCTGGCCCCGGGTGTCGTGCCGTCGGTTTCGACGGTTGATCCGCAGGCGGTCGAGACCCACTCGGCGAGTTGAACTGGCGGAGTGGATCATGTACGTGTGTGCCTTGATCGGTGATCAGCCACGTGCCATCGATCGCTACATCGACTACTTCGGCCAGTCGCGCTCCAGCGCCGGCGTGGCGGCCGGTAGAGAGATGTAGAAGCACGCGCCGTGCGGCGCGTTCGGCGTCGCCGACAGCCGGCCGCCATGCGCCTCGACGATCGAGCGGCTGATCGATAGTCCCATGCCCATGCCCCCAGGCTTGGTGCTGAAGAAGGCATTGAACAGCCGGTCCAGATCGTCTGGCTCGATGCCGACGCCGCTGTCCTGCACGGCGATGGTGACGTGATCCCCGTCGGGCTGCCCCGATCGGATCCGTAGCTCCCGCGGCCGGTCGACCACCGCGGCCATGGCATCGATCGCGTTCATCGCGAGGTTGAGAATCACCTGCTGCAGTTGGATCCGATCACCGCGCACCATTGGCAACTCTGCCTCGAGCTCCAGGGTCAGCACCACGTCGTGGCGCCGCAGCTCCGCGCGCACCAGCGAGACCACGTCACGGATCACCTCGTTGACGTCCACCCGATCTTTCGGTGGCTCGGTCTTCGTCGCGAGCTGGCGAATCCGCTGGATGACATCTGCTGCCCGCTGACCATCCTTCGCGATGGCGTCGAGCGCCTCGCTCACGACATCGAGACGGGGATTCGGCATGGCCAACCAGTTTCGGCCTGCGTCCGCCTCCGCGATGATGGCCGCCAAAGGCTGTTTGACCTCGTGCGCGATCGACGCGGCCAGCTCACCGAGCGTCGTCACGCGGGTGATGTGCGCAAGCTCGGCGTGGGCTCGCTGCAGCGCCTCCTCGGCGCGTCTTCGTTCGCTCAGGTCGACGACGAACGCTACGGCGTGCGTGCGGGTCTCCTCGAACACCGCGCCACCGACCAGCGCCGGCACCCTGGTGCCATCCTTCCTACTGAATTCTTTCTCGTAGCTGTCACACCGTCCGGTCGCCCGTATCTGCGCCATGCCTCGCTGCGTGGCGGCGTGCCACTCGGGCGGCGTAAGCGCGGTCCATTGAAGTCGTCCCGCCATGAGATCGTCCCGGCTATAGCCGACCATATCGAGAAAGGCGTCGTTCGCCTCAATGATCGGGCCGTCGAAATCCGTGATGACGACCCCGATGATGTTGGCCTCGACCAGCCGCCGGATCTTGGCTTCCCGTTCCTGGAGCTCGCGATACAAACGGCTGTTGTCGAGCGACATCGCCGCCTCGGAGGCGAGCAGCTGCAGGACGGCAATCCTGGCGGGCGTGAAGACACTGGGCGCCAGGTTGTTTTCCAGGTACAGCATGGCCACCAGAGTCCCCTGTTTCACCAGCGGCAAGCAGAGGACCGAGCGGGCACGCCGGTGACCAATGTACTCATCGTCGGAAAAGGGGTTCCGCGCCGACGCGTCGTCGAGGATCACGCTCTCCCGAGTGCGCGCGGCATACCGGACCACCGACGCGGGCAGTGCCGCCGCCGAGACGGGTGTCTCGCACAGACGCACCCGCACGGTACTGCCGCTGGTGGTCGCTTCCGCCTGGATCGACAGGTCGCCACCGCGCGGCACAATGAGCAGCCCGCGTTCGGCGCCGGCGTGCTCGATAGCCGTCCGCAACAGCATCTCGACGAGCTTCTCCAGCACGAGCTCGCCCGAGACGGCCTGTGAGACGTTGAGCACTGTGGCAAGCTCCAGGTGCTCGATCGGCGCCCCGATGGTTCCACGTGCTTCGGGCGCCGGCTCTGCCTGGTGCAGGTGCGGATAGAGCTCATCGAGCTGCCGCACCTTGCCGTCGGCACCCCAGAGCGCATAGCACGCCCGCGCGTGGCGCAGGTGCGCAGAGCCGGCCGTCTCGAATCCGCGCTGCAGATAAAAGCGGCCGGCCAGTTCGTGGGCCAGTGCCTCATGGTGGACAAAGCCGTTGGCGCGGGCGGATTGGATGGCCCGTTCGTACAGGCGCATGGCATCGAGCTCGCGGCCTTCGAGGCGCGCGATCTCCGCGCCCACCAACGCGGCGCGGTTTTCAAACCTCTCGGGGCGGTGCTCCGCCCAGACCGCGAGCTGTCGGTGGTGGGCGGCCAGCGCCTCGACATGCTGCTGGCGCAGGTCGGCTGCGGCGGAGTCGCAGCATGCGGCGTGGGACAGCGCGCTGTAGAAGTGCAATTCCGCCGCTTCCCGGTGGCGCTGCTGCGGCCGTTGCACCTGCGATGCGGCCTCGACAGCCGCTGCATAGTCGCCGGCGAAGTAGCGCGCCTGCAGCTTGCGGATCCGATACAACCACTCGCCCGGCGCCCAATCCGGATTGTCTGCAAAACGGCGCTCGATCCACAGCTCGTCAAACTGCTCATCATCCAGGGAGCCGAACTTCCGCGTCAGTCCCCGGAGCGTCCGGATCAGCCCGAGCTGGGTGGAGATGACGTCAATGACATACCCGAACCGCATCTTCTGCGCAAACGCGAGACCGTTCTCGGCTTCGCGTTGCGTCTCGGCAAGCGGGTCGCCGTCCGCGAGCAGGTGCGCGTTCAGTTGGTTGCCACAATAGACCGCGCACGTGAGGTCGCCGATCTTGTTGGCGGCCTCGAACGCGCGGCGCGCCATCTCGCGGCCAGCCCGGACATGTCGCGTCAGTGGCAGGATGGCTTGTCCCAAGGCCAAATACGTCAGGGCCTGGAAGCGCCTCAATCCCCGTCGTTCGATCAGGTCGTAACCGAGCTGGCCGAAGCGAAATCCGGCCTGGAAGTTGCCGAAATGCGGGCCAGCGACCAAGCTAAGCATTGCATAGGCGAAGCACGACCCGTCGCTGTTGCCATGCTCGAGGCTGAGATTGACCGCCCGACAGACAGTCAAGAATTCGAGGTTCATATTCCTTAATGATGCAGGCGGCACGAGCCTGGTCAGCACATCAAGGGTCGCGAGGGTTACCGGGTCGCTCATCAACGGCAGCTCGATGAGCTCCTCAACGGTGCGGCCCCCGAGCTGGGCCCAGATCCGCTCGTATTCGCGTCGCACGTCCTCTTCGGTCGGATGCGGCGGCCAGTCGATGCCGACCCGTCGGAGGTAGTCGAGACCGACGGCGATCGCGCGGCCGCCCTGACCAAGAGTCGCGTGCACATCAATGCGTAAGCACGAGACGGTCGCGTACTCGACCGTCGTGGCGGCGCGCGTTGCAAGCGCGGTCAAGCGCTCCTCCGCCGCCGCCAGCGCACCGGTCAGGAACTCGCATTCGGCGCGGTGGAACTCCAGCGAGAACGCGAGCGCATGCTGGCGCTCCCAGCAATCTTCCGCCAACAATGCCGCACCCGCGAGGAGATAGGTGAGCGCCGAGGCGTAGGCTGTTGAATTCTTGGCGCGCGTGCCGGCCATGAGGTTGAGTTCTGCCAGCCGCTCGCGTTCCTCTTGTTCAGTGATCAGCGCGGCGCCACGGTTGAGCTGATTGACGAGCTCGAAGATCGCCTCCTCCCGCTTCTCTGGAGGAGTATGTGCTGCAAACAGCCGCCCGATGCGGAGATGCGCTGCAGCGCGTCCTTCCTCCGGGATGAGGAAATAGGCAGCTTCCTGGACACGGTCGTGGATAAACCTGTAGGCACTCTCCAGCCGCTCGATCACCTCGTGACGGACCGCCTCCCAGAGATGCGCGTGGACCTCCTCCTCCGATGTCCCGTGCACGAGAGCAAGCGTCGTGATCGCTGCGCTGTGTCCCAGGCACGCCAGCTGCTGGAGTGCCTCCTGTGTGTCGACGGGCAGGCGGTGCAACTTCGCGACCATGAGGTCCACCACGTTCTGGGTGTACCCCTTGGCGTGAATGCGATCGAGATCCCACGACCAGCACCCCTGGCCATGATCGAAGGTGAGCAACCCCTCTTCCGCGAGCGCGGCAATGAACTGTATGGCGAAAAACGGATTGCCGGCCGTCTTGTCGTGCACCAGCCGCGCCAGCGGGGCGACGCGCGCCGGTTCGCAGCGCAGCGCATCCGCCATCAGCTGTCCCACGTCGTGACGGGCCAGCGGCACAAGGCTGATCTCCTGCACGCTCGCTCCCGCGTGGCGGATCGTGTCGAGCGTGCGCCGCAGCGGATGGATGGCGCTGACTTCGTTGTCCCGATAGGCGCCGATCACCAGCAAGGACGCGACATCCCGCTGAGTCAAGAGATCCTCGAGCATATCGAGCGTCGCGGCGTCGAGCCATTGCAGATCGTCGAGGAAGAGCGCCAGCGGATGGTCCGGCCGGGCGAACACACCGATGAACCGCCGGAACACCAGCTGGAAACGCCGTTGCGCGTTCTGCGGCGCGAGCTCCGGCACGGGCGGCTGGTCGCCGATGAGGAGCGTCAATTCGGGGACGAGGTCCACCATGAGCCGTCCGTTCGGCTCCAACGCCTCACGGAGCGCGGCGCGCCAGCTGTCCAGCTCGGCCTCGCTCTTCCCCAGAAGGTGCCGGATGAGGCTCTGAAACGCCTGCGCGAGCGTCGCATACGGGATGTCACGGTTGTACTGGTCAAACTTGCCTGCGGCAAAGAGGCCGCGGGGCGGCACGAGCACTTTATGCAGCTCGTTGACGACGGCGGACTTGCCGATGCCGGCAGAGCCGGAGACCAGCACCAGCTCCGGCATCCCGCTCGTCACGACGCGGTCGAAGGCAGCGAGCAGCGTTTCGATCTCGCGCGCTCGCCCATAGAGTTTCTCGGGCATCACGAGCCTGTCCGGCGTGTCGTGCGCGCCGAGCGGGAAGGTGTCGATCCGGCGCTCGGTCTCCCATTGAGCCAGGCAGCGCCGGAGGTCGCGCTCGAGGCCAGCCGCGGTCTGATAGCGGTCCTCGGCCGTCTTGGCGAGCAGCTTCGTGACAACCGCCGACACGACGCCGGGCACCCCCTGCCGCCGCTCGGCCGGTGGCATCGGACGCCTCGCCACGTGGCAGTGGACCCATTCCATCGGGTCGGCGGCGGTGAACGGGAGGCTGCCGGTCAGTAGCTCGTACAGGATGACGCCGAGGGCATACAAATCGCTCCGCGAGTCGATCGACCGGTTCATCCGCCCGGTCTGCTCGGGGGCCATGTACGCGAGCGTGCCCGCGATGATCTCGGGCGGCTCGGGCGACTGCCGCTGGCGGCGAAGTCGCGACGCGATCCCGAAGCCGGTGAGCCAGACAGCACCGGTCGCCGAGTCGACAAGGACGTGGGCCGGCGTGATGTCCTTGTGGATCAGACCGGCCGCATGCACGCCCTCGACCGCGCACGCGAGACTGATCGCCAGTTGCAGAAAGGCAACCGGGTCAATGGGCTTGCCGAGCAGGCGGGCGAGCGGCACGCCGCCGGGGTCCTCGAGCGCCAGAACCGTGCGACCCTGGTGCCGGCCGAGCGCGACCGGGCGTGCCGCCCATCGCGGATCGAGCTCGGCGGCCAGCGAATATTCGTGCTCGAGACGCGCGAGCGTTGCGGGCGACGCGTAGTCACGCGCAGGCGCGAGGAGGAGCATACGGGGACCAACGTCGCTCGCGGAGCGCGCGTGCGCTCCGCGGTACAGGACGAGCTCCCCATCCCTCTGGAGTGGCTCGAGCGTGCAGTCCGAGAAGTCGATCATGCCGGCGCTACTGACTCGACCATGCTGGAGGGCGCGTTGATATCAGAGGATTTCTGGAGAGCGACATAGTGCGACGTGGTCGGCGAACGAACCGCGCGTTGCTCGTGCCATGTGTCCAGCCCCCAGGTAGAGCTCGCGTAAGCGTACTTTGAGGGACGTGGGGTGTCTACCTTACGTTCGTCGCGTTCGGAGCCTCCCCGCGCGAGGTCCACGCTACCCGCGCCGCGAGCCCCTGGCTATCCACGACGCGCCGCTTGACCGGCGCGCGCGAATAGCTTAGCGAGCGGGTGCCATGTCGCGAACGTCGCGCGTACCGTTGAGCGCCTCCACGGCGAGCCACGTGGCCGCGACGAGGAAGATCAGCGATCCGGGTATCCACATGATCAGGCCAGCGATCGCTTGATCGTCGAGCGCGGACACGTTGCCGACTCCGACGGTCGCGTACGCGGGATAGACCAGGCGGTCGGAGAGCGTGAGCATCGCGGCGAGGATCGTATTCTGGAGATCCGCCAGAAGCAGATACGGGATCATCGTCCACCGAGGCCACGCCGATCGGGCGGGCCACGGAAGAATCACCGGCCACCAGAACAACATGGCGCTGCCGAAGAAGCACGCATGCTCGACGTGATGCCAGGCGTGCGAGCCTAACGCCAGCTCGTAGAGCGGCGCCGCGTGCCACGTCCAGAAGGCGAGGGCGAACGATACCCAGCCGACAGCGGGTTGCTGGATGTGCCCGCTCAGCCGCGGAAACCGTGACGCCAGCGCGACCGCCACCAGCCGACGGATCGGTCGCGGCAACCCGAGCAGCATCGGCGCCACTGGGGCGCCCAGCCAGAGCAGCGGCGGCGCCAGCATCATGAGCAACTGGTGCTGCACCATGTGCGCCGACAGGAGCCGGCCGGCGAGGGTGTCCAGCGGGGACGCCAGCGCGATCGCAATCACCGCGAGGCCGCCGAGGAACGCGGCCAGACGTCCCACGCCAAAGCGCCGCGATGTGCGCCGCGACAGCGCCCACCAGCCGCGCGCGTAGATCGCGGCCGCGCCGCCCAGCGTGGCCAAGGCCAGCCAGGCGTCCGTACCGCTGGCCATCAGTCCGAGCGCGCGACCGGCCGCGCGCCCTCCGGCGCACGCGCCGGCGGTTGATTCGACGGACGCAACGTCTCGAGAAAGGCGACCAACGCGTTCACTTCGGCTGGGGTGAGGTTCTTGCCGTAGGCCGGCATGTTGCCCCCGCCCTGGAGCACCTGTCGGATCAGTTGATCACGGGTGAGCCGCGTCGCGACTCCATCGAGCGCGGGGCCGCGCGCTCCGCCTTCGCCGCCGAGGCTGTGACAGTTCCGGCACTGCTTGTTCTGGACGACGAGCGCGCCCTGCAGCTCGAGCGGGGAGCGGTCTTGCACGTACGTCACCGGCGTGGCGAGCGCCGTTCCAGCATCCATCACGGGCGACCACGGCGACATCACCCCGAGCGCCGCGAACGTCGCCACCACCAGCACGATCAGCAGCGAGCTCAGGACGGCGACCGGCCGGCGGCGCCAGCTCTTCTCGCCGGTGGAGGCGAACAGCGGCAGGGCCAGCAGGAGCACGATCGCCAGCGGCATGCCGACGAGCAGGATGACCGTCTCGGTCCACGGCGGCAGCAGCGCCAGCAGCGCGAAGAGCGAGAGGAAGTAGAAGTCGGGTCTCGGGGAGGCATCGGTGATGGTCGGATCCGGCACGCCGTGGGGCCCGTTCGGACCGAAGATCGCCGCGCAGACCAGCACGGCGAGGATGACGACACCCATCGCGATCATGTCCTTCCGCGCCGCCACGGGAAAGAACGGCACGCCATCGCGGTGGACCTCGGCCTCGTAACGTTCACGGTAGGTCTCCCGGTCCACCACCCGCCCCGGCATCGGCCACTCGTTGACGCCGAGTCGGAGGACGAGCCACACGTGCAGCCCGGTGAGCGCGATGAGAATGCCGGGGACGACGAAGACGTGGAGCGCGAAGAAGCGCGACAGCGTCCGGCCGGCGATGATCGGCGCGCCCAGGAGCAGGTGGACGAGTGTCGAGCCGACGACCGGCGCCCGCGCGGCAATGGACGCGCCGATGCCGAGGCCCCAGTAGGCGTCCTGGTCCCACCTCAAGATCTGCCCCGTGAAGGCCATCCCGAGCGTGCACAGCAGCATGAACACGCCGACAATCCACGTCAGCTCGCGTGGGTACTTGTAGGCGCCGAACAGGAAGACCTGCAGCATGTGCAGCGTCATCACGAGCACCATGGCGTTCGAGCCCCAGAAGTGGATGGCGCGTAGATACGCGCCGAACGCCGCCTGCTCGTTCAGGTACTGGAGGCTCTGGTACGCCTGGTCGGCCGCGGGGACATATACGAGCGCCAGGCAGATGCCGGTGGCGATCTGGAGCGCGAAGAGCGTCATCGTGGCGCTGCCGAAGACGTACCACCAGCTCGCGGTGCGCCGCGGAACCGGATGGGTCGCGGCCGGGGTGACCGCGGCGCCGAGCCCTGTGCGGGCCTCGAGCCAGCCGGCCACCGCGCGGAGCGGCGTGATGAGCCGCATCACACGGGTCCCGCCAGCGTCGGAAGCTGGCCGCCGCGCACCCACAGCTGCCCCTGCCGGATCTCGTAGTCGTACTCGAAGAGCCCGCGGGGCGGCGGCCCCGAGGCCCGCGAGCCGTCCTCGTAGTACGCGCCGCCGTGGCACGGACACATGAACAGGCGCGACTCCTGGAACCATCGGACCGGGCACCCGAGGTGCGCGCAGTTGACCGCGAAGACCTGGAACTGCTCGCCGCCGACACGCCGCACCCAGCACGCGATCTTCGCCGTCGGGCCGTCCCACGCGACGCGGAACGGGTTGTCATACGTCGCCAGGCGCGTCTGACCTTCGGGAAAGCTCGCGACGCCGCCGAGCGTGATCCACGCCTGGCCGGCGCGGCCGCGAACCGGCCCGAAGAGATATCCGATGATCGGGATTCCCACGAGCATGGCGGCGACGGCGCTCAGTGCTGTGCCCAGCGTGAACAAGAATCCGCGCCGCGACGGCGGCGACGGCGGCAGGCGGTCGTGGTTTCCACACATCGCGTCAGGATCCTCCCGGCCGGCCTGGGACCGGCGTCCGTTTCGTGACGAGCCAGGCGACGACGTCCGAGATCTCCGCCGGCGACAGCGCGCGCCCGGCGATCTGACCGCGCCAGTCGGGCATTCCGAGGTCCGAGCGTCCCGCGATCACGGTGGTGCGCAGATGCTGATCGCTCGCGAGCGCCAGATACGAGGAATGCACGATCGAGCGCGCCTTCGACCCGCCGCTCCCCTCCCCGCCATGGCAGCTCGCGCAGGCCGCGGCGTAGACGGCGCTGCCGCGCTCCGGGTCTCCGAGCGGCGCCGCGTACGGCGGCACGTGTTCATCCCGCAGCGCGTCGGGTCGCCACCACGCTGCGCGGAGTCCCTGGACCAGCGACTCGATCTGCTCGTCGGTCAGCGGGCCGCCCGCGCTGAGCGCGAAGGCCGGCTGTTCGGTGCCCGGGACGCCATTCGCGATCACGTGGCGGATGCGCTCCGGCGGGACCAGCGCCAGGTAGACTGCATCATTCAGGGGCCGTGCCGCGCCGAGGCGGCCGTCACGGCCGTGGCAACCCGCGCATTGCCGGTCGTAGAGTGCGTGAAACGTCGTCGCCTGCGCGGGCGGAGTGTCTCGCTGTGTTCGCGCTCTCGCTCGCCCGGGCGCGACGTCGCAGCCGGTCAGGCTCACGACGAGCAGCATCGCGACGACGACGACATTCGGGGCCGTCGATGTGGTCATCGCGTCTGCTCCGAACCTGCCGTCGATGTCTCGACGCCGGCGCGCGTCGCGAGCGGCCAGGTCTGCATCGTGGCGAGCGGATGCGCACGCGCCACCACGAATCCCGTCGTGAGTCCAAAACCGATCTGCGAGACGACGAACCAGGTCCAGTCGACTCGCGCGTTCAGCATCGGGTCGACGATCCCGAGCACGGCCCAGACGAGGCTCGTCCAGAGCAGCGGCGCGACGAGGCCGCCCCAGAGCATGTGACGGCGCGGCAGCATCGGCAGGATCACCGCGTACAGCAGGCCGACGAGCACCGAAATCAGTCCGTGAACGACGATCCCGATCACGAACGCCGTCAGGCTGAACGCACGGAGCTCGGCGACGGTCGCGTGCGCGAGCGACGGCATCGCGACCGCCGAGAGGAGATTGATCGGGTACCACACGCTTCGCTGCACGACGAGCCCGTAGGCGAGCGCGAGCGCGGCCATGACGATGCCGCCGACGATGCCGCCCTTGATGCCGGCCGAATACGGTTGGATCTCGACGGGCACCCGCGCTCGATGACCACCCCCACCGATGCTGGCGCGCTCGACGGCCGGGCGCCATGGCATGACCGTCGGTGGGCGCAGCTCGATCGTGCGCAACGTGATCCGTTCCACTCGTTGCTCGGGAAAGACCTCGCGCCACCAGCCCACGCCAGCGATCAGCGCCAGCACGATGCCCATGACGCTGATGGCGGCGTGGGTGACGAGACCGCCGAAGGCCAGCGTGATCCCGAGGGCCAGGACCATCGGCCACGCCGTCGGTGCCGGCAGATCGATGGTGTCCGAAGACTCCGCGTGTCCGTCGTAGGTCGGCGTCATATCCGGTCGAATGCCAGCAGCCCGAGGAGCAGCGGCAGATAGAGCAGCGAGGCGAGCAAGACGTGGCGCGCGGCGCGCGGCGATGGCGCCAGCGCGTGCACGACGCCGACGGCGGCGAACGCGAGCCCCAGGACGAGCGCTCCCACGAAGTAGATCGCGCCGGTCCAGCCGATGACGGCCGGCACCAGGCTCACGCTGAGCAGCGCCAGGCACCCAAGGACGATCTGGCGCTCCGTGCTCGTGCCGTCCGGGTCCGTCACCGGCAGCACCCGGACGCCGCCGCGCGCGTAGTCGTCGCGATAGAGCCGGGCGATCGACAGCGTGTGCGGCAGCTGCCAGAGAAACAACACGCCGAAGAGGACCCAGGCGCCCAGCGTGAGGTCACCCCGGGCGGCCGCCCATCCCGCCACGGGCGGGAGCGCGCCGGGCACGGCACCCACCAGCGTGCAGAGCGGAGTCCGTGGCTTCAGCGGCGTGTACGCAAACAAGTAAAGGATCGTTGTGAGCATCGTGACCAGCGCAACCAGCGGGCCGACCAGCGCCGCGAGGTACGCCGTGCCGAGCACGATGAGCGCCACACCGAACAGCCACGCCTCGAGAGGCTGCAGACGGCCGGCGGGCAGCGGTCGGGTACGAGTACGATTCATCTGTGCGTCGAGATCTCGCTCCCAGCACTGGTTGAGGGCGAGCGTCCCGCCGGCGGCGAGCAGGGTACCGATCAGCAGGTGAATCACGCGGAGGTAGTCAGCTGACCCGGTCAGCCCCACGTGGTAGCCCACGAGCGTCGTGACGAGCACCATGATGACCACCCGCGGCTTCGTGAGCGCAACGAGATCTGTGGCGACCTGGCGGCGGTCACGCGCGACTGACGTGACGACGACTTCGGAGCAGGCTTCGCTCATATATTTAGCGCCCTCAGCGTCCGATCACGTAGACGACGGTGAGGACGACGACCCAGACCGCGTCCACGAAATGCCAGTACCAGGACACGAGCTCCACGCGCTCGACGTGCGCGGACTGGAGCGCCCGCGACCAGGCGAACACGCCGATGAGCGTGAGCATCACGACCCCGACGATCACGTGCGAGGCGTGCAAGCCGACCAGCGCGTAAAACGTCGTCCCGAACAGATTCGTCCCGATCGTGAGGCCTTCGCGCGTGATGAGCCGCAGCCACTCGGCCGCGGTGCCGGTCAGGAACACGACGGCCAGCACCACCGTCGCCAGCAGCCAGGCGCCGCAACGGCGAACGGCGCCGCGGCCGAGCGCCCGCACCGCCAGCGCCACGGTGACGCTGCTCGAGAGCAGGCACACGGTGCCAAGGACCGGCACGGACAGCACCTCTTTCGGCGACGGCCCGCTGAGGCTTTTTCCGAGATCGTAGAGGTAGGCGACGACGAAGACCGCGAACAGCGACGCCTCCGCGACGATCAGGCCGATCATCCCGACGCGCGCGGCCGACGCGCGTTCAATGCCCTGCGCGCTCGTGTCCGTCGCCGTTGTGATCATGTCCTCCACCCTGCTCCGCGCCTGCCGCCGACGGATCGACGTTTTCCGGTACGTCGGCGCGCACATGTGCTTTGCCGTTGTGACGACCCGAGTCGACCGGGTGCCACGACAGCCGCGCGCTTTGCGCAAGATTCCGAAACCGTCGGAGAGACCGCGGTCGGTTCCGTCACGGCACGCGCGTGGTCAGCCGAGCACCCATCTCGCGCGGCAACTACGGCGGTCAGCAGGCTATGCAACGGCGGCGGGGATGGTCGTCATGCAATAGTCCAGTCGCTTCCGCAGGAACAACCGGGCGCGATGCGCGCGCGTCCTCACCACCCCGATGTTGAGCCCGAGAGCCTCCGCGACCTCCGCGTTCGATCGCCCCTCGATATCGCGCAGCACCAGCACCGCCCGGTAGGCGGCGGGCAGCTCGTCGATCGCCGCGCTCAGTGTCGTCCGCAGCTCCGCCTGGACGGCGGGATCGTTCGCGGCCGGCGACCAGTCGGCGACCGGCTCGGCGTGGCACCCGCGCTCGTCGAACAGCGGGAGCACCTCGTCCAGCGAGATCTCGTGCCGGCGGCTCTGCCGGCTGCGAAGCTTCTGGCAGGCGGCGTTCGCCACGATGCGGTAGAGCCACGACCCGAATGCGGACTCGCCGCGAAACATGTCGATCTTTCGAATCACGGTCCAGAACGCATCCTGCACGACTTCCTGCGCGTCCTCGCGGTTGCCGGTCATGCGGCTGGCCAGACGATAGGCACGCTCGCCGTACGTGCTCACCAGACGCTCCGCGGCCATGGGCTCGCGACGCCGGAGCGCCTCCAGGAGATCGTGATCGCGGTCTACGCGGGTCGGGGCGGAGGTTCGATCGATGTGCCGTTCGAGCACCACCTGAAGATTCATCTCGCGTCCTCGCCGTTGTCCGTGAATGTTCGATCGGTTACGGCGAAGACTACGGTGAGAG
This sequence comes from Candidatus Rokuibacteriota bacterium, assembly GCA_003220615.1. GTDB lineage: Bacteria > Methylomirabilota > Methylomirabilia > Rokubacteriales > CSP1-6 > 40CM-68-15. Next base: position 27,616 of record QHTB01000208.1, read on the forward strand.
GTCGAACGCATCTACCCGACGTTGGTCGGGTCGGAATACACCCTACTTTCGTCGGGTACGCCCCAGCCGGTTGGAGACGGGCCCGGCGACGGTCACCGCCGAGGGAGGATCATCTGCTCGAGATAGTCATCGAACGACGGTAATAGCTCGACGATGCGTCGCAGGTGTTCGAGCTCGGCGACGAGCGCTCCCCGCGCGGTCGGAGGCCACTCGTCGAGCTCCGTGGCGCGCGCCGCGTCGATCGTTCGCTCGAGCCCGCTCAGAGCACCAGACAGGTCCGGGCGCGGCTCCGACGCTACCGCCGAGGCTACCGCGTACGCCTGGCGATAGCCACGTGAGCGCGGACGGGCCATGGTGTGCCGCGCCTCGAGCATGCTCAGCGCGAGCTCGAGCGAGGCACGGATAGCGATCTCGACGTTCACCAGCGATGTCTGCAGCGGTTCCGAGAGCGGCGGCCGACGGCTCGCCACGCGTCCCTCCCAGATGGCCGCGAGGCGGTAGCCGATACGGACACCGCGGCCGCCGGCGACGACGGCCGCGTTCGTATCGACTCCACCCGTGACCCGTTCGGCGCGCGCCTCGTCGGCGAGCCGCAGAATGTCAGGCAGGGTCGCGACGATCCGCTGACGGACGCCCATCGCCTCGGTGACGGTGAGCGGGACCGAGCCAGGCCGCGGGACCAACCGCAAAATCTCACGCACGACGTCGATAAAGCGGGCGACGAGCTGGCGGCCCGCATAGTCTGGGCCGACGACGCGGAACGCGAAAAAGAGTGCCGCGGTGCCGAGGAGGGCCCCATAGGCTCGCCACAGCGGCGACTGGACGTCCGCGTGCGCCTGCTCGGCGAGTGCGACGATCGCGAAGGCGACGACGATCTGCAAACCGACGTACGAAAACCGTGGTCCGCCGAGCGCGACGTACGCGGATGGCACCGTGACCGCGAAAAGCACGAGCGCGAGCGCGGGCAGCTCGAAGATGTTCGGCGTCACCGCGATCGTCGCGACGATCGCCACGAAACAACCGATCACGGTGCCGGCCAAGCGCGTACCGGCGCGATGGATGGTCGCGCCGTAGCTCGACACCGCGAGGAAGGCCGGGTGAAAGAGGACGTTGAAGAGGTCCGGGGTGTCCGCGACGATCCCGATGAGATAGCTGAACGTCGTGCCGAGTCCGACGTGCACGCCGTAGCGCGCGGCATAGGGGTCGAGACCCGGAAGCGCCACGCTCCTCGGTTCCGCGCCGCTCGTCGCCCGCTCGCGGAGCTCTGCGGGCGAGGTGTGCAGAGTTTCGGCCAGGTCGATCAGCGCCCGGACGAACGCGTCGGTGTTGGCTTCCTCCGCGATGTCCACATTCACCAGGGTGCCGGTCCGGCGGAGCGCGAGCTGCTGCGCTTCCACCGCGGCGGTGGCCGCGCGGAAGTCGGGCCACTGCGCGTGCAGCGTAGCGAAGGTCGCGGCGAGAGGGCGAAGCTCGCGCGCCGCCTGCTCAAATCCGCGGAGCCCCGCGCCGAGGCGAGCGACGAGCACGCTCAGCTGCGGGGCGAGCAGGCGCCGATACGTCCGGCCGACGTCATGCCGGGCCAGTGCGTCCATCGTGTCCGTGAGCGTCAGCGCGTGGTCGACGACGACGATGGCGAGGGAGAGCATCGCGACGTCCTCGCGACGCCGACCTTCCTGGCGGACGCGCTCCAGCAGTTGCATATCGCGGGCGAACTGCGGCGAAATCGGCGCCTCGCCCGGGATGGGCTCGAACCCTTCAGCGGCGAAGCGAGCCGTGACCTCGTCGAGGCGCACGCGCGCACGCGCGAACCCGGCGGCGAGCGCGCCGGCGAGCGTGGCCGCCGCGTCGTCCGCCGCGAACAGGCGCGAGAATGTAGTCGCCGTCACGATCCCGACGGCGTAGCCGACGCAGATCTCGGCGACCGCCATCGGCATGCCGTCCGGGTCGAACACACCCATGTAGAACGCGGTGCACAGCGGGTACAGCAGCGCGAGCAGCTCGAGAGGGCCGCTCGTGACGGGGCAGCAATACGCGGTGAGCGCCACACCCGCGAAGAACGCGGGCAGAAGCAGCCAGGGAAGCTGCACCAGCACTCCGGCGACCGTGATGCTGAGAACCGCGCCGGCGGTCGTGAGCGCGAGCCGCAAAGGGAGTTTGCGCCAGGTACAGACGTTGCTCGGCAGCAGCCCGAACAAGGCGACGACCGGGGCCGCGAAACTCGGCATCTGGATGGTCCACGCCACTACGAGCGCGGTCATCGTGCCGAGGCCGATGAACACGGACCGCCGCCAGCGCCCCGGTGTCGGCGCCAACTCCGCCCACAGCGACTCGATCATCCGGGGCGGCGGATCGATCAGCCGCGCTGCCGCCGGGACGACGCTCACGAGCGCACCCCGCGTTCAGCGCGGCTCAGCAGCCGCAGACGCGGAACTCGGAAAACCGCGGATGGTGACGACCGCCGTCGTGCCCATCCGGAACGGATGTTCGGGATCCCGCTCCTCGAGGCGAACCCGAACCTGGAAGCGATTGGCGAGGCGCACCCAGTTCAGCGTGCGCCGCACGTCGGGCAGCACGCCGACTGTCTCCCCATCGGCCGGCCGGTTCGCCCAGCCGACTCCCTGTACGACGCCGCGAAATGGTCGGCCCGGGGCGCTGACGAGGTAGACGTCTGCCTCCATCCCCGGCTTGATCGACGGCATGTAGGTCTCGCTGAAGTTGGCCAGGACGTACCAGGCGCGGTTGTCCACGAGGGCGAAGACCTGCTGGCCCAGCCGCGCATACTCGCCGACGGCGATGTTCAGGTTGGTCACGTAGGCGTCGAAGGGTGCGCGAACCTGGCAGTAGCCCACGTCGAGCTCGGCCGTGCGCATGGTCGCCTTGGCGGCTTCCACGCGTGCGTTGAAATCGCCGACCTGGGCCAAGAGGTCCTCGGCCCGCGAGCGCTCGTGGTGTGATTGGTCGACGGCAAGCGCCGCATCGCGGCGAGTGGCCATGGCGTGCTCGACGCCGGCCGCCGCGGCCCGCGCGCGTCGCCGCGCTTCCTGCACCGCGGCCGCGCTGGCGTCGCGTTTGTTGCGGGCGTCGGCCACGCGATCCGCCGTCACGAACTGGCGCTTGAGGAGCGGCTCGATCCGTCCCAGGTAATCATCCGCGTAGTCGGCCTCGGCCTGCAGCCTGGCCACGGCGGCTTCGGCCGCGGCACGCTCTTCCTCGGCGCGCGCGATCTGCGCGGTCGCCGACGCCAGGCTGGCCTCTCGCCGGCCGATCTCCGACGCCGCCGAGGCGATCGACTTGCGCTGGGCGTCGACTTCCTTGAGAGCGAGCGCCAGGTCGGCGCGGGTGCGAGCCAGTCGCGCCTCGTAGGGACGACAGTCGACGGCGAAGAGAAGATCTCCAGCGTTCACGTGCTGGTTGTCCACGACCCGCAGGTCAACGATGGGACCGCTGACCTGCGGCGCGATCCCGACGACGTTGGCGCGCACGGCGGCGTCGTCGGTGCGCGGCTGCACGAACTGCAACCGATAGGCGTAGAGGCCGGCCAGCATGGCTCCCGCGACGATCAGGACGCGCAGCGTGAGGCCGATGAGCCGGCGGGCTGAGGCGGCACGCGCGCCGTCGTCCATGCCTCAGGCCCTGTAGAGGACGAGCCAGGCGAGGACGGTCAGCAGCAGCCCGAGGCTCGTATATATAAGGATGGGCGGTCCCAGGTACGGCTCCAGCCTGCCGACGACGAACACATAGCGGGCGGCGACGGTGAGCGCGACGCCGACCACCATCGCGACCATCCAGGCCGGGAAAAACGAGCCCGCAACGTTGAGCACGGGATCACAGGCCGCAGTGCACAGGATGAGGGCGGCACCGCTCGCCAGGCGGCTGGTCATGCCCTATAGACGTCCTCCCCCAGATCGGGGTGACAGCCGCTGGCGAGCGCCATGTCGGCCACCTCGGTAGAATGCGCTCCGATGCACGCTCCAGGACGCGGGTGCGCCCTCGCGCTTGTCGCCGTGTTCGGCACACTGGCTGGATGCGTGGAGCTGCCAGTGCCGACGCGGACGCCGTACGCCGCGGCCCCGCGCTCATCCTCGACGCCCTGGTCGCCTCCGCCCGCGGTGACGGCCCAGCGCCCTCGCACGCTCGCCGCTCGCGAGACGCGAATCGATCCCCAGGCTGTGTACGGCCTCGCCGATCTCATCGACTTCGCCCATCGCACCAACCCCGAGACGCAACGAGCCTGGGAAGAGGCGCGCGCCGCGGCCGCCCAGGCCGCGCGCGCCGAGGCGGCGTATTACCCCACCTTGTCTGCGATGGCCAGCGGTGGCACTTCGCGGGAAGTCCACCCGTCTACGGGCGGGACGTTCACGACCGAAGGCCCGGGCGTCAATCCACAGCTCCAGCTCAACTGGATCCTGCTCGACTTCGGTCGTCGTGGCGCCAGCGTCGAGCGCGGCGGCCAGCAGTCTCTCAGCGCCAACTTCGCATTCAACCGCAAGCTGCAAGAAGTCGCCTTCGTCGTGTCTCGGAGCTACTTCGGTCTCGACGCGAGTCGTGCCCGGGTCGCGGCGGCGCGCGTCTCGCTCGAATCCGCGACGGTGGTGGAGGAGGCCGTGGACGCCCGTCTGCAACGAGGCCTGGCCACGCGGCCCGATCTCCTCCTCGCACGACAGGAGCGAGCCCGCGCCGCATTCGAGGTGGCGGACGCGCTGGGCGCCGTGAGCGACGCGGAGGCCGCCCTGGCCGACAGCCTCGGCATTCCGCCGACCTGGCTCATGCGCGTCGCCGATCTCTCCGCCGTGCCGCTCCCCACCGAGCTCGCGGAGTCCGTGGATGCGATCATCGATAGCGCGCTGGCCCGCCGCCCCGATCTCGCTTCGCGGCTGGCGTCCCTGCGGGCCCGCGAAGCGGACGAGCGCCGGGCGCGAGCAGAATTCTGGCCGCGACTCTCGCTCTCGGGGTCGGTTGGCCAGAACGTGCAGCGATATCGCGTGGGGCCGCCGTTCGGCACGTTCACGACCAACGAGACGGAGTACGGCGCGTTTCTGAATTTCGAGTGGAAGCTCTTCGACGGCTTCGAGCGCGAGAATGCGCTCCGCGAGGCGACGTCGCAGCGCGGCGCGGCCGAGGCCGATCTGGCCGCGCTCGAGCTGAGGGCGATTCGTGAGGTCTGGAAGGCCTATGCGGACGTGAAGACTGCGCTCCGGAAACGCGATTACGCGCTGGCCCTGCTCACGGCGTCGGAGGAAGCCTACGCGTCGACGCTGGAGTCCTATCGCACGGCGGGGCTGGCCACCGTGCTCGATCTGCTCGCCGCGCAGCGTGATCTCGCGCGCGCTCGGACGACCGAGATCCAGAGCCGCGCCGAGCTGCTGGCGACGTCCGCTGCGCTCACGTTCGCCGCCGGCGACTGACGACATCAGAGGCTCCTCCGGGACGACGCGGACGCGGCGTCACTCGTGCGGACCGTCGGGATCGTCGGGGTGCTTGACGTCCCAGAGCGGTCGGCGGCTGGCGACGACGGGCACGGTCTCGAAGTTGTAGGGCGGCGGCGGCGACGCCGTCGTCCACTCCAGCGTCCATGCGTCCCACGGGTCGTTGCCGGCGCGCTCCCCGCGCCGCAGCGAGATCACGACGTTGACGACGAAGATCAGGATCGCGGCCGCCTGAATCGGCACGCCGAGCGACGCGATCAGGTTCCACAGATCCCAGCCGCGGTCGGCAGGGTACGTGTAAATCCGCCGCGGCATGCCGAGCATTCCCGCCCAGTGCATGGGCAGGAACGTGAGGTTGAACCCGACGACGAAGAGCCAGAAGTGCCAGCGCCCCAGCCGCTCGCTCAGCCGGCGTCCGGTGGCCTTCGGGAACCAGTAATAGATCGCGCCGAAGATCGTGAAGATCAGGCTGCCCACCAGGACGAAGTGGAAGTGAGCCACCACGAAGTACGAGTCGGTGAGCTGCCAGTTGAAGGGCACCACCGAGAGGATGATCCCGGTGAGACCGGCGCACAGGAACTGGAAGAGGAAGCCGCTGGCGAAGAGCATCGGCGTCGCGAACCGGATCCGGCCGCCATACATCGTCGCCACCCAGTTGAAGATCTTGATGCCGGTCGGGATGGCGATCAGCATGGTGGACGCTGCAAACGCGGAGTTCAGCGGCGCCCCCATCCCTACCGCGAACATGTGGTGGGCCCAGACGGTCATCGACAGGAAACCGATGGCGAGCGACGCCGCCACGACCATCGGGTAGCCGAAGATCACCTTTCGTGAGAAGACGGGAATGATCTCCGAAATCATGGCGAAGCCCGGGACCATCAGGATGTAGACCTCGGGATGGCCGAAGAACCAGAAGAAGTGCTGCCACATCACCGCGGAGCCGCCGGCCTGGGTGTCGAAGAAGTGGGCACCAAGGAAGCGATCGAGGAGCAGCATGATCTGCGCGGCCGACAGGGGCGGCAGGGCCATCACGGCCATGCTCGACACCACCAGCATCATCCAGACGTAGAGCGGCATGCGGCCGAGACTCATCCCGCGACACCGCATGGTCAGCGTGGTCGCAATGAGGTTGATGGAGGTCGCCACCGTCCCGAATCCCATCACGAGGATGGAGAGGTTCCAGTAATCCGTGCTGTTGCCCGGCGAGAAGGCCCGCCCGGTGAGTGGCGCATAGGCGAACCATCCGACGTCGGGCGCTGAGCCGGCGCCATAGAGTCCGTCGCCGCCCAGAAAGCTGAAGTAGAGCAGGGCGCCCCCGAACAGGAAGGCCCAGAACCCGAAGGCGTTGAGCCGGGGGAACGCGAGGTCGCGGGCGCCGATCATCAGCGGCACCAGGTAATTGGCGAAGCCGAACACGATCGGGATGCCGACCAGGAACACCATGGTGGTCCCGTGTACCGTGAACAGCCGGTTGAAGACCTGCGGCGAGACGATCGTGTTGCCGGCCGCGGCCAGCTGCCAGCGAATCACGGCCGCCTCGAGGCCGGCGATCAAGAGGAACGCGAGGCCGGAGACCACGTACATGATGCCGAGACGCTTGTGGTCGACGGTGACGACCCATTCGTGGAGTCGCGTGAGCAGGCCGGCTGGCTCGCGCTCGGCGTCTCGGGCCGCGATCGGAGGGGCAACGACGCTCATGTCCTCCTCCGTCCTCAGCGAAGCGTCACGAGGAACGCCAGGAGCTGATCCAGCTGGTCGTTCGAGAGCTTCATCGCGGGCATGCGTGCGCCCGGCTTCAGCGCGGCGGGATCGTTGACCCACGCCCGCAAATTCTCCGGCGTGTTCGGCGCCACGCCCGCCCCGATCGTCGCGCGGCTCATCAGATGGGTCAGATCCGGTCCAAAGACGCCGTTCCCAGGCGTACCCCTCACCGTGTGGCAGCTGATGCACGCGACGGACGTGAACACGTCACGCCCCGCCCGGGCCTCGGGAACGTCAGCCGCTGCGGCTCGCTGCGCCGCAACCCATCGATCGAACTCGTCCCTCGGATGCACGGTGACCCTGAGGAGCATCCACGCGTGCTGCACACCGCAGAACTCGGCACACTGCCCGACGTACGTGCCCGGCGTCCGCGGCTCGACCCAGGTCCGGTTGGTCTTGCCGGGGATGACGTCGGTCTTGCCCGCGAGCTGAGGGATCCAGAAGCTGTGAATCACGTCGGCGGACTCGAGCGTGATGAACGTGCGCGTCGGCCGGGCGGCGTCGCTGACCGGGACGTGCAGCTCGTTGGCCGTTACGATTCCCAGCTGCGGATAGCGGATTTCCCACCACCACTGGTTCCCCACCACCGTGACCTCGACCGTGTCGCGGGTGGCCGCCGGCCGCTCGATCGCGAAGATGTACCGGGTCGTCGTCAGGAACAGGATGATCACGATGAGAAAGGGCACGACGGTCCACGCCAGCTCGATCTGCGTGCTGCCGTACACCTGAGGCGGATCGCGGTCGTCGTCCCCCGGGCGGCGCCGGTATCGCAAGATGGCGTAGACGGTCACCCCCGCAACGACGACGAAGATGAACGTCACGATGGCGAGCACGAGAAAGGACAGGTCGCGGATGGCGAACGCCGGCGTGGACACCGGCGCGAACATGCTCGGCGTCGAGACGGCCTCGGTAGCCGCGATCCGATGGACGATCATCGCCGTTGAGACGCCGGCAGTGTCCGGAGCGTCACAACGAGCGGAGAAACACGGCGGCATGGCCCCCAACGTCCTCGAGCTGACACTTCTGGTCTGGCTCGGCGCCCTCGGCGCCGGGGTCGTCGGAGCACTGACGGGGCTCGGCGGCGGGATCGTCATCGTGCCGATGCTCACGCTGCTGTTCAAGGTCGACATGCGGTACGCGATCGGGGCGGCGCTGGTGTCCGTCATCGCCACGTCGTCCGGCGCCGCCGCGGCCTACGTTCGCGAGGGCTACTCGAACATCCGGGTCGGCATGTTCATGGAGGTGGCGACGACCACCGGCGCGCTCGCGGGCGCTTTTCTGGCGGGACTGATCCCGACCTCCGCGCTGGCGGTGGTCTTCGGTCTGTTCTTGCTGTACTCGGCGATCGTCACGATGCGCGCGCGTCGCGAGGGGAGCCCGCTCCTCGCCCCCGACCCCACGGCCACGCGTCTCGGCATGAACTCGACCTATCCCGTCGCGCACGGCCGGGCCGCGTACTACCCCCAGCACGTCGGGCTTGCCTGGGGGCTCATGGCCATCGCCGGGCTGCTCTCGGGCCTGCTTGGCATCGGCTCGGGCGCCCTCAAGGTCCTGGCGATGGATCGCATCATGCGGTTGCCGTTCAAGGTCTCCACGACCACCAGCAACTTCATGATCGGCGTGACCGCCGCCGCGAGTGCCGGCATTTATCTCGGTCGCGGCTACATCGATCCAGGGCTCGCAATGCCGGTCATGCTGGGCGTCCTGGCGGGCGCGTTCGTCGGCAGCCGTTTGCTCGTCGTCGCGCACACGGCGACACTCCGCGTGCTGCTCGCCGTGGTCATCGTGGCGCTCGCCGTGCAGATGACGCTGCACGGGCTGGCGGGCTGGATCTGAGCAGGCAACATGCCACGCGCCCCATGGACGGACGAGCAGGTGGAGCAGTTGCTCGGCTTCGTCTTACAGGCCGGCGTCATCCTGGCCGCAGCGGTCGCGCTGCTCGGCGGCGTCGTCTACCTGCTCGGCCACGGCATGCAAGCGACCGATTATCGCGTCTTTCACAGCGAGCCCGTCGAGCTCCGCACGCTGAGCGGCGTCGTGCGCGGCGCCCTACGCTTCGACGGCCGCGAGGTCGTCCAGCTCGGGGTGGTGCTGCTCCTGGCGACGCCGATCACGCGCGTCGCGCTGTCCGCGCTGGCGTTCGCGCGTCAGCGGGACCGCAGATACGTCGTCGTCACCTCCCTCGTGCTGGTCTTGCTCCTCACGAGTCTCTTGAGTGGATAGTCAGCGGGAACGGCTGCGCGCGGCTCCGCTCTCCCTTTCATCGCGCCGTCGCTGGCACATCGCGGCCGTCATGAGGCGTACGCCGCGGCGGTCGGCTCGATGGTCGTCATGCAGTCGCCCAGTCGCTTCCGCAGGAGCAGCCGGGCGCGATGCACGCGCGTCTTGACGACAGGGACAGTGAGCCCGAGGGCCTCCGCGATCTCCTCATTCGATCGCCCCTCGACGTCGCGCAACACCAGCGCTGTCCGGGAGGCAGCTGGAAGGTCGTCGATCGCCGCGGTCAGCGCCATTCGCAGCTCGGTCTGCGCGGCTGGATCGCCCGCTCGCGGCGTCCAGTCGATCTCGGGAGCGACATGACGGCCGCACTCGTCGAAGAACGGCAGCACCTCGTCCAGCGACAGCTCCTGTTCGCGGTTCCGCCGGCGGCGCAGCTTCTGGTAGGCCGCGTTCGCGACGATGCGGTAGAGCCAGGATCCGAACGCCGACTCACCGCGGAAGCTGTCGATCTTCCGGACCACGGCCCAGAACGCGTCTTGTACGACTTCTTCCGCATCCTGGCGGTTGCCGGTGATGCGGCTCGCGAGGCGATACGCACGCTCGCCATATCGCGTCACGAGACGCTCTGCCGCCATCGGCTCGTCCCGGCGGAGCGCTTCGACAAGATCGCCATCGCCATCCGCGCCCCGTGAATCAGCGACGCCTTCGGTCTTTCGTTCGACCACCTGAAGGTTCATCTCGTGTCCTCGCCCTCGTCCGTTCGTGAATGCTCGAGTCGAAGCTGTCACGAGACTACGGTGCGAGGCGGGACGCTTCTACCCGACGTTGGTCGGGTCGGGACACACCCTACTGCAGTCGGGTGTCGATACTTCCGGCGGACGGGCCCGCCGTTTGCGCGCCCGTGCGGATCGCCCTCGCGATCTCGGCACTCAGCGCGCCGAGCAGGCGGCTCTGCGTGGCGACGAGCGCGGCGTAGTCCCGGCCGGCCGCCTCGCTCAGCATCGAGTGGCCGTACAGCGCCGACGGGGGCGCCGTCCGCGTCAGGACCTTCCAGCGCGCGTTCAGTGTGCACTGACCGCCGAGCTCGCCGTCGAAGCGCGTGACTTCGATGATCACCTCGCGATCGAGCGCCGTGCCGGGCGTCCACGGGTACCGCTCGACGCGGTCGGCCGGCAGGAGGATCGTGAGGTTGTCGCCGATGACCTGCCTTACGCTGTCCCGCAGCGGCGCCGACCACCGGTCGAACTCGGCGAGATGCACGGTGTTCGCGCCCGTTCGCGTCACGATCTGCGGCCGATCGAGCTCTTGCGGCAGCTCGACCACGCGAATCCCGATCGTCATGCCGCCGGACGCCGGTGACAGCCACGAGCGGTGAACGCTGTTCACCGCGACGGGCGTGAGCACGTAGAACCGTGTCATGGGAGACGTCGCGCAGGCGGCGAGGCCGAGCAGCGCCAGGCCGACGGTCGACACGAAGCCACCGCGCTGCGCGAGCCGAGATTTCATCGCCGGGGCTCCGGACGCTTGCCCACGAGCAGGGCTTCTGGATGCTGGTCCAGATAATCGGCGAGCGTCCGCAGCGCCCGCGCCGTCCGCGTGATCTCCTGGAGCGTCGTCGCCAGCTCGTAACGAACGGACGAATCGTCGCCGAGGACGCTCCGTGCGTCGTCCAGCGTCGCCTGGACGGAGAACGCGAGGGACTCGATTTGCGTGTCGGCGTGCGCGACGAGCGTGCGCGCTTCCCGCGCCAGGGCCTGATAGTCGGCGATGGCGGCGCCCGCCGCCGGCGTGAGTTGGGCGAGCGCCGCCCGGGCGTCCGTCATCGTGGCGCGCATGTCGGCCGCGGTCTCCTGCAGCGCGGTCATGGCGGGGTCGAGGCGGCCGTTCACGGCCTGGACGAGGCCGTCGACGTCGCCGAGCACTCGATCGAGCTTCACGAGCGCCGACTTCACCTCCGGCGCGCTCGCCGCCGCCTCGATCGACCGCATCGTGCGGATCGCTTCCGCCACGAGCGTCTCGATCGGAAGGTTCGCCAGCGTCCGGGTCAGGGTCTCGAAGCTCGACGGGATCGTCGGCACCTCCGGATACCGCTTCGACACGCCGCGGAGCCGAGCGGGCGTGTTGGGGTAGAAGTTCAGCGCGACGACGAGCTGGCCGGTCACGAGGCTCTGGAGCTCGAGCCGCGCGCGGAGCCCGTGTGCGATCAGGCGGTCGAGCTCCCCGGCATCCTGCTCGAACCGGATCGTGCCGCCCGCGACGTCGTGCAGGCGGCGGCCATCGATGTCGAAGAAGACGGGCGTGCGTATCGACGCCCCATCGGCCTCGATGACGACCTTGACGTTCGTGACCGAGCCGATCCTCACCCCGTTGAACGTGACGGGCGCTCCGATGTCGAGGCCCTCCAGCGAGCCGTCGAAGTAGGCGACGTGCGTCTTCCGTGGAGCGAAGAAGAATCGGTCGCCGCTCAGCACGAACACGCCCGCGACCGCGAGGAGCACGGCCCCGACGACGAACGCGCCGATGATCGCCTGATTCGCTTTGCGACCCATGGCCCTAGGCCGTCTCCCTGGCGCCGCGCGTGAGAAAGCGCCGCACCCTTGCGTCGCGACATTCGTGGAGGAGCTTCGTCGGATGGCCCGCGGCGATGATGGTCCGCGTCTCGTCGTCGAGAAACACCGAGTTCGTGCCGATGGCGAAGATGCTCGCCAGCTCGTGCGTGACCACCACCACCGTCGCGCCGAGGCTGTCGCGCAACTCGAGAATCAGATCATCGAGCCGCCGCGAGCTGATGGGATCCAGGCCCGACGAGGGCTCGTCGAAGAAGAGGATGTCGGGGTCGAGCGCCATCGCGCGCGCCAGGCCGGCCCGCTTGCGCATCCCGCCGCTGATCTCGGACGGATAGAACTCCTCGAAGCCGGCGAGTCCGACCAGCGCGAGCTTGAGCGAGGCGATCTCTCGGATCGTGGCCGGCGGTAGATCGGTGAACTGCTCGACGGGCAGCGCGACGTTCTCGGCGAGCGTCATCGAGCTCCACAGGGCGCCCTCCTGATAGAGCACGCCGACGCGGCGCAGGATGCGCTGCTGACCGCTCTCGCCCGCCGTCCAGAAGCTCGCGTCGTCGTAGTAGACGTCACCCCGCGCCGGCGGCACGAGCCCGATCATCCCGCGGAGCAGCGTGCTCTTGCCCGACCCGCTCGGACCCATGATCACGAAGATGTCGCCGGGCTCGACGGCGAAGTTCAGGTCGCGCTGGATGACGCGATCCCCGTAGCTCAGGTCGAGATCGCGAACCTCGATGCGCGACCGGTTCTCCATGACATCGCCTCACAGATTCAGCAGGTCGAAGAGAACCGTCATCACGGCATCCGAGACGATGATCAGCACGATGGCGGTCACGACCGCCGAGGTCGCGGCGCGGCCCACCGCGGCCGACGTCCGCCCCGACTGCATGCCGCGCAGACAGCCCGCGACGGCGACGAGGACGCCGAACACCGCGGCCTTGATGAGGCCGGCCGTGAAGTCGTCCAGCGTGATCGCATGCACGCTGTGCTGGTAGTACTCGAGGCCACCGAGGTGCAACAGGGCCGTGCCCACGGCCGCGCCGCCGAGCATGCCGAGCAGATCCGCGTAGAGGCAGAGCAGCGGCATCATCACGGCCAGCGCAACGATCCGCGGCACCACGAGGAATTCCATGGGCGAGATGCCCAGGGTCGTCAGCGCGTCGATTTCCTCGCTGACCCGCATCGTGCCCAGCTGCGCGGCGAACGCCGCTCCCGTGCGACCGGCCATGACGACGGCCGTCATCATCGCCCCCATTTCGCGCGTCGTGGCGACGCTGACGAGGTCGGCCACGTAGATTTGCGCGCCGAACGCGCGCAGCTGTACGGCCCCGACGTACGCGAGGATGGTCCCGACGAGGAAGGCGATCAAGGAAACGATCGGCAGCGCGTGCGCGCCGACGTCCTGCATCACGACGAGCAGATCGGACCGCCGGACCCGTGCGCGGCCGGTGGCGAGTCGAACCACGGCGACGGACGCGTCGCCGACGAACGCGAGCACGTCGACCGCGGACTGCGCCGCGCCGATCGCTCTCGACCCGATACGGTCGAGCAGACACGTTCCCTTGGCGCCGTTGCGTGACGCCGTCTGCTCAGGCCTCGCGCGCGCCAGGCTCAGAAGGTGGGTCGCGCCGTCCGGCAAACCAACGAACTCGATCGGCATGTGCCGGCGTTCCGCGTCCGAGATCACCTCGCGGAGAAAGATGAGCAGACCGCTGTCCCACTGCAAACGCCGATCGCCCTCGACAGCCACCCGCCTGTCCGACGGTTCCCACGCTTGCGCGAGGACGTCCGCCGCGACGGGTGGTCGCGTACCGAGCGTCCAGCGTCCGGACAAGCGCAGTCGAAGCGCGTCACCGTCGATGTGGTCGACGGAGACAAGGGCGCCGCCCGCCCGGCCGCCTACCTCGTCGTCCACGTATGATCCACCGATCGAACGGTGACGCGCGGCGAGACACGGTGAAGGAAGACCGCTATCGTCGAGACGAGGACGCCGAAGACGAGAGCGTACACGCCGATCGCGTCCACCAGGCTGTCCGTGACCGCGTGGGGCAGGCTCACGATCAGGACCGCCAGGAAGATCGACCACACACCGGCGGCGACGAGAGCCCAGTGACCGGTCATGCCCCGAGGAGGACGCACCGCCGCGAGGATCTCGAGTATTCCGGTGACGAGCCCCCAGGCGGCGATCATGTGAACGAACTGTGCTGTCTTGAAGGGAAACCCGAGCGCGGCGACCCCGAGTGCGAAGCTGACGGCGCCTTCCAGTACCACCGGCCAGCCCTCGAGGAGCCACCGCGAGGCCTGGATCCCCCACGCCACGGCGCAGATGCCGTCGAGGACGACGTACATTCCGAACAGTGCGACGACCTCGCCAAGTGCGACGTGCGGAGACAGGAGCACGACGACACCCAGGAGGATGCCGAGGCCGCCTCGGACCGCCAGCATCCACCAGGTGTGCACGCGCGTGTCCTCCCGACTACTTCGCGAGCGTCAGATGGAGACCCTCGGCGGCGAACTTGAGACTCGCCCCCTGGGTCGTGCTGTGCAGCTCGACGACGACGCCGTTCTGGTTCCGCATCACGGTCACGTCAGCTCCGCCGGCGACCGTCGCGCCTGCGCCGACTGCGACGTAGTTGCCCGAAAAGTCGTCGAGCCTCGTGAGGTTCGACACGGTCCCCTTCGCGGTGGCGCGGGTCAGCCCGACCTCACCCACGGAAAGCCCCTGCACCTTCACGGGGTACGTCTTGCCCGCATACGTCAACGTGCCCTTGCCCCAGCTGAAGCCGATGCCGGCAGCGATCGACCCGTCCGACAACGTCAGGGTTGCCTTCTCGGCTTGAGCGCCCGCGACCCCGGCGAGCGCAGCGACGAGCGTGCCGACCGACAGCACTGCGATCAAGAAACGACGCATGATCTGACTCCTTCTCCGGGTTTGTGTTGTGGACACTGGCTCCGCCCGGTCGAAGCCGACCTTCGCTGTCCACCGCTCTTTCGAGGCGGATGGCAGCACGGCTGGCGGCATCAGCTGAAAAACTTGGCAAGATCACGCAAGCGCCTGCGTCTTCACGTCAACGAGCGGGAACCGATGTCGCCGGGATTCATGGGTGGCCTGGAGCGTCTCCGCTGCCGCCCTGGATCGGAACGAGCGCATCAGCCGGCGCGGCCACCCTCTCGCGCTTCCGCCTGAATCGCTCACTGACGTGTCGGCCAGCGATGCGGTTGTCTCGCTCGGGGTGCGCCACACCGTCGGGGCCTCGACTGCCGGCCGGGCGTCGTTCCGCCCGACGGTGCACCCGGCAAGCGCGCCGCCGAGCAGCAGCGTGATCGCGGTCGACCGATACATGAAGCCCTTGTGACAGTTGATGGAGTCGTCCCCTTCTTGCTTTCTGACGCGCTCATCAGAGGCGCAGGATTCATCACCCTACGTTGGTCGGGTGGGACCCGCCCGGCGTGTGGGATGCGTAACGTCGATGCCCCGCAGCCTATCTCAACGGCAGATTCGGTCGAAGCCGAGGAGCACGATGGACAGCAGTACGGAGAGACCGATCACCCGAGGGGAGGCCCGCCGATGAGTGTCTGCGTGCAGTGTGCGCAGCCGACGCTCGGCCCCGATGACCTCTGCTCCCACCACACGGTTGGCCATGGAGCGGACTGGGCGACGGGGAACCGCATCATGTGTGACTTCCTTCATCGCGGCGTCGTGCCAGCAGCCATGCCGGACGACGTCCCCGACCCGTCCATCGAGTTCCTTGTCGATACCCTCGAAGTCGCCCTGACGCCTTGAGGAGCGCGACCATGAAGACGTTGCAGATCGACGTGCTCGAAGACGACCTTGGCGCGACGCGCTACGCGGTCGCGCAGGACTTCAGGCAAAGCGAGCGGCTGCTGGAGGCACTCCGCCAGGCGCGCGAAGAAATCGCGACGCTGAGGGAGGAGGTCGACAAGCTCTGCGCACCGCCGTCGACCTACGGCGTGTACCTCTCGGCCGGTGAAGACGACACCGTCGACGTCCTCGCGCAGGGCCGCAAGGTCAAGGTCAGGCTGCACCCGGCCATCAAGGCCGAGTCGTTGCGGCCGGGACAGGAATTGGTTCTGAACGACGCGCTCAACGTCATCGCGGCGGCGGGGTACGAGATCCAGGGCGACGTGGTCGTGCTGAAGGAGCGCCTCGACGGCGAGCGGGCCATCGTCACGCTGCGCGCCGACGGCGAGAAGATCGCCGTCATCGCCGATCCACTCCGCTCGATGCGCCTGAACCCCGGCGACCAGCTGTTGATGGATCCGAAGTCTGGCTACGTGCTCGAGCGACTACCGAAGAGCGAGGTACAGGATCTCGCGCTCGAAGAGGTGCCCGACGTCGGCTATGAGGACGTCGGAGGTCTGAGCGCCCAGATCCATGCCATCGAGGACGCCGTCGAGCTTCCGTACCTCTACGCCGACGACTACAAGGAGCACAAGCTCAGGCCCACGAAGGGCGTGCTGCTCTACGGTCCTCCGGGCTGCGGCAAGACGATGATCGCGAAGGCGGTGGCCAACAGTCTGGCGCAGAAAGTCTCGAAGGAGCGCGGGGAGACGATCAACGGGTACTTCCTGAACGTCAAGGGACCGGAGCTGCTCGACAAGTTCGTGGGCGAGACAGAGCGTAAAATCCGCGAGGTGTTCCGGAAGGCCAAGGAAAAAGCGGCCGACGACGTGCCGGTCGTCATCTTCTTCGACGAGATGGACGCGCTGTTCCGGACGCGCGGCAGCGGCATCTCGTCGGACGTCGAGCACACGATCGTCCCGCAGTTCCTGACGGAGGTCGACGGTGTCGAGGGCCTGCGCAACGTCGTCGTCATCGGCGCCTCGAACCGGCCGGATCTCATCGATCCGGCCATCCTGCGGCCGGGCCGCCTCGACGTGAAGATCAAGATCGACCGCCCGGATCGCGCCGCCGCCGGCGACATCTTCCACAAGTACCTCACGCCCGATCTCCCCGTGGCGACCGACGAGATCCGGGAGCACGGCGACGTCCAGACGGCCATCGACGCGATGATCGGGGCTGCGCTGGACACGATGTACAGCCGCGAAGAGGAGAATCGGTTCCTCGAGGTCACCTACGCCAACGGCGAGAAGGACGTCCTTTACTTCAATGATTTCGCCTCAGGCGCCATGATCGAGTCCGTGGTGCGGCGGGCCAAGAAGCTCGCGCTCAAGCGCCTGATCGGCGGCGCCGCCAAAGGCCTCACCACCGACGACGTGCTCGCCGCCGTGCGCGAGGAGTTCAAGGAGAACGAGGATCTTCCGAACACGACCAACCCGGACGACTGGGCGAAGATCGCCGGCAAGAAAGGTGAGCGCATCGTGTACATCAAGTCCCTCGTCGGCCACGCCAGCAAACCACCGCGGAGCGTCGAGAATGTCGTCCCCACGGGTCAGTACCTGTAGGAGTAGCGCGCTACCCCGCTTTCGGAGGGTTCGAAGCGCCGCCGGCCGGCGTGATGCCGAGCCGCGACGCGAAGCGCACGAGCTCCGCCACCGAGCCCGCCTGCATCTTCGCCATCACGTGCCCTCGCTGCTCCTTCACCGTCGCCTCGCTCGTGCCCAGCTCGGCGGCGATCTGCTTGTTGAGCAGACCGGTCACGATCCACGCCAGGACGTCACGTTCGCGCGGGGTGAGCGACGCGTAGCGGCGGCTCAGCTCGGCCCGCTCCGCGCGGTCCGCGCGCATCGTCCGGTCGCGCTCGATCGCGCTGCGGATGGCGTCGAGGAGGTTCTGCTGGCGGAACGGCTTCGTCAGGAACTCCACGGCGCCGGCCTTCATGGCCTGGACCGACATAGGGATGTCGCCATGCCCGGTGAGAAAGACGATTGGCAATGCCGCGTCCGTCTCGGCCAGCTCGCGCTGCAGGTCCAGACCGCTCAGACCTGGCAGGCGCACGTCGAGCACGAGGCATCCCGGCGCATCGGGGCGCCGGGCCCCCAGGAACGCGCGCGCATTGGCGAACGTCTCGACCTTGAACCCCACCGACGAGATGAGCCGCCCCAGCGAGTCCCGGACGGACGCGTCGTCGTCGACCACGAAGACGACGGAAGCCGTCGCCGACGCGGCGGGGTCGGCGCGACGCGATACGTCACGTCGTCCAGGATGTTCCGTGTCACTCACAGCCAGCTGCCCGGAACGAGTGCTCGCTGCCATCTGCCACCTCGAGCCGGAAGTCTGTCGTGCTCTTCACGCCGCGCCGATCGCGCTACGTATAGCCTCGAGAAGAGCGGGCCCCCGGACTGGCTTCTCCAGGAACGCGATTGCACCCACCTGGAGCGTGCGCTGCCGCATGTCGTCGTCGCCGTGGGCTGTCACAATGATCACCGGGATCCGCGTGTCCGACTCGGCCAGATGCCTCATGAGGCCGAGACCACCCATGCCCGGCATCTGCAGATCGAGAACGAGACAGCTCGTCTTGTCGAGCGAGCCTGATTCCAGGAACACCTCCGCCGATTCGAAGGTCTCGACGCGGAGCCCCACCGACGTCAAGAGATTCCGCAGAGACCGGCGCAACGATGCATCGTCGTCGACGATCGAAACCATCCGTCCGTTCTGCTCAGTCATCCGATTCGCCAGTCGCGGTCGTCTTGAGACTCATTAGTTGCCATCGTATGGAGCCGGGCGGAGGCGAGTCTACCCTACCTTCGTCGGGTACGGTCCCTTCGCGACAGGAAGAGCGAAGTGGAAGACGGCGCCATGCGGGCGGTTGGGGGTGGTCCACAGTTGGCCGCCATGCGCCTCGATGATCGAGCGGCTGATCGATAACCCCATGCCCATCCCGCCGGGCTTGGTCGTGAAGAAGGCGCTGAACACGTGATCCAGGTGGTTCGCGGCGATGCCGATGCCGGTGTCCTGCACGGCCACACTGACGTGATCGTCGTCGTCCGGCTCGGATCGGATGATCAGCCTCCGCGGCCGGCCGGTCACCGTCCCCATCGCCTCGACCGCGTTCATCACGAGGTTGAGCAAAACCTGCTGCAGCTGGATCCGGTCGCCCAGCACCGGGGGCAGCTTCGAGGCGAGGTCCAGCATCAGCGAGATTTCCTGATGACGCAGCTCGGCCCGCACGAGCGGCACGACGTCGCGAACGACGTCGTTGAGGTCTACCGCATCCTTGCGTGGCGCACCCTTACTTGCCAGTTGGCGGATCCGCTGAATCACCTCCCCCGCCCGGTGGCCGTCTCGCACGATGGCGTCAAGCGCCCCCCTCACGCTCTCGAGGTCGGGAGGCGCGGCGGCGAGCCAGTTCAGGGAGGCGTTGGCATCGGCGACGATGGCCGCGAGCGGCTGGTTCACCTCGTGGGCGATGGACGCGGTCATCTCGCCCACCATGGTAACGCGGCTGACGTGGGCGAGCTCGGCCTGGGCCTGCGCGGCCCGCTGCTCGGCGTGCTTGCGCTGGGTCACGTCGATCATGGTGATCAGCAACCGCTCGAACCCTTTCGCGGTCGGCGGGAAGGTGATGGTGAACAGGGCGGTCAGCTGGCGGCCCTCAAGATCTTGCAGGGTGATCTCCCCCTCGCGGGAGGTCCAGCCCTCGGCGATGTTGACCAGCAGGTCGACGAAGGTGGCCCGCGTTTCGGGAGTCCGGAGCTTGTCGAGCGAGGCCAACAGATCGGCCTTGCTCCTCGCGCGGAACATCTTCACCGTTTCCTCGTTGACGTCGAGGACGCGCACGAGGCGGTCAAGGCGGCGGACCACGTCCCAATGCGCGGCGAAGTACTGGCGGAAATCGCGCACGCCCTGAGCCTTCAGCTCGTCGATCATGGCTTTGGCCCCGGAGAAATCCTGCTCCCAGATCGAGACCCCGGTGGATTCGAAGATCGAGCGGTGGCGCTGCTCGCTCTCGCGCAGCCGGCGGAACATCGTCAGGCTCGTCAGGGCATCCGAAAGCCGCCGGCCGGTCGCCTGGAAGAGGACTTCCTCGCGCCGCGTCCAGACGCGCGGGTACGAGCACTGGCTGAGTCCGAACATGTACGGGAGATCGCCCTTGGGGTACAGCGCCATGACGATCCGCGACTGGATGCCGAAGAGCTTCCCCTCCTCGGGCGACAGCGCATGCTCTGACTCCGGGTCGAAGCGGACGGGCCCGCTCGCCGCCCGCACGATCCGGTGCACGGTGACGCTGTCCGGGTGCAGCGGAAAATCCTCGCCCACGCCGAAGCGGCCGGGAAACTCGGGTCGCGCACGGTGCATCGTGTGCCTGACGGAGGAGGCCTCCGGATCGCACGGATACACCAGCCAGGCGCGATCGCACTGGAAGATCGAGAGCGTCGCGTCGCGCACATCGCTCATCATCTGCTCGAGGTCGTTCGTCCCCTGGATCGCGCGGTTCACGTGGTCCATGCTCTCGATCATCCACCGACGCTCCTGGCGGTCCTCCTCCGCCTCCTTGTGCTCGGTGATGTCCTCGGAGGCGACCAGGACGATGGGCTCGCCGCCCGCCCGGCGCATCGCTTTGGCCGTCTCGCGCACCCACAGCACCGTGCCGTCCTTGCGCACCTTGCGGAGGTCCCAGCGGAACGGGCGGCCGAGCTGCTGCAGGCAGACAGCGACGTGCGCCTGAACGGCTTGTCGATCGGGTCCGTAGAAGACCTTCAGCATCGACTGGCCGACCAGCTCGTCGACGCTGTAGCCGAGCTGCTCGGCGCCGAATGGATTGACGGACACGACCGTGCCGGCGGCATCCACCATGAAGTACATGGTCGGGTTGTTCTCGAACACCGCCCGCCATTGCTCTTCGCTCTCCCGCAGGCGCTCGTTGCTCCGCTCGAGATCGGCTGTCCGCTCACGAACGCGCGTCTCCAGCTGCGCCCGCGCGCGCTCGAGCAAATCCTGCGCCTTTCGTCGCGCGGCGCTCACCGTGGCCATGAACAGCCCGAGCAGTGCGAAGATGATGAAGCCGGGCCGCTCGGGCGGGTCGACGAGGAAGGAATAGATCGGCGGCGTGAAGTAGTAAGCAAACGCCAGCGTGGCCAGGACCCAGGCGACGAGCGCCGGTCGCAGGCCACAGACCCAGCCCGTGATCAGGATGGCGACCAGTGACAGCTGACCGCCGACCAGCGTCACGGGTCGTAGCCACAGCGCCAGGATGACGGCGACCGTCACGCAGAGAACGGCGATGCCGTATCGGACGATGGCGGATCGCGCGACGTGACGCTGCATCAGGCACGCCCTCACTGGCAGAAGACGGCCATCACGTCGAGGCGAGCGCTGCCCGTACGGTGTCGAGCAGGACGGGAGACCGGACGGGCTTCTCCAGAAACGCGACGGCCCCGGCTTCGAGCGATTGCCGCCGCGTCTCGTCCTCCCCGTGAGCCGTCAGGATGATGACCGGAATCCGTGAGCCGCTGGCGGCCAGGTGTCTCAGCAGATCGAGGCCGTTCATCCCGGCCATACGCACGTCGAGCACCACGCAGCCGATTTCGTCTCGATCGCCAGACTGGAGAAAGGCCTCCGCGGACTCGAACGTCTCGACGCGATAGCCGACGGACATCAGGAGGTTGCGGAGGGAACGACGCAGGGAGGAGTCGTCGTCCACAATGCCGATCACGCGCCCCTCTCGTCTAGCCATGCGCCATTGCCGGCCCTCCGTCGACGGGGTAGGCTCGACCCTGCTCCGATCCTAGGGTCCGCTGCCGATCCACGTCTACCCGACCTTCGTCTGGTCCGGACGGGCGTCAACCCTACCTTCGTCGGGTTGGGCATTGGCGGGATCGGAACGGCCGCCACGACAACGTGCCTCTCGCTGACATGCTGACCTCCTCCTTCTCTGCCACTCTCCGTTCCGCCGCACGCGCGCGCTCGCCATTCCATATGGCTCAGGGCTTTCCGCAAGAACAGGGCCCTTGCGCTCGACCTTGCCGCGGCACACAATCCCTGGGGCCTACGAGCCGGGCGGCAGCGCGCGGCCGTGAGCACTCGGCGCGGCCGAACGCGAGAGCCGTACGAGCTCGTAAAGGCGGCCACACGACGTGCGCTCTGCCCGCGCACCGTTATGCGCGATTAGTGGAAAGCATGGTGAAGACACGGTCTGCCGCTCCGGAGGTGCAGGCCTTCACCATCTCCAGCCTGCCGCCAAGCCCGGCGCAACGGCGGCTCGCCCTCGGCGTGGTGCTGGCACTGATGGCGGCGTTCGTCGTGGCGGCGGGGCCACTGTCGACCGTCCCACTGGCGCGCATCGACGCCTTCGTCCCGATGTATGTCGCGGCGATGTTCGTGAGCGACGGGATCACCGCAGTCCTGCTGTTCGCCCAGTTCGCCATCCTGCGCTCCCACGCGCTGCTGGCGATCGCGAGCGGGTATCTCTTCACCGCGCTCATCGTAATTCCCTACGGGCTGACGTTCCCTGGCGCATTTGCGCCCGAAGGGCTACTCGGCGCCGGGCTGCAGAGCCCCCCTTGGCTCTACTTCCTGTGGCATGTCGGCTTTCCCCTGTCCGTGACCGCCTATGCGCTGCTGAAGAATGCTGATCCGTCAAAGCAACGTTGGAAGGGCACGCTTACCACGGCGAGCCTTTTGAGCGCTGCCGTGGTCGTGGCCGCGGTGTGCGCAGCGACATTGCTCGTTACCGCGGGCCATGCGCTGCTGCCCAGACTGTTGCGCGATACGGTTTCCTCAGCCGGCCCGCTATACCAATCTTCCGCCGCACGCATAGTGCTGGTAAACGCCGTCGTCGCGCTCATGGTGCTCTGGATCCGCCGGGGTTCGGTGCTCGATCTGTGGCTGATGGTGGTGCTGTGCGACTATGTGATCGAGATCTCTCTGTTCATGATTCCCGTGGTGGTTAACCGCTATTCCTTCGGCTGGTATGCCGGCCGGTTCTTCGGGCTCATCTCCGGGACCCTTGTCCTGTTCGTGCTGCTGTACGAGATCACGACTCTTTACGCGCGGCTGGTCAATGCGATCCTGTCCCAGCGTCGCGAGCGTGAAGCTCGCCTGATGACGGGGGACGCGGTATCGGCTTCCATAGCTCACGAGGTCAACCAGCCCCTCTCAGCGATGATTGCGAATGCCGACGCCGGACTCAACTGGCTCACTCGAGCCGTTCCCGATCTCGAGGAGGCGAAGGCTGCGTTTACCCACATCGCTGCCGATGGTCATCGTGCAGGAGCCGTCATCGCCGGCACTCGCGCAATGTTCAAGAAGGACGTCCGGGCCCGAACCACGCTCGACGTCAACGAGATCATTCGGGGTGTTCTCGCCGTGGTCCACGACGAGTTGGAGCGGCACCGGGTGTCCGTTCGAGTCGAGCTCACCGACTCTCTGCCATGGGTGAACGGGGATCGCGTACAGCTCCAGCAGGTGCTTCTGAACTTGACCACGAATGCGATCGAATCGATGGCGACCGCGGACGGGGCACGGGCGCTCGGCGTGACGTCGGAGATCCACACCTCCGGCGGGGTGCTGGTATCGGTGAAGGACACCGGGACGGGAGTGGCCCCGGAGGACGTCGACCGCATCTTCGCTCCGCTCTTCACGACCAAAGGCCACGGAATGGGGATGGGGCTCTCGATCTCGCGCTCGATCATCGAAGCTCACGACGGCCGCCTGTGGTCCGCGCCGAACGCCCCCCGCGGCAGCGTCTTTCACTTCGTCCTACCGGCCGACACCGCCATGGCGGCCGGCCGTCAGGCGGCGCGCCACGCTGGCGCGGGTCGCTGAGACGTTTGACCGATCGTTCGTTGCCTGCGTCGATAACTGGTAAGTGTCCTCGGCACAGGCGGCGGCCGCCCATGCCGAGGATCTCCGTTCAACCTAGTGAGGCCACGTCCACTGATCGACTTCGGGCTTGTCGACTCCGTATTCGTAGGCGTAGTTCTGGCAGTCGATCTGCATGTTGCGCAGCTTCTCCTTGACGTGCGCGCCGGCGACCCGCAAGCGCTCCACCCGATCGATGACGTCGATCGCGAGGCTGAACCGGTCGATCTGGTTACGAATGGCCAGATCGAGCGGCGTGTTGATGTTGCCCTTCTCTTTGTAGCCGCGTACGTGCAGGTTCTTGTGATTGGTGCGCCGGTAGGCCAGCCGATGGATCAGCCAGGGATACCCGTGGAAGTTGAAGATGATCGGCTTGTCCACGGTGAAGAGGCTGTCGAAGTCCCGGTCCGACAAGCCGTGTGGGTGCTCGCTGGACGGCGTGAGCTTCAACAGGTCGACGACGTTGATGAAGCGAATCTTGAGGTCGGGGAAGCTGTCCCGCAGCATCACGACCGCCGCGAGCGCCTCTTTGGTCGGGATGTCGCCGGCGCTGGCCATCACGACGTCCGGCTCCGAGCCCTGATCGTTGCTCGCCTGAGACCAGATGCTGAGACCCTTGGTGCAGTGTTCGATGGCCTGCTCCATGGTCAGATATTGCAGGTGCTTCTGCTTGTCCGAGACGATCACGTTAATGTAGTTGGTGCTCTTCAGGCAGTGATTGGCCACGCTGAGCAGACAATTCGCATCAGGAGGGAGGTACACGCGGCACACGTCGGGGCTCTTGTTCAACACCAGGTCGATGAACCCTGGATCCTGATGCGTGAAGCCGTTGTGGTCCTGGCGCCACACCGTGGAGGTGATGAGCAGATTGAGCGACGACACCGGCGCACGCCAGGACAGCTCGCGGGCAATGGCCAGCCACTTGGCGTGCTGGTTGAACATCGAGTCGATGACGTGAGCGAAGGCCTCGTACGTCGAGAAGAAGCCGTGCCGGCCGCTGAGCAGATAGCCTTCGTACCAGCCTTCGAGCGTGTGCTCGGAGAGCATCTCCAGCACGCGGCCGTCCGGCGACAGCTCTCCGCCGTCGGCGTCCTCCGGCAGGTAGTCGGCGAGCCACAGCTTCTTGCTCGCTTCGTAGACCGCATCGAGCTTGTTGGACGCGGTCTCGTCGGGGCCGAAGACGCGGAAGTTCGTCATGTTCTGGCGCATGATGTCGCGCAGGAAGCGACCCAGCGGCCGCGTGTTCTCGGCTGAGGCCTGACCGGGCTTGTCGACCTTGATGGCGTAGGCCCGGAAGTCCGGCATGCGCAGCGCCTTTCGCACCAGCCCTCCATTGGCGCGAGGGTTGGCACTCATCCGTCGCGTCCCCTTGGGCGCAAGGGCCCGGAGCTCGGAGATCAGCCGCCCCTTCGCGTCGAACAACTCCTCCGGTCGATAGCTGCGCAGCCAGGCTTCGAGCTGCGTGAGGTGCGCCGGATTCTCGAGCACACCCGCGAGCGGCACCTGGTGAGCGCGCCAGAAGCCCTCCACTTTGTGACCATCCACATCCTTCGGGCCCGTCCAGCCCTTGGGAGTGCGCAGCACGATCATCGGCCAGTGGGCGCGGCGGGCCGTGCCGTTTGCGCGCGCCTCTTCCTGGATCCGCCGGATCTCGAGCACGCAATCCTCCAGGGTGGCGGCCATCGTCTGGTGCATGCGCTCGGGATCGTCGCCCTCGACGAAGTAGGGCGTCCAGCCATAGCCTCTGAACAGATCTCCCAGCTCCTCCCGGGGAATGCGCGCGAGCAGCGTCGGGTTGTTGATCTTGTAGCCGTTGAGATGCAGGATCGGCAGGACGGCGCCGTCCCGGATGGGATTCAGGAACTTGTTCGAGTGCCACGACGTCGCGAGCGGTCCCGTCTCCGATTCGCCATCGCCCACCGCCACCGCGACCAGCAGGCCGGGATTGTCGAACGCGGCGCCGAAGGCGTGCGAGATGCTGTAGCCGAGCTCCCCGCCTTCGTGGATGGAGCCGGGAGTCTCGGGCGTGCAGTGGCTGCCGATGCCGCCCGGGAACGAGAACTCCTTGAAGAACTCGCGCATCCCGTCTTCGTCTTCAGCCTTGGTCGGATACACCTCCGAGTACGTGCCTTCGAGATAGGTCGGCGCCAGCACACCCGGCGCGCCGTGGCCGGGGCCGGCGAGGAAGATCGCGTCGAGGTCGTACTTGTTGATCAGGCGATTGAGGTGGACGTACATGAAGCTCAGCCCCGGGCTTGTGCCCCAGTGACCCAGGAGACGCTTCTTGATGTGCTCCGGCTTCAGCGGATCCCGCAGCAACGGATTGCTGCGCAAGTAGATCATGCCGGCGGCCAGGTACGTGCAGGCCCGCCAGTACGCGTGCACCTTCCGAAGCTCTTCGCTCGACAGCCGCTCGGCGGTCGCGAGTGTCTTCGCGTCTGCTGCCGTCGGCTGCACCTGCTTGATCAACGATGTCATGACTGCCCCTCCGTTTCACGACCCACGATCAACCACGTTTCACGAGCGACGATCGACGTGATCGCGCTCACCATGCGACCATGTCGGAGTCGTAGTCGCGGCCGACCCCGGCGAGGTCGTACAGACCGCCGTACCTCACGTCTCCGCCGGCGAGCGCCTGGAGCCGGGGCCGCCCGTCGACCGTCCTGACGAGGTAACCATCGAAATGAGTCCAGCACGGTTGTCGCCCCCAGCCCTCTTTCTCGCCGAGTCGGAAATGGACGTCTGAAGGGATGCAGACGAGACGGAACACTCGCGGGTCGAGGCCGAGCTCCTTCTCCAGCACGCGCGTGCCGTGCGTGAGCAATGCCCGCTCGATCGCCTCGCGCGTCAGCCCGCGGCGACGGGAAAGCTCGAGGGTCGCCAGCAATGGCGACGACGGTGGCTGTTCGCCGTCCTTGGGATCCGGGAAGTCTTCGACGAGCACGTCCTCGGCGACGAACATCGGCAGGTGTCGCGCGCCGCCAGAGTTCGCGAGCGGGTGGATCATGAGCACTTCTACCCGGTCCCGAAGGCCATCGGGGGATCCTGACGGCAGGGTGACCTGCTTGATATTGGTCAGCCGCGACTCGTCGGAGAAAGGGCTCCACGCGTACTGGCGAAGCGAGGCGAGGTCGCCGCGAGGTTCCAGATGGCGAGCGCCCAGTCCAAGCTGCTGCGCATGTGTCAGCGTATCGCTCGACCAGGAGGCGACGAGATCCTGGCTGGCCTGCTGCGGCGTCTGAATCGTCGCCGTCGGCGCTCCATGCCTGGACTCACTCGCGCCGGGTGTTCCCGTCGGCATGAGATCGGCCAGTTGCGCCAGCGCCTTCATGTCGCCGGCCTTCAGCGCCTGTGCGGCGGCCTCCCGAACGCTGTCGGGCGATGTACTGGCAACCCCGCTGGTCGGCGCCGCGTCCCAGTCGATCGGAGCACGCGTCTGAAAAGCGGCTCGTCGTCCCGCGTAGAACTCTCTCCACGGCACATCCGACTGCTCGAGCGCCGTGAGCTCTTCGACGATCCGGCTCCGGAGCGCCGGCAAGTC
>QHTB01000137.1 GCA_003220615.1 Candidatus Rokuibacteriota bacterium
CTCGACCGCCTCGTTGGCGACGACCAGGATCCGATCCGCCGGCTCGTCGTAGCCGACGCCCACCGCGCCGACGTCCCACAGCGAATCGACCGGCTCGAGCAACGGCATGTCCTTGGCCGCGGGCCGGTCCATCGTCTTCAGACGGACGAGCAGCCCGGCCACGTACTCGGCGAGCGCGCCGACCTGTTCCTTCTCGCACTTGAGCGTGACCAGGGTCTCGGCCTGGCGCCCCTGCAAATAGAACGTCCGCTTGCCCGGCTGGCCCACGGCGCCGACGGTGAAGTGGTCGGGCGCGTCGAAGTCGAACGACGCGCTCATCGCGGAACGAGACCGGCGAGGTCGCCGTCCACCGCGTTGACCGTCAGCACGCGCGGGGCGCCGTCCCCGTAGGCCACCACCGTGATCGACGCCGTCCCGATGGTGATCCGCTGGAAGAGGTCGAGATGCACGCCGAGCGCGTGGGCGACGGCCGCCTTGATCGGATCGGCGTGTGAGACGGCGACGATCGTCCGGCCGGGATGACGGGCGACCAGATCGGCGAGCGTCCCCACCACCCGCGTCTGCATCTCCAGGAACGACTCGCCGTCCGGAAATCTGAAGCCGGAGGCGTGTCGCTGCACGATCGCCCACTCCGGCTTCTTGCGCGCGCGGTCGAGCTTCAGGCCCGCCCACGCTCCGACGTCGATCTCGAGCAGGCCGCGCTCGGTGCGCACGCTCAGCCCGCGCGCGCGAGCGATCGGGGCCGCCGTCTCGCGGGCACGCTCGAGCGGTGAGGAGTAGACCGCGTCGATGCGGGGCAGCTTGGCCAGCCGCTGCGCCGCCGCGTCGGCCTGACGGCGTCCTTCGTCGTCGAGGTGCAGGCCGGGACGGCGTCCGGGAAGCAGCACGCCGGTCGTCGATGTCTTACCGTGGCGCACCAGCACGACGATCGTCGGCGCGCGCCGGGCTCCGCGTGGCATCGACGAAGGATAGGCGTATACACTCCCCGCATGCAAACCGGCCTCGACGAATGATCGCCGCCGTGATCTTCGATCTGGGCGGCGTGGTCCTGGAATCCCCGCTCCACGCCATCACCGCCTACGAGCGAGCGCGCGGCCTGCCGCTCAATGCCATCAACCGCGCCGTGGTCGACGCCGGCGAGGCCGGTGCCTGGGCGCGGCTCGAGCGCGGCGAGCTGACCGTCGAGACGTTCTGCGCGCCGTTCGAGGCCGAGTGCCGGGCGTGCGGGATCGCCATCGACGCGCGCGATCTGATGGCGCGGATCTCCGAGACGACGGTGGCGCGGCCCGCGATGCTGGAGGCGATCCGACGGCTCCGTCGCCACGGCCTCCGCGTGGCGGCGTTGACCAACAACTGGCATCACGGTGACCGCACGGTGGGCGACGGGCTCCGCCAGGAGTTCGACGTCTTCGTGGAGTCGGCCGCGGTCGGGCTGCGGAAGCCCGACCCGCGGATCTACGACGTGGTGTGCCGCGAGCTCGGCGTGGCGCCGGCCCGCGCCGTGTTCCTCGACGACATCGGCCGCAACCTCAAGCCGGCGCGCGCCCTCGGGATGGCGACGATCAAGGTGGACGATCCCGTGCCGGCACTCCGCGAGCTGGGCACGCTCCTCGGTCTCGAGCTGGTCGGTTAGGGAGGGATCGCTCCATGCTGTTCATGGTGATCGAGAGCTTTCGCAATCAGGACGCGAAGTCGATCTACCGTCGACTCCGCGATCGGGGCCGGTCGACCCCGGAAGGATTGCAGTTCGTGAACAGCTGGGTCACCGCCGATCTGGCGCGTTGCTTCCAGTTGATGGAGTGCGACGACGTCACGCTGCTTCAGCGGTGGGTCACCGAGTGGTCCGATCTCGTCGGCTTCGAGATCGTACCCGTCGTCTCCGGCAAGGACACGGCCGGAGCGCTCTCCGGTCAACTCTGACCGACGTCACCTTCAGAAGTACACCGCTTCAGAGGTACACCGCCTTCATCTGAGGCTCAGGGTACCGGGGACCAGCGGCGGCGCCGGCCGGGACCGCGTCGGCGAGCTGCTTGACGTCGTCGCCACTGAGCGTCACGTCGAGGGCGCCGAGGTTCTCTTCGAGGCGGCTCCGGCGCTTCGTTCCCGGAATCGGCACGACGTCCGGGCCCTGCGCCAACAGCCACGCGAGCACGAGCTGGCCCGGCGTGCAGCCCTTCTCGCGCGCGACGGCCTCGACACGTCGCACCAGCTCGACGTTCTTGACGAGGTTGGCGTCCTGGAAGCGCGGATGGGCGCGGCGGCGATCGCCTTCGGGCACATCACCCGGGCCGTGGACGGTACCGGTCAGCAGGCCACGGCCGAGCGGCGCGTAGGCGACGAACGAGATGCCGAGATCGCGCGTGACGACCAGCGTCTCCTCGGCCTCGGTCCGATAGAGCAGCGAGTACTCGGTCTGCACGGCCGTGATCGGATGGGTGGCGTGGGCGCGGCGAATCGTCGCGGGCTTCGCCTCGCAGAGGCCGAGGTAGCGCACCTTGCCCTGCTCGATGAGCCGCGCCATCGCGCCGACCGTCTCCTCGATCGGCACGGTGGAATCGACGCGGTGCTGGTAGTAGAGGTCGATGACGTCGACGCCGAGACGCCGGAGGCTCGCGTCGCACGCCTGCGCCACGTACTCGGGCCGGCCGTTGATCAGGTTGGGGCCGCTCTCGCTCCGCACCTGGCCGAACTTGGTGGCCAGGACGACGGCGCCCCAGCGCCCCCGCAGCGCCTGGGCGAGCAACTCCTCGTTGTGGCCCCAACCGTACATGTCGGAGGAATCGATGAAGTTGATGCCGAGGTCGAGGGCGCGGTGGATCAACGCAATGGACTCGGGGTCCTGGCCCGGGCCGTAGGCGCCCGAGAAGGACATCCCGCCGAGACCGAGGGCCGAGACCGACAGTGAGCTTTTGCCAAGCGTCCGACGCTGCATGGGGCCTCCTGTTCCAGGTGGTGCGGGATTCTACTACACGGCCCGAGCGGCCCGTTTATCATCAGGGGCATGGCACGTACGAGTAGCCCACGGCGCCGCCGAAGCGGCACCAAACGAACCACCCCTCCCGCCACACAAGCACCACCACCACCCCCCGAGCCGGTTGCCGAGGCTCCCGAGCCCGAGGTCGCGCTCGCCGAACCCGAGCGTGGGTTCGCGGCGCGCGTGCCTCCGCCGGAGCCCGAGCGCCCGTGGCCAGCCGCCCGGCGCGTGATCTTCTTCGACGTCGAGAACACGAGCCGTCCCGAGCACATCGCGCGCATGATCGAGCATCTCTCGATCGACCGCCAGGGACGTCGTACCGATTTCGTCGCCGTCGGGAACTGGCGCGTGATCGGCAGCGACACCGGGCGACTGCTCGCCCGTCATGGCGCGCATCTCGTCCACAGCGCGCCCTCCACCGGTGTGCGCGACTGGAGCGATCTGCGGATCGCGGTGACGGCCGGCGTGTGGCTGGGCGGCGCGCGGCCGGGCGACGTGCTCGAGATCGTCTCCGATGATCGCGCGTTCGACGCCGTCGGCGACGTCGCCTCCACCCTCGGCGTCTCGTTCAAGCGACTGTCCTATCGCGCGCTCATCGGCGCCCACGCGGCGGTGCTGCCCGCCGAGCGCGAGATGCCCGACTCGCGCGGGCGCCCCCGCCGTGGTCGTCGCGGTCGGGGAGGCCGACCGCGTCATCGCCCGCCGCAGCTCGCTCCGGCGCCCGTCGCTCCCGTCGAGCGCCTTCCCATCCGGGAGGCGCCGGCCGACGAGTCGGCCCACTCGGCGCCGCACGACGAGATCGTCGGTGTCGTGCGCGAGCTGGTGGAGCGGACATCCGATCACTCGGTGCTCATCGACACGCTCGCCAACGCGCTCAAGTCGCGAGGCTTTCGCCGGCCGCCCGGTTCTCCTCGCCTGATCACGCGGCTCCGGCGGATCAAGGAGCTCAGCGTGAGTCCGACTGGGATGATCACGCTGGTGGCGCCGCTGGCGGACGATGAAGATCGCGCGGCGCCGATCTGGGAGCCGCCGAGCGTACCCGAGCCGGTCGCCACTCCCAGCGAGTCGGGCGAAGCCCCCAACCGCCGCCGGCGTCGCGGGCGTCGTGGTGGACGCCGGCGCCGTCGTCACCCGACCGCGATCCCTCCCGCGGTGTGAGCCACCCACGGTAAAGAGCACCGGCTAGCGAGGGGGTCACCCACCGCGGGATATAGGGGCCGCGCCCCGCCGCGGGATATACGTGCTCCGCCGCGGGATATAGATGTCTATACGCCGCGATGTATTGTCGTCGGGCCGCTCGCTGGCCGATAGTAGCGCTCGCCGTGTCCGAGACCGCGTCCCTGACCCCGACGATCGTGCAGCTCATGGAGCACCACGTCTCCCTGCGCTTCGACCGCGGCCTGATCCAGCGCCTGCACCGCCAGCGCCCGGCCGTCGATTCGCAGGAGTCCCCCGACCTGTTCAAGCTCTTCGGCCTGTTCGAGCTGCTCGTGAACGAGGTCTGGGGCGTGATCGAGCCCGGCACGAGCTGAGCGTCCCGCGGTCAGCGCGCGGCGACTTCGACCATCGCGTCGAACGCGGCCTGGCCACCGGAGAACCCGAAGACCTCCACCGCCTCGTCAGGGATGGCGGCAGCGCCTGACGTCAGCCGGTTCACGCCTTCCCAGCCGTCACGCATCCACACCGTCCCCGTCCGAATCCGGGTGGTGACGCGAGCGCGCGCCTCGAACTCACCGCGCTCGTTGTAGATCCGGATCGGCCCGTCGTCCACCACGCCGCGGGCCGCGGCGTCGGCGGGCGCGATCCACAGCACGGGCTCCGGGTCGGCCGCCGCCAGCGTCGGCAGCGCGCGCCCGTGATCGTAGAAGCCGTGGAACTGGGTCAGCGTTCGGCCCTGGCGGAACGCCAGCGGATACGACGACCGCGGCGGCGCCTCGTAGACCGGCAGCTCGGGCAATCCGAGCTCACGCGCTCGCTGGGAGACGAGCTCGATCTTGCCCGAGGGTGTCGGGAACACGAGATCGGGATGGGCGACGTGCGAGATCCGGAGCGCGCGGATCCCGCCTTCGGCGCGCAGCGCGGCGATCGTCGCGTGACCGGTCGAGGGATGGTCGAGGATCGCATCGAGCGGCCCCTCATCGGTGGCCCACGGATAGAAATCGTCGAGGCCCAGTCGGCGCGCCAGCTCGCTCAGGATCCACGTCACGGTCCGGCAGTCGGCCGGTGGCTCGAGCATCTTCGGCATCAGGTAGAGATGCGTGTTCGTGCTCTTCGCCCCCAGCTCCTCGAGCCAGGCCGTGGCCGGCAGCACGACGTCGGCGTGCCGCTGCGCCGTGCCGTTCATGAAGAGGTCGTAGGCCACGACGAGGTCGCAGCGATCGAGGCCGGCGGCCACCTGCTCGGCGTCGGCGTAGGAGGAGAGCATGTCGGTGCCGAAGAGCAGCATGACGCTGACGTCGCCGCCGACCAGCGCTTCGGTGACGCGCGCCATCTGGCTCGGCACGTAACGTCCCGGCGGCCGGCGCTCCTGGGCCACGATGCTCGTCAGGGCCTGGCCGTGCGTCGCGCTCCCGTGGCGCGGTCCGAGTCCTCCGCCCGGGATGCCCACCTGGCCGACGAGCGCGGGCAGGCACGCGACGGCCCGGCCCGCCGTCCAGCCGTTGGCACCCTTGTGCATCGACGAGCCGCCGAGGACGATCATCGACGGCCGCGTCGTGGCGTAGCGCCGCGCGAGCGCGATGATGCGGTCGGCCGGGATGCCGATGATCTCGGAGGCCCACGCGGGCGAATGGCGCGCGACGTGGCCGGCCAGCGCCTCGAAGCCGACGGTATAACGCTCGATGAAGTCGCGATCGTAGAGCTGCTCGGCGACGATGACGTTCATCATCGCGAGCGCGAGCGCCGTGTCGGTGCCGGGCCGGAGGATCAAGACCTCGTTGGATTGCGCGGCGGCTTCGGTCTCGCGCACGTCGATGGTCACGACGCGCGCGCCGCGGCGCCGGGCGGCGGCCACGTGGCGCGCCGTGTTCGGCTGCGACGCGAGGTTGGCGCCCCACAGCACGATCAGCGCGCTGTGTACGCCCATGTCCTCCTTGGTATTCGTCTCGAGCAGGCCGGTGAGGCCGAGGCCGAAGGCGCCCAGGCCCCAGCAGATCATCGTCGGGCTCCACCACTGGCAGCCGTAGAGATTGGCGAACCGGCGGAGCAAATGAGACGCGACGCGCGTGCCGTAGTTGTTCGCGAAGACCCCGTGTCCCGACCACGTCCCGACGGCCTCGCGGCCGGCCGCGCGCATGCGCGCGACGATCAGGTCGAGCGCCTCGCCCCAGTTCGCACGCCGCCATTCACCGTCGCGCCGGCCGTCGCGGATCAGCGGGTGGAGCAGGCGCTGAGGGTTGCCGATGATCTCGCGTGAAGCCTGGCCGCGGATGCAGAGGAAGCCCTGACTGTCCGGGTTGTCGGGATCCCCGCGGACGCCGAGGAGCCGGCCGTCGTCGATGTCGACCAGCATCCCGCACAGGGTGGGATGACAGTTCATCGGGCACATGGTGCGGACGGTCGCCGGCGCCATCGCCGGGAGGATATCACCCGGGCTTTCGTTATTGACAAACGCGGGGCGTTTTTCTATCGTGCCGTCGCTCCATCTCCTCGAAGAGGTGAGCGATGACAGGCACGCCCCGCCGATCAGCCCTCTGTTTGGTCCTCTCGGGTTTTCTCTGGTCTCTGTCCACAGAACCTGCCGTGGCCGGGAACGTCACGGTGACGGACGTGCGTGAGCTTGCTGGCTTCTGTGAGACCTATCTACAGACCTATACCGACTGGATCTGGACGGCGATGGCACGGATCGTCGCGGAGAACGGACCCGACACGACCTTCGGGCCCCTGGTCAGCGAAGAGCGCAGGTTCGACGACGAACGGGCATCCGACAACGTGACGTCCGCAAGCCGGCGGCCGATGTTCCAGGGCTCCGGCGGGATTCACGTGTACCGGCTGGTCAAACGCCTCAGTCGAAGTCACGCCCCCTAGCCGAAGCGGCGTCACGCTCGAGCGCGCGACCGCCGGCGCTGCCTCACCGCGTCCGCCAGCTCGCTCAAGACCGGCACCGTCGTCTCCCAGCCCATGCAGGCGTCGGTGACCGACTGACCGTACACCAGGCGCGCGGGATCGCGCAGGTCCTGGCGCCCGTCCACCAGGAACGACTCCATCATGAGCCCGACGATGCCCGTCTCACCCTGTGCGACCTGCTTGCCGATGTCGCGCGCGACGATCGGCTGGCGCCGGTAGTCCTTCTCACTGTTGCCGTGGCTGGTGTCGATCATCAGCCGCGCCGGCAACCCGGCGTCGCGAAGGGCGTCCAGCGTCTTGCCCACGCTGCCCGCGTCGTAATTCGGGCCGCTCTGGCCGCCACGGAGGATCACGTGGCAGTCGGGATTGCCGCGCGTGGAGACGATGCCGGCCAGGCCTTGCTCGGTGACGCCGAGGAAGCGATGGGGATGGGCCACGGCGCGCAGGGCATCGATCGCGATCTGCACGCCGCCGTCGGTGCCGTTCTTGAAGCCGACCGGCATCGACAGCGCCGAGGCGAGCTCGCGGTGCACCTGGCTCTCGGTGGTGCGCGCACCGATCGCTCCCCACGTGACGAGGTCGGCGATGAACTGCGGCGTGATCGGGTCGAGGAACTCGCAGCCGGCAGGGACACCGAGCGCCGCGAGATCGAGCAGCAGGCGCCGGGCCAGGCGCAGCCCCTCGTTGATCGCGAACGAGCCGTCCAGACGCGGATCGTTGATCAGGCCCTTCCAGCCCACGGTCGTGCGCGGCTTCTCGAAGTAGACGCGCATGACGATGCGGAGATCGGCGGCGAGCTCGTCGCTGAGCGTCTTCAGGCGGCGCGCGTACTCTCCCGCCGCCGCCGGATCGTGAACCGAGCACGGCCCGACGATGACGATCAACCGGTCGTCGCTGCCGGCGAGGATTTCCGCGACCTCGTCGCGGGCGCGGGTGATGACCTGCGAGGCGTCCTCGCTGAGGGGCAGCTCCTCCAGCAGGATGGCCGGCGGCAGGAGCGGACGGATGGACTCGACGCGGAGGTCCCGGGTCTTCATAGGGGCCTCATTCTACCCCGGTGGCCGTCCCGTCCTTCCGCGCGAGGACCATGAGCGAATTGGCGATGGCGCGCGCCGGCGGAAAGCGCGCGAGGCGCCGATCGAGCGCACGGAGGCCGCGGTAGACCGACGCCAATACCGGGCCCACGCGCTCACGGTGCAGGACCGTGGACGGGATCAGGTTCGTCGCGGCGTGGATCCCCCACACTTTCACCGGCGTCAGGCCGGCCGCCCGGAGCAGCGCGCGCAGCTCACGCGCCCTGAACAAGCGCATCGGGCCATAGCCGGGATACTCGGTCCACACGCCGTCGGCGCCGTTGCCCACGATCTGTCGCCACGCCTGGGTGGGCGTCAGGCCGTAGCCGAGACGATCGCCGGTGACGCTGTTGACGAGCGCCCAGGCGAGGTCGAGGCGGCCGCGGTGCTCGCACTCGAGCAGCAGCAGGCCGTCAGGCCGCAGCACGCGGCCGAACTCGCGGAGCGCGCGGGTCGCATCGCTGGCGAACGACAGCGTGCTGCCGCAGCACACGATCGCGTCGAAGCAGCCGGTTGCATAGGGAAGCTCTTCGATCGTTCCCTGCACCGCCGGAATCTTCGGAAGCCGCCGCCGGGCGACCGCGAGCATGCCCGCCGCGATGTCGAGGCCGTGCGTCTCGTAGCCGAACCCTCTGAGGAGCGCTGCTTGAAAGCCGGTGCCGCAGCCGGCATCGAGCGCGCGGCCGCCGCCGCGCGCGAGCGTGAGGCGAAGAATCCGGTGCATGACTTCGTAGAGGTGCTCGTACCACGGCTCGAGCACGTCGTAGGTTGCCGCCATGGCGTCGAACCGCCGGGCGACGTCGAGCGTCATCGTCCTTTCCTCCGGGTGTGGCGCGGCATAGTCTAAACGCGGCGCGCCGGCGACGCGCGGACAACTGTGGCCTGGGAGGTCCAATGGGCGGCGAGGCGTCGATACGGGGGTTGGACGTGCGGGTCCCCATGCGGCTCGGGACGGATGGGGTGGACGGGCTCCTCGAACGGATGCGCGGGTCGGCCTTCCAGGGGCGCCGGCTCGGGGAGGCCTTCGACATCTGGAAGCGGATGATCGACGGTGACTGCCTCATCGCCGTCGGCCTGGCCGGATCCATGGCGAGCGCAGGGATGGACCCGCTCGTCGCCTGGCTGGTGGAGCGGGGCTACGTGGACGTCGTCGTGTCGACCTCGGCCAACGCCACCGAGGACGTGCTGGAGCAGCGCGGCGTGCCGTTCTACCAGGTCGATCCCGATCACGTGGACGACGAGGACCTCTGGAAGCGCCGCCTCTATCGCTTCTACGACCACGTCGTCAGCGCCGAGGCGTACGACGACATGGAGTATTTCCTGGCCGGGTTCTTCGAGCACCTGGCCGCGACGTGGTCCGGGTCGACCATCCCGGGCGTCCGGTTCATGCACGAGCTCGGTCGATGGCTGGACGCCCAGGGGCTCGGCGGCACGATCGCCGCCACCTGCTTCCGCCACGGCGTGCCGCTCTTCGTCCCGGCGGCGCCCGATGGCCCGCTGTCCGAGTCGTACCGGGTGGCGAGAGAGCGCGGCCCGGTCGTGGATTTCTTCAAGGACTACGAGATCGCGCTCGCCATCATGAACCGCTTCATGACGCCGGGCCCGGGCACCGCGGCGATCTTCTTCGGCGGCGGCGTGCCGAAGGACTTCATCCAGATCACGGCGACGAGCGTTCAGGCGATCCGCGGCCACGCCGACGCCTGTCCTCACGTGGCCGCCATCCAGATCACGACGGACAACACCGTGTTCGGCGGCCTGGGCGGCGCCGGCGTCAGCACGGAGTGCATCTCGTGGGGCAAGGAGTCGCCCGCCGGGCTCAACGTGATGGTCTTCGCCGATCTGACCATCGCGCTGCCCCTGCTTTGCCAGGGCCTCCTCGAGCACTACGGGCCGACCTACGTCCGGCCGGCCCGCCGGACGATCGCCGCCGAGTTGCGCGCGCGTCTCGACGGCTGACGGCATCTCGACGTGGGATCGTCAGACGCCCCAGAACACCGGCTCGGGCGTGAGGCGCACACCGAAGCGCGCTTCGACGTCGTGCTGGATGCGCCGGGCGAAAGCGAGCACGTCACTCGCGGTCGCGCCCGCGTGGGCAACGACGGCAAGCGCATGGCGCGTCGAGAGGCCGACGGCACCGTCGCGCTGGCCCTTGCTGAAGCCCGCGTGCTCGATGAGCCACGCGGCCGCCAGCTTCACGCGACCGTCGGCCTGGGGGTAGCGCGGCATCACCGGCTCCCCCGTGACCGCCTGAACGCGATCGGCCTCGGCCACGCTCACGATCGGATTGGTGAAGAACGAGCCGCACGAGCGCGCGTTCTCGTCTCCCGGGTCGATGACCATGGACTTCGAGCGGCGGATGGTGATCACGCTCGCCCTCACCTCGGCGAGCGAGGGACGGCCGACTCCACGCGCTCCGAGATGCTGCGCCACTTCCGCGTAGCGAAGCGTCGGCTCGCCGCCTCGGCGCAACCGGTACGTCACGTCGAGCACGATGAAGCGCCCCGGCTCGCCGCTCTTGAAGAGGCTGTCGCGGTAGGCGAAGCGGCAATCGGTGTGCGTCAGCCTCACCACGCGTCCCGAGCGCGTGTCGAGGGCGCGGAGAGTGACGAGGGTCTCGGCGACCTCCTGACCGTACGCTCCGACGTTCTGGATGGGCGTGGCCCCGACCAGGCCCGGAATTCCGCTCAGACACTCGAGACCCGCCCAGCCGCACTCGACGGTCACGGCGACGAGCGGATCCCACGGCTCGCCGGCACCGACGGACACGACGACCTCGTGGCCTTTGTCGGCCGTCTCGATGCCACGCACGCCCACGCGGACGACGAGGCCATCGACGCCCGCATCGCCGACGACGAGGTTCGAGCCGCCGCCCAGCACGCTGAGCGCGACGCCGCGCGACCGCGCCCACGTCCAGGCGTCCGTGACCGTCGCTTCGTCCTCGGCGTCGACGAAGAAGCGCGCGGAACCCCCGACGCCCAGCGTGCAGTAGGGCGCGAGCAGGACGTGCTCGTCGGGGATCACGCGTTCAGGGCACCAGGACCTGCTCGCGCCAGCCGGCCGCCGATCGCGTGAAGAGGCGGCGGTCGTGCAACCGGTCGGGCGACCCGCGCCAGATCTCGATGCGTCCGGGTACCAGGTAGATGCCGCGGAGCAGCGCGGGGCGCGGCACGGCATCAGGCGTCGGATGATGCTGTCGCAGCGTGTCGATGCCGGCCATGAAGGCCTCGCGCGAGTCGACAGGGGTGCTCTGGGCCTGGACACGGTCGTAATAGAGGTCGAGCAGTCGCGAGGCGTGAACCTTGCGGCGCCAGTATTCTTCGACCCGGTCCTCGGGCATCGGCGTGAGCGAGCCCCGGACTCGATACTGCCGGTGGACCGTCTGCCAGAGAATGAGCAGCTCGTAGCGCCCGCTGTGCAGCGGCTCCCACTTCGGGCTGGACGCGCTGATCAGGAGACCGAGGCCCTGCTCGCCGACGTCACGAAGCACGAGCGCGCGCACGCCGGGTGGGCCGTGACCGTCGGAGGTGGCGAGGATGCAGGCGTCGACGAGCGGATCACCGGCGGCGCGGGCGCGCTCGCGGTCGGCGACGATCTCGGCGATCGGATCGACAGCCACGCCTGGCAAGCATATACAATCCGGGGCGTGACCGACAGCATCGCGCGGCTCGACGCGCTCGCGACTCGCTGTCTCACCGCCGCTGACATCGCCAGTGGCTCCGAATATAACGCCGGCGGCTCCGAATATATGGTCTGGCGCTTGTGGGGCGCGGGACCGCCGGTCGTGCTGCTGCACGGAGGCAGCGGCTCGTGGACTCACTGGGCTCGCAACATCATGCCGCTCGCCCGCCACTTCACCGTGTGGGTGCCGGACCTTCCCGGCTTCGGCGACTCCGGACTACCGCCCGGCGTCGAGACCGCCGAGGCGCTCGCCGACATCGTGTCGTCGGGACTGGACGACGTCGTCTCGCCGCCGGCACCGGTCAGTCTCGTCGGCTTCTCGTTCGGCGGGATCATCGCCGGACTCGTCGCCGCCCGTCAGCGCGACCGCGTCCGCACGCTCGTGCTGATCGGCGCCGGCGGCCTGGCCCTCGGAGCGGCGCCGACGCGTCAGCTCGCCCGCGTCACGCCCAACATGACCCTGGCCGACGCGCGCGCCGCTCACCGCGAAAATCTGGAGATCCTCATGATCGCCGACCCCGCGCAGATCGACGAAGCGGCCGTGGATGTCCAGATGGAGAACGTCCGGCGCACGCGCTTCAAGATCGGAGCGATCCCGTTCTCTGACGCGCTGGTGCGCGCGCTCCCGCGGATCAGCGCGCGCCTCGTCGCCGTCTGGGGCGCTCGCGATGTCTTCCCCGCCTCACCGCCCGAGCTGCGTCACGCGACGCTCGCCGCTCATCATCCCGAGGTCGACTTCCGATTGATCGACGGCGCCGGCCACTGGGCCAACTGGGAGGCGGCCGACGCCGTGAACGCGATGCTGCTCGACGTCCTGGGCGCCGGCACGCCGGCGCGCGCGTGATGGACACAGTCCAGACGGTCCGCGGATGGATCGCGGCGGCTCGCCGCATCGTCGTGCTCACCGGCGCCGGCATCTCGACGGATTCCGGCATCCCCGACTTTCGCGGTCCCCAGGGAGTCTGGACGCGGAACCCGCAAGCCGAGAAGATGGCCACCCTGCAGCACTACGTCGCCGATCCCGACGTGCGAAAGCGCTCGTGGCAGGACCGGTTGAGCTCGCCGGCCTGGCAGGCGAAGCCGAACGCCGGGCACCTCGCCCTCGTCGAGTTGGAGCGGCGCGGCAACCTCGACACGCTCGTCACGCAGAACGTGGACGGCCTGCACCTCATGGCCGGCACGTCACCCGAGCGGCTGATCCAGATCCACGGCACGATGCGCGAGGTGACCTGCCTCGCGTGCGGCGAACGCGCGCCGATGGAACGCGCCCTCGCCCGCGTGCGCGCCGGCGAGGACGATCCCGCCTGTCGCTCCTGCGGCGGCATCCTGAAATCGGCGACGATCTCGTTCGGTCAGAGCCTGGTGGCGGCTGACCTGACCCGCGCTCAGCAGGCCGCGCATCGCTCGGATCTGATGCTCGCCGTCGGAACGAAGCTCTCGGTGTGGCCGATCGCGGGCGTGGTGCCGACGGCGAAGGAGGCAGGCGCTCGCGTCGTGATCATCAACGCGGAGCCGACCGAGCTGGACTCGATGGCCGACGCCGTGTTGCGCGGCAGCATCAGCGAGCTCCTGCCCCGGCTCGTGGAATAATCGCCGGCGACTTCAAGGCCGCAGGATCACCTTGCCGAAGTTCTTCCGGTCGAAAACGTAACGCTGGGCGGCCGCCGCCTCGGCGAGCGGCAGCGTCCGGTCGATCACCGCTCTGAGCTCGCCCTTCCCGGCCCGCCGGATCACTTCCTCCAGCGTGCCGCGCGTGAACCCCGCCGAGAACAGCAGCGAGACGTGATGGCGGTAGAGCGCGCGGATGTCGATCGTCGCCTGGCTACCGCCGTGGGTCCCGCAGGTCACGAGTCGCCCCGCCCGGGCCAGCGACGCCACGCTCCGGTCCCAGGTGGCGGTCCCGATGTTCTCGAACACGACGTCGGCGCCCCAGCCATCGGTCAGGCGTCGCACCTCCTGGGCCAGGTCGCTCGTGGAGTAGTTGATCCCCGCGTCGGCGCCGAGCGAGCGTGCGCGCTCGAGCTTCTCGTCGCTCCCGGCCGCAGCCAGCACGCGCGCGCCTCGTAGCTTCGCGATCTGGATGCCGGCCACGCCGAGTCCACTGCCGGCCGCCATGATCAGGACGACGTCACCGGGCGCCACGCGCGCGAGGACGACCAGGAGGTGCCAGGCGACCGCGTAGGACAGCGGCAAACACGCCGCCTCTTCGTACGACAGACCATCCGGCAGCGGAAGCGCGTTGCCGGCCGGCGCGCGCACGAGCTCGGCATAGCCGCCGTGACGGTGGACACCGAGGATCTTCAGATTCAGGCAGGCGTTCTCCGTCCCGCGCCGGCACATCGGGCAGGCGCCGCAGGTCAGCATCGGGCTCACCGCGACTCGCTGGCCGACGTGGGGGCTCGTCACGCCCGCGCCGACGGCTACGACCTCGCCGCACGGATCGGCGCCAGAGATGTGAGGCAACGTGACGCCGAAGCCCGCGCCCTTCTCGCGCGTCTCGAGGTCGAGCGTGCGGTTCACCGAGCAGGCCCGCACGCGCACGAGGACTTCGCCGGCTCCCGCGATCGGATCAGGGGCGTCACGAATTTTCAGGACTTCGGGAGGGCCGAACTGGTCGAAGACGACGGCTTTCACGGCGGTGGCGCCGGATTATACTGACGCGCGCCGCGGACGCAACGGCGCGGCGACGGCTCCAACGAACGCGACGA
This sequence comes from Candidatus Rokuibacteriota bacterium, assembly GCA_003220615.1. GTDB lineage: Bacteria > Methylomirabilota > Methylomirabilia > Rokubacteriales > CSP1-6 > 40CM-68-15. Next base: position 14,499 of record QHTB01000137.1, read on the forward strand.
AGGCGGAGGCGACCATGTTCAAGCTGGCGACGATCGAGATCAAAGGAGCGCCGCGCGTGGCGCTGGCGCTGGGCGACACGCTCTACGACCTCGAGTCCGTCGCCGCCGCGCACACCCGCAAGGCGGGAAAGGCCGGCAAGGCTCCGCTGGCCAGCGTGCCCCGGCCGGTGACGATGCTCGGATTGCTCGAGCGCTGGCCCGCCGCGTTTCGCGACCTTCAACGGCTGGCCACGTTCGTCGAGGCCCAGCCCCGCGCCGTGCCCGGCGTGGCCGCGGCGCGCGCGAAGTTCCGGGCGCCGATTCTCTACCCGCCGCGCATCTTCACGGCGGGCGCCAACTACAACGCCCACAGCAAGGAGATGACGGACATCCTGCGTCCGGGCTCGCCGTACACGACGCGCGAGAACTCGAACCCGTACTGCTTCCTCACGTCGTCGATCGGCCCGGTGATCGGCCACCGCGACAAGATCCTGGCCAGCCAGGTGCCCGACAAGAAGATCGACTGGGAGGGCGAGCTGGCGGTGGTCATCGGCCGCAAGGGCCGTGCGATCCGGCCCGAGGACGCGCGGTCCTACGTCGCCGGCTACACGATCGTGAACGACGTCACCGCCCGCTCGTTCGTCGTGCCCAAGCGCCTCGACTTCAAGATCGACTGGCTCATGGGCAAGTGCGCGGACACGTTCTGTCCCATGGGGCCGTACCTCGTGCCCGACGCGTTCATCGAGGACCCGGAACGCCTGAGCCTCAAGACCACCGTGAACGACCAGGTCATGCAGGACGCGCGCACCGACGATCTCACCCACAACATCGGCGACCTGCTCGCGTTCCTCTCGCAGACGATGACGCTGCTCCCGGGCGACGTGCTCTCGACGGGCACACCGTCGGGCGTGGGATTCGGACGCGGCGTCTTCCTCCAGCCGGGCGACGTCGTGAAGGTCGAGATCGAGGGTATCGGGACGCTCGAGAATCCGGTCGCCTGAACGAAGGAGGATCCCGCATGAAAGACGGGTTCAAGGTCTTCGACAGCGACATGCACGTGCTGGAGCCGGTCGACCTGTGGGAGCGCTACATCGATCCCCCGTTCAGGCACCGGGCGCCGCGCGGGACTCAGCGCAAGGCCACGGACGTCGGCGTGACCGTCGACGGCGCGGACCAGTTCCTCCTGTCGGCTCGGATCGCCCGCGTGTCGTTCCCGGGCGGGCTGGACCGGTTTGCCGAGGACATCGAGCGCGGCTTCGACGCCGCGGCGCAGCTTCGCGCGATGGATCGCGAAGGGATCGACGTGACCGTGCTCTACCCCTCGCGGGGCCTCTTCGTGAACAGCGACCCGGATATGGACCCGGCGTTCTCAGCCGCGATCGCGAGGGCCTACAACGACTGGCTGGCCGACTTCTGCAAGGCCGGCGATCCCCGGCGGATGTACGGAGCGGCCATGCTCCCGATCCAGGACGTCGCCTTGTCGATCCGCGAGGCGCGCCGCGCGGTGATGGAGCTGGGCTTCAAGGCGGTCTTTCTCCGACCGAACCCGCCGCGCGCCTCAGTCTACTGGCACCAGTCGGTCTTCGATCCGCTCTGGGCGACGATCCAGGACCTCGGCGTGCCGCTCGGCTTCCACGAGGGCGTGGCCTCGCGCATGCCCACGGTGGGGACGGATCGCTTCGGCGACGACTCGTTCGCACTCCAGCACGCGTGCTCGCACAGCATGGAGCAGATGCTGGCCGTGGAGGCGATGACGCTCGGCGGGGTGCTGGCCCGCTTCCCACGATTGAAGGTGGCCTTCCTCGAAGGCAACGGGTCCTGGCTGCCCTTCTGGCTCTGGCGTCTCGACGAGCACTGGGAGAATCCGGGGCGCTTCGAGGATCCAACGGTCACCGAGCGGCCGAGCGAGTACTTCGTCCGCCAGGGCTTCGTCTCCATCGAATGCGACGAGGAGCCGGCGCGACACGCCGTGGACGGCCGCACCGGCGCCTGCTTCGTCTTCTCGACCGACTATCCGCACTACGACACGAAGTATCCCGAGGCCACCGCGCATTTCCTCAAGCTCCCGCTCGCCGAAGAGCACAAGCGAAGGATCCTCTGGGACAACTGCGCCCGCCTGTACGGATTCTGAGGCGACGGCACGAGCCCACGGCCGTGTCGAATGTGCGCCCATCGCGTTTGACATCGGGAACGGTGAAGCATACGCTCCCGGACCACTGTTCCGGAATTTCGCCCCCGAGATGAAGGAGGCGCTCCCATGCGTCGGATCGCGATCGGTGTCCTCGCCATGCTCCTCCTCGTCGTGCTCGCCAGGCCTGGCCTCACGCAGTCGACGCTCGGGCCAGGACCGAAGGTGACGGTCTCCGTCCTCGCCCATCCGATCCCGACGCACCCACAGTACTCGAAGCTCGACCTGCCCTTCTTCCGCGAGACGCTCGTCCAGCGGAGTCAGGGACGCTTCGAGTTCAAGACGAGCACGTGGACGGAGATGAGCATTACCGGCTACGAGATCGTCCGCATGACGCGCCAGGGCCAGGTCGACATCGGCAACGCGCCACTCACGTACATCGCTCAGGACGTTCCCGTGCTCGACGCCGCCGACCTGGCCGGGCTGAACCCGACGGTGGAGCAGGCGCGCAAGGTCTTCGATGCGCTCACACCCATCGTCAACAAAGATCTCGAGCGCATCGGCGTGCGCATCATCGGATCGAACCCGTATCCCGCCCAGATCGTGTTCTGTCGCAAGCCGGTGAAGGATCTCGCCGATCTCAAGGGACGCAAGGTGCGCACGTTCGGGCCCACCCTCAACGACCTGATGAGCGCGGTGGGCGCGACGCCGGTCAGCCTCGCCTACGCGGAGACGTACACGGCGCTCGAGCGCGGCGTCGTCGACTGCGCGATCACCGGCTCGGGCAGCGGCAATGCCGCCAAGTGGTACGAGGTGACGACCCACCAGTACACGCTGCCGCTCTCGTGGGCGTCGTCGGGCTACTTCGCGAACCTCAGCTGGTGGAACAAGCTCGCGCCCGATGCCCGCCGCTTCCTGGAGGACAGCTTCAAGGAGCTGACCGACAAGCAGTGGCAGTTCGGCGGCGTCGAGTTCACCCAAGATGGGATCGACTGCAACTCGAACCGGCCGTCCTGCAAGATCGGCTCGCCGGCCAAGGACTCGCCGATGATCGAGGTGAAGGCGACCGACGCCGACAAGGCGCTGCTCCGGAAGGTGCTCGCCGAGAGCGTCCTGCCCGCGTGGGTGAAGCGCTGCGGGAGCCGCTGCGGCGACGTCTACAACGAGGTCGTCGCGCCGATCTCCGGCGTGAAATACGTCGCGCGCTGATGCGGCCCGTCCTGGGCGCGTGATGCGGTTGCTCCGACCGACCTGGTTCGAGATCGACCTCGACGCGGCCGTCGACAACCTCCGGGCGGTCCGGCGTCTCGTCGGGCCCGGGCGGAAGATCGTCGCCGTCGTCAAGGCTGACGCCTACGGCTTCGGGAGCCTCGAGATGGGCCGCGCGTTCGCGGCGCACGGCGCCGACGCGCTCGGGGTCGCCGATCTCGCCGACGGCGTGCGCCTCCGCGACGCCGGCCTCACGCTGCCGATTCTGATGTATCCGAACGCGCTGCCCGAGGCCGCCGACGACGCGATCGGTGCCGATCTGATTCCCACGCTGACCGATCTCGATGCCGCGCGCGCCTACGACGATGCGGCAGCGCGACGCGCGCGGCCGGCCGACGTGTTCGTGAAGGTGGACGTCGGGCTCGAGCGCCTCGGTGTGCCGGCCGATCAGGCCGTCAAGCTGGTCCTCGCGATCCGCGACCTGGCCGGTCTGCGCCTGGCCGGGCTCTGCACGCATCTGCACGTGCCCACGGGTGCCGATCCCGCGTACGTCGAGTGGCAGTTCGGGCGCTTCACCGCGGTGCTCGACGCGCTCGCGACTCAGGGCGTCGACGTGCCCATCCGTCTCGCCGCCAGCTCTCCGCTCGTGCTCGGCTTCCCCTCGACCTACCTCAACGCCGTCGATCCCGGCCGCATGCTCTATGGATACGGCCACGAGGCCGTCGCCGGCCCGGTCGTGCTGCGCCCGACGTTCCGCGCGTTCAAGAGTCGGCTCGTCGAAGTGAAGGATCTGACTCCGCGCGAGCGCTTCGCGGCCACGGCGCCGTTCCCAATCACGGCCGCCATGCGGCTGGGCGTGATCCCGGCCGGGATGGGCGATGGCGTTCATCGGCTGAACGCGGGCGAGGCGCTCGTGCGGGGCCGGCGCGTGCCGATCCTCGCTCGTCCGTCGCTCGAGCACACGCGTTTCGACCTCACCACGGTGCCCGACGCGGTGGTCGGCGACGAGGTGGTGCTGGTTGGCCGCCAGGGCGCCGAGGAGATCACGCTCGACGAGATCGCGGAGCGCCACACCATCGATCTGCTCGCGCTGGCGCTGGGCGTCGGGCCGCGCGTGGCTCGCGTCTACGTTGGAAGCGCCGCGGCCGGCCGAGCCGACGAAGGCAGCCGCATGGAGGGCGGCGGCTGATGAGGAACCGGCTGCTGGCCGGGCTCGATCGGCTGCGCCAGGCCAACGAGCGGCTCGGTCGGTTCATGAACGCCGCGGCCGGCTGGCTGTTCGTCGTGTGCTCGCTCTTCGTGTCGTTCGACGTGCTGGCGCGCAAGTTCTTCAACGTCAGCTCGCGGGCCACGGTGGAGCTGACCGGGTACATGCTCGCCTTCGGCATCGCCTGGGGCCTGTGCGACGCCCTGACGACCCGCGCCCACATCCGCGTGGACGTGCTCGTGACGAAGATGCCGCTCCGGCTGCGCGCCTTCATGCACGCGCTCGCGCTCGCCTTCCTGGCGCTGCTCGCGTTCTTCTTCGTGTGGCGCGGCTGGGCGGTCGTCCACGATTCGTGGGAATTCGGCGCCCACGACTCGAGCGCGCTGACCATCCCGCTCGTGGTGCCGCAGGCGTTGTGGGCCTTCGGCATCACCGTGTTCTTCGCGCTCACCGTCATCATGCTCGCGGAGGTCGTGATCCTGCTCACGCTCGGGCGGCGGGCCGAGGTGGACCGGATGCTCGGGCCGCGGACGCTCGTGGAGGAGGCGGAAGAGGCGCTGGAAGCGGCCGGCTTGCCCGTGCCCGACGCCGCGATCCGATGATCACGATCGCGTTCTTGATCGTCATGCTGATCGTCACCGTCGTCCTGACCTTGATGGGCGGCGGGACGAGCGCGCCCATCGGCGAGCTCGCGCTCGTGTCGGGCGTCTTCATCGTCTTCTTCTGCGCCGGCGTCTACGTCGCGGCCGCCCTCGGCATGCTCGGGCTGCTCGCCGGCTTCGCGCTCTCCGAGCGGCCGCTGCACCTCTTCATCGGCGAGGTTATCTGGATCCCGAGCGTGAACTTCGTGCTGGTGGCGGTGCCGCTCTTCCTCCTGATGGGCGAGCTGCTCCTGCGGGCCGGGCTGTCCGAACGCCTGTATCGCGCGCTCAATCTCTGGTTCGGTCGTCTCCCCGGCGGCCTCCTGCACACGAACATCGTCTCGTGCGCCGTGTTCTCGGCGATCGCCGGCTCGAGCGTGGCCACGGCGGCGACGATCGGCTCCGTCGCCCTGCCCTATTTCGAGCGGACGCGCTACAACCCGCGCATGGTGCTGGGCTCGCTCGCCGCCGGGGGCGCGCTGGGAAACCTCATCCCCCCCGGGATCACCTTCATCGTGTACGGGCTGATCACCGAGACGTCCGTCGGCAAGCTCTATCTCGCCGCCTTCATCCCCGGCTTCCTCATGGCCGGGCTCTTCATGCTCGTGATCCTCGTCTACAGTCTCATCGCGGGCACGCCGCCCCTGCCCGAGGCCGTCACCTGGCGCGCGCGCTTCGCGAGCCTGGGCGACCTCGTGCCCACGGCGGTGCTGATCCTCCTCGTGCTCGGGACCATCTATCTGGGCGTGGCGACGCCGACCGAGGCGGCCGCGCTCGGCGTGCTCGGCTCGCTCGTCTTCGCCGCCTTCGCGAAGAAGCTCACCTTCGACGTCGTACACGCCTCCGCCCGGTCCACCGCGCGGACAACGAGCCTCATCGGCCTCATCATCCTGTCCGGCTTCGTGCTGAACTACGTCCTGTCGAGCCTGCGCCTGCCCCAGGCCCTCGCCCAGATGGTGAAGGGCTTTGCGTTGCCTCCGTGGGGCATCATGCTGATCATCATCGGGTTCTACATGGCGCTGGGCACGTTCATGGAAGGCTTCTCCATGATCATCACGACGCTGCCGGTGGTGTTTCCCGTGGTGATCGCGCTCGGCTACGATCCCATCTGGTTCGGCGTCGTCATCACGATGCTGATCGAGATCGCGATGATCAGCCCGCCCGACGGCACCGTCATGTACGTGCTCCAGGGCATGCGGATCCGGCCCGGGCCGATCACCGACGTCTTCATCGGAGTGACCCCGTTCGTGCTGATCTACATCGTCGGGGTCTTTCTGATGATGCTCTTCCCCGACATCGCGCTGTGGCTGCCGCGAATTCTCAAATAAGGATCGGAGAGTGACCATGACCGCGCGCTTCCGCGTCGGCGTCGACATCGGCGGCACCTTCACCGACATCGTGCTGCTCGACGCCGGCGGCCGCATTCACACGAAGAAGGTCTCGTCGAGCGTCGACGACTACGCGCGCGCCATTGTCGACGGCCTGGGCGAGCTGTTCGGCGAGACCGGCCTCGGCGGAGGCGATCTCGCCGAGGTGCTGCACGGCACCACGGTCGCCTCCAACGCGATCCTCGAGCTCAAGGGCGCGCGGACCGGCCTTATCACGACCACCGGATTCCGCGACGTCCTCGAGATCCGGCGGATCCGAATGCCCAAGCTCTACGATCTCTCGTGGGAGAAGCCCGTGCCGCTGGTGGAGCGCTATCTCCGCATGGAGGTCGACGAGCGCGTCGATGCCCACGGCACGGTGCTCGAGCCGCTCGACACGGCCCAGGTGGAGCGAGCGCTCGACCGCCTCCTCGCCGAGAAGATCGAGGCCCTGGCCGTCTGCCTCCTGCACTCGTACGCCAATCCCGCTCACGAAGAGCACATCGCCGAGATCGTGCGCAAGCGGGCGCCCCATCTCACGCTCTCGGTGAGCTCGCACGTGCTGCCCGAGATCCGCGAGTACGAGCGCACGTCGACGACCGTCATCAACGCGTACGTCATGCCGATCGTCAAACGCTACCTCGGCACGCTGCGCTCAGGCCTCGATGGCGTCGGAGCCAAGGCGCCGCTCATGATCATGCAGTCGAACGGCGGCCTCATGACCGACGAGGCGGCGGCGACGAGGCCGGTCCACATCATCGAATCGGGACCGGCGGCCGGCGTCGTCGGGGCCCAGGCGCTCGCTCGGAAGATCGGGCTCGGCAAGATCGTGACGTTCGACATGGGCGGTACGACGGCGAAGGCGTCGCTCGTGGAAGACGGCGAGGTGTCGCGCGCGACCGAATATCAGGTGGGCGGCGGCATCATGGCCGGCTCGCGCCTGCTCACCGGCGCCGGCTATCTGCTGCGCGTTCCCGCCATCGACCTCGCCGAGGTGGGCGCGGGCGGCGGCTCGCTGGTGTGGATCGATCCGGGCGGTGGCCTCCAGGTCGGGCCGCAGAGCGCGGGCGCCTTCCCCGGCCCGCTCTGCTACGACCTCGGCGGCGCCGAGCCGACGGTCACCGACGCCAACGTGATCCTCGGGTTCGTGAATCCCACCCAGCTCGCGGGCGGCGCGGTGAAGCTCAACGCCGCGCGGGCCCACGAGATCTTCGAGGCCAAGATCGCGCGCCGACTCGGGCTGCCGCTGGCCGAAGCCGCCTACGGCGCTCACGTGATCGCGGCGTCGAACATGATGCGCGCGATCCGAGCCGTCTCGAGCGAGCGCGGCCGCGATCCCCGCGAGTACGCGCTGTTCGCGTTCGGCGGCAACGGGCCGGTCTTCGCGGCGGGCATGGCGCGCCAGCTCGAGATGCGCCGCATCGTCGTGCCGCCGGCCCCGGGACTCTTCTCGTCGTTCGGCCTCCTCTTCGCCGACGTCGAGCACCACTACGTTCGGACGTGGCGGCGGCGGGCGCGCAGCGTCGAGCCGTCGGCGCTCGCCGACGTGCTCGCGCGGATGGAGGCCGAGGCGCGCACTCAACTCGCGGCCGAGGGATTCACCGGCGCCGCCGTGAGGATCAGGCGCTCGGCGGATTGCCGCTACGAAGGCCAGTCGTTCGAGCTGACCGTGCCCGTGGCCGGCGGCCCGGTCGAACCCAGCACGCTGGCCGGGCTGGACGAAGCGTTCGGCCGCGAGCACGAGCGGACGTACGGCCATCGCGCCGGCCCCGACGAACCGGTCGAGATCGTGAGCCTGCGCGTCGTCGGTCAGGGCATTCCCGATCGGCCGCGCGTTCCCGACGTGCTGCGCGTCGATCGCTCGGGCCCGGGCAGCGCGGGCGGGTCGCGCCGCGTGTACTTCGGCCCCGATCTCGGCTGGCGCGAGACGCCGATCATCGACCGTGGAGATCTTCCCGTGGGGGGCCCCGACATGGCCCCCCACGGGATAATCGGCCCGTGCATCGTCGAAGAGTACGATGCGACGTGCGTGGTGCCGCCGGGCGCGCGGGCCACGCTGGACGGGCATGGCAACATCGTCATCGAGCTGGCGCCCGAGGGAGCGGTGATCTGATGGAGCCCGTGCGAGATCCGATCGCGTTCGAGCTGTTCCGCAACACGCTGCTGTCCATCGCCGACGAGATGGCGCTGACCATCCTCCGCACGGCGTACTCGGGCGTGCTGCGCGACAACATGGACTACTCGACGGCCTTCTGCGACGGCAGCGGCCGGACGGTCGCGCAGGGACTTACCCTGCCCGCCCACCTCTCGTCGTTCCCCGACGCCCTGGCCGCAACGATCGCGCGCTACGGGGATCGCATGAAGCCGGGCGACGTGTACTGCCTCAACGATCCGTTCGAAGGCGGCATGCACATCCCCGACGTCTTCGTGCTGAAGCCGATCTTCTTCGAGGGCGAGCGCCTCGCCTTCGCGGCGACCATCTGCCACCAGACCGACATGGGCGGGCGCGTCGCCGGATCGAATGCGTCCGACTCGACGGAGATCTATCAGGAGGGGCTGCGCATCCCGCCCGTGAAGATGTACGACCAGGGCGAGCCGAACGAGACGCTCTTCCGCCTGTTCGAGAAGAACGTGCGCGTGCCGGTGCGCGTGCTCGGCGACATCCGCGCCCAGCTCTCGGCCTGCCACATCGCGGAGGAGGCGTTCCTCCGTCTCGTGCACCGACAGGGCGCCAAGCAGGTCAAGGCGTACATGGAGGAAGTGATCGAGCACACCGAGCGGCTGACCCGCGCGGTGCTGCGCGAGCTGCCGGACGGCGAGTGGTCGTTCGAGGACTGGATCGACGACGACGGCGTCGACTACGGCAAGCCGATCCGGCTCTTCGTCACCTTCCGCAAGCGGGGCGACTCCCTGGTCGCCGACTGGACAGGCACCTCGCCCCAGCCGAAGGGCGCGATCACCAACACGCTGTCGTTCACGAAGGCCGCCACCTACACCTGTCTCAAGTCGGTGCTCTCGCACGACATTCCCTGCAACGCCGGCTTCTACCGCGCGATCGACGTGATCGCGCCGCCCGGCACGATCGCCAACGGCGTGCTGCCGGCGGCCTCCGCCGCTCGCGGGCTCACCGGATTCCGGATGATCGACACCTGCTTCGGTGCGCTCGCGAAGATGCTCCCCGCGCGATCGATCGCCTCCTCCGAGGGCGGCAACACCGGCGTCTCGATCGGCGGCTATTACCCGGACCGGAGCCCGTTCATCTTCGTCGAGTTCTTCTGCTCGGCGTGGGGCGGCCGCGCGTGGTCGGACGGCCTCGACGGCAATGCGAACCTCATGGCGAACATGTCGATGCCGCCTGTCGAGATCACCGAGGCGGAGCAGCCGCTGCGTATCCATCGCACCGAATTCATCCAGGACGTCGGCGGCGCCGGCAAGTATCGCGGCGGCGCGTCGATCCGGCGCGACTACGAGATGCTCGAGGCTGAGGCCGTGCTGCAAGTTCGCTCGGACCGTCACGACTTCCGCCCGTACGGACTCTACGGCGGCGGCCCCGGGCAGCCGTCGCAGAACGTGATGAACCCGGGCACCGAGAACCGGCAGCTTCCCGGCAAGCTCACGATGACGATGAAGCGCGGCGACGTGTTCAGCCACCGCTCGGCGGGACCGGGCGGCTGGGGCGATCCCCTCGAGCGCGACCGGGCGCGAGTGGCGCGCGACGTGAAGAACGAGTTCGTGTCGCGCGCCCGTGCCCGCGAGGATTACGGCGTCGTCTTCAAGGGCGAGAGCCTCGACGTCGACGAGGCGGGCACCACCGCGCTGCGCGAAACGCTCAGGCGGAAGCGCGGGTGGACGGAGCCGCCGATGGTGAGCCGCTGAGCCGACCGACATTCACGCCGTCGCGTGCCTCGGCGCCAGCGACCGGGTGATGGATTCGCGCAGCGCCATGCGGGCTCGATGCAGCCGCGACTTCACCGAGGGCACCGACTCGCGGAGTACGTCGGCGGTTTCCTCGCTCGAGAGCTCATCGACGTCCCGTAGCACGAGCACGGCGCGGTAGCCGTCCGGCAGGCCAGCCAGGGCGCGGTTGACCGCGTTGCGCGCTTCCCCGGCGAGCAACTCATCCTCCGGCGTTCCCGACCAGTCGGCGAGGAGGAAGGAGCAATCGCCGGCACGCTGGCCATCGGGGAGGAAAGTCGGCAGCTGGTCATCGAGGGCACCCTCGGCACGCGCGGCCAGGCCGCGCCGCCGGTTCAGCGCGGCGTTGGTCGTCACGCGGTAGAGCCACGTTCCCAGCGTGGCGCGCCCCTCGAACGAACCGATCTTGCGAAAGACCGTCAGAAAGACGTCCTGCAAGACCTCCTCGGCGTCGCGGGAACTTCGCGTGATGCCGTAGGCGAGCCGATAGAGGCGAGAGGAGTACCGCTCCATGAGCGCTTCGAGAGCGGTGGCATCGCCTGCCTGCAGGCCCTCGACGAGCCGAAGCTCCGTGTCGATGTCCACGGTGTTGCGTCGGGCTGAGCCGGGTCTCATTGATATTGCAGAGGGGCGCCGGTGAAGAACCAGAGCGCGGACGTGAGCCACAGCCCCAGAAGAACTAAGAACAGGAGACCTCCGACGACGGGCAACACCCAGTTCGCGAACCTGCTCGACCGAACGACGAGCACCTTCGCGACGATGACGCCGTAGAGGGTCGACCCGAGCAGAGAGTGAATCAAGACGCGTGGGCTGTGGGTGTCGAATCCGAGCAGGAAGATACAGTGGTAGGCGACCGGAAGCGTGAGCAGGATCGCCATCCGTCCTGACCAGCGATGGACACTCTGATAGAAGCGCCCCGAGGGTGGGAAGCGAAACACCCGGTAGATCTGTGCCGCCGTCAGTAACTGCCCACACGCCAGCAGCACCACGACCGTCGCCAGCCACGCCTTCATCTGAAGCGTGTGCGTGAGGAAGAGATGGAAGAAGTGGATCGCGGAGGGCCCATGACTCACCTGCCCGGCGGCAAGGCCGACAGTGAGAGTGATGAGCGCGACGAGCACCAGCGGAACCGCCAACCAAGCCGGATTTGCACCACTGGCCTCCTTGAGACTGCGCCTCCCGCTCATTTGCATCTCCGTGAACATCACCCTAGAACAGCAGGTCCGCCGACTGGATCCAGTCGTAGGCGAAGACCCTCACGCGGTAGTGGGGCAGCTTCTGCACCGGGACTTCGAAGTACCCGCTTCCGAACGGGGCAATATCGCCGCCGAGCCAGGCGACCTTCTGATTGACGAGCCGTCCCTTCTCGTCGAGGCCTTCCACGAGAAGCTGAACGCGCCACGCGCTGGCGCCATACATGTTCTCCACGCTACCGCTCACGATCGATGTGCCATCCCGCTGCCCCGCTTGCCAATCGATCTTGAAGTACCGTTCCCCGCCGAAAGCCAACGGACGGAGATCGGTGGAGGAGGATCCCTCCGTCGTGGTTGCTTCGGACGCGCAGCCCCCGATGACCAGCACCAGGGCCGCGAGAACGAGGACATTCCTTACACCACGCATGTTCGTGCCTCCCATGTCGGCCAAGTCGTTGTTCTAGCCAAGCGTCGAGTCGACAACCGTCAGCGGCTGCGTGCTCGGCACATACGCCACCTCAGTGACACCGAGCAGTCGCCGCGCCTCAGCCTCCGGGATCTTCATCGGCCCCGGCGCGGGCGCACTGCCCGGCGCCGGTTGCGGAAATGCCGTTGACATCGCCGTGTGGAACGACACGTTGCCTTCCACCTTCCGAAGCACCTGGTGGATGTGGCCGTTCAACACCGTCACCGAGCCAAAGCGGCGGAGCGAGGCGAGCGCGTGCTCGGCATCCTCAGTCGTCCAGCCCCACTGCGGATAGACCGCCCACAGTGGCACGTGCGCGAACACGACGACGGGCGTGCTGCTGGAGAGCGGCGCTACGTTTTGCTTCAGCCACCCGATTTGCTCGTCGCCCAGCGAGCCCATGCCCTCACCCTTGTACTTGAGCACGTTCACGAGCCCGAGGAAGTGGGTGCCCTTGTAGTCGAAGCTCTGCCAGCCACGGCCCTCGACGGTCCCTTTGCCGTAGCGAGCGAGGTACTCCTTGCCGCCGTCGAGAAACACGTCATGCTCGCCGGGCACATAGAAGATGCGCTCGGTCTTCACGCCCTTGAGGATTTCCGCGACGGTGTCGAAGGCCCCGGCCTTCTGACCGTGCGTCTGATCGCCCGTGTGCAGGACGAAGGCGGGCGCCGGCCGCAACGCGTTGACGCGGTCGACGACCTGCTGCAACGTCGCCGCAGCATCCTTGTTGGCTTCGCCCTTGAAGCCGATGTGAGTGTCGCTGATCTGGACGAAGTTGAAGCTGCCCGCAGCGGCGGCTGACGCTGACGCTTCCGTGATGAGGCGCGACGAGAGCACGCCGCCGGTTGCCGTCCAGACCAGCCCAGTGCCGACCCAGGCCATGCATTCGAGAAATCCGCGACGATCGATCCGATCCATGTGTCCTCCGTGGGTGCGGGGCGCGATGCTATTCGACGACCACCGTGGCCCGCATGTGGGGGTGAAGTGCGCAGAAGTACTGATAGCGGCCGGGTCGCGTGAAGGTCTCCGCGAACGTCTCTTCGTTGCTGAGCCCGGCGGACGTAAATGCGCCTGTCGCGGAGGTGACCGTGTGCGATTCCTCGTCGTGATTCGTCCACCGGACGGTCGTGCCGGTCGGCACGGTCAATACCGGTGGTGCATATTTGAAGCCGTTGATGCCGACGTCCCTCGTGGTCGATGCGGGCGCATGGCCGGCGGCCAGCAGCGCGGTGGCCAACCCGCCGAACGCGAGCGCCGCCCGCCAACTCCAGATCGGTGTCCTGCTGTAACGGCTCATCTCGTGCCTCCTTCTGCTGTCCTTCACCTCTGCCAACGCGCTGCCTCGCCGTTCGTTCCAGTTCGAACGTGTTCCTCGAGGACGCAAGAAAACGCGCGACGAGTCGAATCCTTCCCCGGGATTGACTGTTTCCCCTGAGAATCGGAACGCGCGAAAGGATTCCAGCGACGAAGTGATGGCTGGCGGCTGGCGATCTTCGTGAAATGTGATGGCGACGAGACGCGGTCAGCTCCCACTGGTGAGGGAGCGGACGAGGTTGTGCCGCGCGTCGACGTAGGCCAGGGCTTCCTGTCTCAGATTGGTCACGGTGTGCGCAACAACGCCACGATGAACCCCGGGCAGTTGATGATCTCGAGGTTATTCGTGCCGACTCGCCTCAACGCCGCCACACCGCGGCACGCATTCGGCCACGATGCGACCCTCAACTCCTAGCGTCGTCTCTGACGGCTCTCGGCAACTCTCCTGATCCGCAGCACGCGATCTCCGAGAATGTCGCTCTCTGGCCTTCGTTGTTCCTGCTCAGCTCCGTTAGTGTCTCGTCACACGCCTCGTTCCGTCACAAACAGGAAGCCCTCCCGGAATGCGACCTGACCGGAGGAAGAACAGGAGGCCGCGAGCGTGGGTGGAACTTCTACGTGTTGCCGGCGAGCTCTGACGCCAGCGCATGCAATTCCGATGAGTCGACGTCGGAGACCAGTGCGTACCCGAGGTCTCCATCCCGCCAGAGGATCGTGTTGATTCCCCGGGCGACCTCCGTGTAAGCGCGGACCCTCCCGAGCGGCGTGAGCCCCTGGGTCGGCCAGGGCAACCCGTCGGCGCGAAAGACGAAGAGAGAAATCACGTGCAGCCGGCGCCGGTACACGAAGACCGCCGCCTTGCGATCGAGGAAGTAGCCGACCGCACCGCCTTCGAGTGGGAAGTCCTGGTCGCCAGCGAACGAGACCACCGGAGCGAAATCCAATCGGCCCTCGAACCACGGCTTCACCTGGTGGATGCCCCCACTCTGGATCTCCACCGGGCGCTGACTGGAAAGCATTCGCAAGTAATCGTTGATCGCTTCGCCTACCATCCGGCTCGTCCCATTTGTGTCACGCACCGTCGTGCGCTGATAGTAGACCACCGGGAGCGCCACCAGCAGAACCGTGGCCACGGCTAACGCCGGGACGAGTGGGCGCGCCCACTGACGCCACCAGGGCACACGCTGGGGCACCGACGCAGGCCACCCCGCGGCGAGCCGCCGCTTCAGCGCAAGAGAGGCGGGATGCTGCGGCAAGCGGTGTTCGAGCAATTCGGTCACCATTCGCTCGGCGGCGTCCTCGTGGCCACAGGTTGCGCACGCGGCCAGATGGGCGCGCAGAGCATCGGCTGCGTCGAGCTCGAGCCGGCCTTGCTGGTACTGGAGGAGCTGGGAGCGGGCGTCCTCGCAGTTCATCGCATCATTATCAGGCGTAGTCTCGGAGTTGCTGACGCAGCACGGTCCGCGCCCGGGACAAGCGGGACTTCACGGTGCCCACCGCACAGCCGACGACCTCGGCCACCTCGATCTCGGTCAGACCCTCGAGATCGAGCAGAATGACCGTCCGGGCCTCCTCCGAGAGAGCCATCAACGCTCTCTCGATCTCCTCGCCCACGATCTTTCGCAATCGATCCAGCTCGAGGTCGCCACGAAGCCAGGCCTCGTCGGTCGGTGCGGCAATCGCTGGCATCACGGTGTCGAGGCCTCCGACCGTCGGGTCGTTGCGACGCCGGCGATAGAGACTGATGAAGGTGTTGCGGAGAATGCGGAACAGCCACGCTTTGAGATTGGTTCCGGGTGTGAACTGGCTGGCCGCCTTGAGGGCACGGGCGTAGGTCTCCTGGACGAGATCCTCGGCATCCGCGGCGTTGCCGGTAAGATAGTGCGCCAGATTGTGGAGCGCGTCGGCGTAGGCGAGAGCCTCCCTGCCCAGCGCCGCTCCGGCGTCCAACCCCTCGCTCCTCCAGGCCATGACGCATCATAGTGCCGACCCACACGCGCGGCCACCAGTCGAGTCGCGCATTTTCGTCGGCGGCTAGCGCGCCCCGCTGAACGCGGCGTCGCTGGTCAACAGCTGGCCGTTCATCCCGAGCGCCCCGTGGAACTTGCAGAAGAAGGCGAGGACGCCCGACGATGGGAAGGTGACGTTCACCTCTACCTTGCCCTTGGGCGGGATGTTCCGGTCGATGCCGAGCGCGGGAATGCTGATGTTGTGCAGCGTGCTCGCCTCGCTCTCCACGAGCAGGGTGAGCTTTTGTCCCGGCCTGCCCCGCAGGAACGTCGGCGAGAAATAGTAGTCGTCGGCCTCCAGCTCGAGCTTCGACAGGTTCCGCACGTCCTTGGTGCCGTGGTTGGCGTAGGTGACGCCGCCCAGCGTGATCGACGTGTTCTTTCCGGAGGGCGCTGCGGCGGGCTGCACCGGTGCCGGGGCTATGACGGCCGCGCTCGGGACCGGCTGGACGGCGATCTTGCGCGGGGCGTTGCCGACGGGGATGGTGGCGGTGACCATGCGGCTCGCCAATTTCACGACCGCGACGTCGTTAGAGCCTTCGTCGGTCACGTACGCCGTGCGGCCGTCGGAGGTTGACGTGCTCCAGTGGGGGGCTTTGCCCACCGCAACGCTGCCGGCCAGCGTGTTGCTCGCAGTGTCCAGAATGCTCAGCTCACCGGGGCCCTGCACAACGGCCAGCGCCCAGCGACCGTCGGGCGTGAAGGGTGCATAGTGCGGCGATGCGCCTACCGGGACCTGCGTGATGACCCGGTTGGTGGTCGTGTCCAGTACCTCGATCGCGTTGACGCCAGCCAGCGTGAAGAAGACCCGTCGACCGTCCGGGCTCAGCTCGAGGCCGCGCGGTGTCTTGTCGAGCGGGACCCGCGCCACTTCCTTCCACGTAGTCAGGTCGAGCCGGACGAGCGCCATGGCGCCCTGCTGTTGCGAGGCCACCCATCCAGTGCGGCCGTCCCGGCTCAGCGTGCCGTTGTGGGGCTGGGCAACCGGCACCTCGCCGATCACACGGTCCGTAGCCGTGTCGAGAACTAGAGCGCGGTTCGAGCCCCAGCCCGAGACGAGGACTCGGCTGCCGTCGGCCGAGATGGCGAGTCCGTGGGGATTCGTGCCCACGTCGATGCTGGAGACCACACGATCCGTTGCCGTGTCGATGACGCTCACCGTGGAGGCGCCGTCACTGCTGACGTAGACCTTCCGGCCGTCCGGCGTCATCACGAGTCCATGCGGCCCCTTCGGGACCGAGATGGTGCTGACCACCTTGTTCTGGGCGGTGTCGATGACGGCCACCGCATCGTCCTTGAAGAGAC
Source organism: Candidatus Rokuibacteriota bacterium (assembly GCA_003220615.1). Classification (GTDB taxonomy): domain Bacteria; phylum Methylomirabilota; class Methylomirabilia; order Rokubacteriales; family CSP1-6; genus 40CM-68-15. The sequence goes on from QHTB01000137.1 coordinate 31,232, forward strand.
CCACATAGACCTTGGGCGCTCCGGCGGCCGAGAGAGAACCCGTCCCGACCACCCACCCGCTCATCACGACCAGCGCATACAACCCTGTCATCACGCGCTTCAGCATGGCGTCACCTCCGAGAAGCATTCACATGGTTCACCTGTGCCAACGCCGGCACGGGCGATTCGTTCCCCGGTCGCGCCACCTCGTGAGTCCACGTCGAACGACACGACACTCACTCGGTAGTCCGCTCCGCATCTCTCGATAGACACGACGAAGTATCCTCGCCCGCCGGGGGCCAGATCGCCGAAGATCCAGCCGAACGCCTCCTCTGTCGCCACACGCGCGACGTCGACCACATCCACCCCTGAGACGGACGTTACTCAGTCGGAGGATCTCTTCGTTGGAGACGAAACCTTCGACGGCGGGGGCCGGCCCCAACGTTCGCAGGACCGACTCCACATGCAACGCCGGTCTCGTCGGGACGCATGTTCGAGCCTCGGCCGCGGCGCCGAACAGCATCACGGCCAGCACGATCGCGGCGCCGGCGACTGTGGACTGAATGCGCGTTCTCACGTTGCGCGCTCCTTTCATCGCCGCACCGACATCGAGCGGCGGTATCGCTCGCTCGTGTCAACGTCGTGTATCGCTCTTCGTTCCATCGCGTGCGAACGAACACGCGACGAGTTCCCCGATTGGCACTTCCGCCGAGATCGGAACGCGAGAAGGGTTTCAGCGTTGGCAAGAGTGAGCACACAGGGCTCAACAAAGAGGTGAGGAGATGAAGAAGCTGACGATCGCGTTGCTGCTGGCCCTCGTGGCCGCCAGAGGTATCGGTGTTTCGTGGGCCGATCGCCCCGACACGCCCGTGACGGGGCCGGACGCCATCCAAGCACCCTAGTGGTGTGGCGAGGGTCGAGGGCGGCTCCTCGAAGCCGGGAGGCCGTAATGTCCTCGACGCCGTTGGGTGCTGCGCGATGTCGTCGCGCGCCCGCGGCGCGACGAGATCGACGCCGGCGCGGATGGACGGAGCCGCCGGTCGTCAGCCGCCAGCGCAGGCCGACGGTCCTGGGCTCCGCTTCGGCCTTGGGGCAGCCGATACCACGTCTGTTATGGACACGCCCGTTCTCGCCATCGTGCTCGGCGTCATGGGGGTGACGGTTGGGTGGTGGCTGCTCACCGCCGGCCCTCTCGGCGTGAGACGTCAGCGTCGCAAGGCGCGGCTCCAGCGACGAAACGAGTTCTTCGAGCACCAGTACGCGAGGAGACGAGAAGCCCGGACCGACAGCGAGTAACGCGTGACGTCGTCGTCACGCACTCCACCAGGCTCCGCCGCGGCCAGCTTGGCGCGCGGCCCTATCCCTCTCGTGCCATCGCGCCCGCGAGCCGTCTCTCGGCGCGATCCCCGCCAGCCGGAACACACGTCAGAACAACGCAACGGAGCCCAGTTCGGTTTGGTACTGACATTGCTACTGTCTCCCTGGCGTCGGTGGCCTCTGATCCGTCGCCTCTCCGGACCTCGTTTCGCGCATCCTATGCCGAGGGTGTGGTCTCCGAGTTTTTCGGCGCCTGCGCCGGCGGCGCAATCCTCATCGCGTGGGCGTTGCACCTCGGAGCGAGCCCTCTCGCCATCGGCCTCATCGGCGCACTGCCCTTCGCGGCGCAGGTTCTCCAGCTCCCCGGCGCCTGGCTGACCCAGGCCTTCGGCCCGAAGATCGTGGCCGTCAGCGCGATCGCCGCGTCGCGGTTGGTGTGGCTTCCGATGATCGCGCTCCCGTTCGTGCCGCTGTCGGCCGGGACGGCGCTTCACGTCTTCGTCGCCGTCGTGGCGCTGGCGGCCGTCTTCGGCGTCGTCGGCAACAACGCGTGGACGGCGTGGATGGGCGAGCTCGTGCCCAGCGCGATCCGCGGCCGGTTCTTCAGCCGCCGCACCGTGTACATTACGATCGCTGGCACCGTCGCCTCGCTCGCCGCCGGCATTGCGCTCGACGCGCTGAGCGCCCGCGGCTTCAAGGGCCCGAGCCTCGGCGCGCTGGCCGCCGTCGCGTGCCTCGCCGGTGTCGTGAGCGTCTACCTGCTCCGCTACCAGCACGACCCGCACCCCGTGCGCGCACGCGAGCGGCGCGACTGGCGTGTGCTGATCGTCGTGATGCGTGCGGCGCCGGCGCGCCCCTTCCTCTGGTACCTGCTCGCCTGGAACGGCGCCGTGGCGCTGTCGGCGAGCTTCTTCTCGTTCCACATGCTGAGCAACCTGCGCACCGGCTTCGCGATCGCCGCGCTGCACGGCGTGGCGGTGGCGGCGGTGCGTATCATCTCGGCGCCGTTCTGGGGACGCGCGGTCGATCGATTCGGCGCGCGGCCGGTGCTCGTCCTCTGTTCCTTCGGCATCGCCGCGGTGCCGGCGATGTGGCTGCTGCCCACGCCGGCCTTCCTGTGGCCGCTCGCGCTGGAAGCGGTGCTGTCCGGTACGCTCTGGGGCGGCCACGGCATCGCCGCGATGGACCTCACCTTCCAGCTCTCGCCGCGCGCCGAGCGGCCGTTCTACCTGGCCGTCTTCGCCACCGCCGGTGGTCTGGGCTTCGCGGTCGCGTCGATGCTGGCCGGGCTGCTGGCCTCGCAGTTGCCGACGCGCTTCGATCTCGCAGAAACGTGGACCAACCTGCACGTGCTGTTCATGCTCTCGGCGCTGGCGCGGCTCGCCGCCTCCATCCTGACCCTGCGCATCCAGGAGGCCGGCGCCCGGGACGTCCGGGCCTTCGTCGGCATCGTCGTCCGCGGCGCGACCGCCGCGCTCCTCCCCCGACGCGTGGCCGGGTGAGGAGCGCCCGCGACACGAATCAGCCTCAGCGAGTGCTCCAGGCGGGGATCGGCCAGACGGGCTTGGCCGTCGCCGCCTCCGCCGGGAACACGATCTTCAACTGACGATCGAGGACCTGGGCCACCATCGCCTTGGCCAGGACGTTGTCGTGCTTCTCGTCGAACTTCACCCCGTGCACGAGCAGCACCTGCTCGGCCTTGAGATCGGTCCCCACCATCGCCTTCTGGATCGCCGACGGCTCGGCGGAGCGCGCCCGGTTGATCGCGTCGGCGATCACCTGGACGTTGGTGAAGTAGCGGACGGAGTTGTCGTTCATGTCGCGGCCGTTGCGCCGCCTGAACTCGTCGTTGATCGCCTTGAGGATCGGCTTGCTCGTCGACAGCGCGGGACTCCAGAGCTGGCGCTTGGAGCCGAAGTTGGCGTCGTCGCCCATCGCCTCGTAGAACTTCGGATCGTCGTCGAACCCGCCCTGGCTGAAGATCAAGGCGGGGGCGTAGTCGAGCTTGCGCATCGTCTTCCTGATGATGATGCCGTCCGAGGTGTACGAGGTCTGCACGAGCACGTCGATGGCCGCGGACTTCAGCTTCAAGATCTCGCTGTCCATGTTGGCCTGCTCGCGGCTGTAGGGGACGCGCAGGGCCGGCGTGATCCCACGGGCCTTGGCCATTTCCTCGATGGCGTTGGCGAAGTTCACGCCGGCCGCGGTGTCCTCGTGGAGCTGGCCGAGCTTGTTCCACTTCTTGCCGTCCCGGGCGACCCAGTCGAGGTACTGGAAGAGCACCTCGCCGCCCTGATGCGCGTTCACGCCGACGCGGAAGAGGTACTGGAAGCCACGCTGGGTCAGCTCGGTGGCCGTCGACACGGTCGTGTGCGGGATGCGATAGCGCTCGATGACCGGCGCGATGGCCACGGTGACGCCGCTGTGCCAGGCGCCCATCGTGGCCGAGGGCTTCACGGTGGTGATGAGACGCTCGGCCTCGGCGCGGCCGACCTCGGGGCTCGCCTGGCTGTCGGCGAAGACGAGCTTGAGCTTGGCGCCGCCGAGCGCCGGGATACCATTCCAGCCCGCCCCGAGCAGCGCGCTGCCGGCGGCGACCTTCACCCCGCCGTTGATCATGTCGGCGGCAAATTCGGCGCCGACCTTGCAGTCCTGGCCCGTCCCCGGGGCCGGGCCGGTGAGCGGGATGATCACGCCGATCACGACCTCCTTCGGCGCCTGGGCGTCGATCGACATCACCCCCATCGCCACCACGCCGATGATCGCGAGCACCAGGCCGAGCACGCGTCCTCTCATTGCCGCCTCCCTCCAAACAGACCTCTGGGCCGCATGAATAGCACAGCCAGGAACACCAGGTAGACCAGCGCGAGCTTCACCTTGGGCATGGTGAGCGTGCCTCCCGTCACGTTGACGACGCCGATCACCAGGCCGCCCGCGAACGCGCCGTAGACGTTGCCGAAGCCGCCAAGGGCGACGGCGGCGAATCCGGGCAGCAGGAAGACGTCGCCCACGAGCGGGTTCACGTACATGAAGGAGGAGACGAGGCTCCCCGCCACGCCGGCGGCCGCCGCGCTGATCCCCCACGCGATCGCGTAAAGGCGGTCGGGCTCGATGCCGAGCGCCAGCGCCGCTTCGCGGTCCTGGGCGACCGCGCGCAGCGCTTTTCCCGTCTTCGTCCAGGTGAGGAACCAGAACAGCGCGGTGGTGGCCAGCACGCTGCCGACGAAGGCCACGAGCTCGCCGGTGCTCACGCGGAGCTCGCCCAGCTTCACGACGCCGTTGGACACCAGGCTCTGCGCCTGGCGATCGTCGGGACGGAAGAGGAGCCAGGCCGCGTAGCGCAAGAGGACGAACAGCCCGAAGGTCGACAGGAGCTGGGCGAAGATCGGGCCTCGCATCACGCGCGCGATCACCAGACGGTAGGTCAGCACACCGGCCGCGAAGAGCACGAGCGCGTTGACGGGCACGCTCACCAGCGGGTCGAGGCCGGCGCCCGCGTAGAGGAAGAAGGTCAGGTACATCGCCCACATCAGATACTCACCGTAGGCGAAGTTGATGACGTCCATGACGCCCCAGATCAGGCTGATGCCGACCGCGACGAGCGCGATGACGCCGCCGAACATCAACCCGCTCACCACCGACTGCAGCACGATCTCCGCGGTCATCGCCCGGCCGTGCCCGAGCCGAGGTAGGCGCGGCGCACCGCCTCGCTCCTCAGCAGCTCTTCGCCACGGCCTTCGACGCGCGTCTGGCCCTGCTCGAGCACGTACGCGCGATCACTCACTTCCAGAGCGCGGCGCGCGTTCTGCTCGACCATCACCACCGTGGTCCCGGTGGCGCGGACCTCCAGGATCTTGTCGAAGATCAGGTCCATCACCAGAGGGGCCAGGCCCATGGTGGGCTCGTCGAGGAGCAGGAGCCGGGGCCGGAGCAGGAGCCCGCGCCCGATCTCGAGCATGCGTCGCTCGCCACCGCTCAGGCCTTCGGCACGCTGGCGCCGTCGTTCGGCGAGCCGAGGAAACAGCGCGAGCACACGCTCGATGTCGGTGCGCACTTCGTCCGTCGTCTCCCGGACGTACGCTCCCAGCTCGAGGTTTTCCTGGATCGTCATCTTGGGGAAGAGACTCGATCGCTGCATGACGTAGGCGATGCCCTTGCGCAGAAGCGCCGGCGGGCGCAGGCCGCCGATCGCTTCACCGTGGAGCGTGATCGATCCCTGACGCGGCGCCAGGAAGCCGGCGATGGTCTTGAGCAGCGTCGACTTCCCCGCCCCGTTCGGGCCGAGCACCGCCACCAGCTCGCCCGACGCGACGCGGAGCGAGATCCCGCGCAGCACGTCGAACCGTCCGTAGCTCGCGTGCACGTCGTCGACCACGAGGACCGACGTCACCGGCGTCCCGTCGCGCGTGGCGGACCGAAGTACGACTCGAGCACGGCCGGGTCATTGCGGAGCGTCTCCGGCGTGCCTTCGGCGATGATCCGGCCCATGGCCAGCGCGTACATGCGGCTCGACAGGCCCATCACCGCTTCCATGTTGTGCTCGATGAGCACGATGGTGGTGCCGCGCTCGTTGATCTCGCGGAGCCGCGCGAGCAGCCGCTCGATCAGCACGGGGTTCACGCCCGCCGTGGGCTCGTCGAGCAGGAGCAGGTCGGGCTCGCCCATCAGGACCGTGGCCAGCTCGAGCAGCCGCTGCTGTCCGTACGAAAGCTCGCTCGCGGGCGTTGCGGCATGATCGGCGAGGCCCATGAACTGGAGCAGCGCGCGAGCGCGCGCCTTGACCGCCGACGCGCTCGCGCTCGCGAACGCGGCCACCACGCTCTCGGCACGATGCGATTGCCCGGCGAGCACGTTGTCGAAGGCCGAGAGCTGGGGAAAGACGCGGACGAGCTGGAACGTGCGTCCCACGCCGCGCGCGCAGACGCCGTCCGGTCTCACGCCGACGAGGCTCTGGCCGCGCAGCCGGATGTCACCCGCGTCCGGCGCGAGCGCGCCCGCGATACAGTGGAAGAGCGTGGTCTTGCCCGAACCGTTCGGCCCGATCAGCCCGACGATCTCCCCCGCCTCGACGGTGATGTCAACGCCGGCCAGCGCCGTGAGCCCGCCGAAGTGCTTGGCGACGCCGCTGACCTCGAGGAGGCTCACGCCGGTTGCGGCACGAGCCGGGCTCGACGCCGGCGCCGCCAGAGCGCGACCACGCCGCCCGGCATCCAGAGCGTGAGCGACACGATGATCGCGCCGTACACCACCTGGTCGATGCCGATTCCGCGGCCACCCCAGACGACGCGCACCGTTTCGGAGAGCGGGATCAGCACGAACGCGCCGATGATCGGCCCCGCCACCGTGCCGAGCCCGCCGAAGACGGGCACGAGCACCATACGCACCGAGAGCATGGGCGGCATCACGCTGAACGGATCGATGTACGTCGTGTACTGCGCGTAGAACGTCCCGGTCATCCCGGTGACGAACGCGCTGCCGGCCAGCGCGGCGAGCTTGTAGCGCCGCAGGTCGATGCCGAGCCGCGCCGCCGCTTCCTCGTCCTGATTGATCGCGCGCAGGTAGATGCCGAGGCGCGAGCGCTCGACCTGGACGATCACGAGCGTCATCGCGATGGCCATGACGAGGATGATCACCAGATACGGTTCTTTGCCCGCCCACAGCATGTCGCGCGTGCTCGGGATGCGCTGCACGGGCAGCACGAGCCCGTTGGCCCCACCCGTCCAGTCGAAGGCCAGGAAGAGCACGCGCACCGTCTCGCCGATCGCCAGCGTGGCCATGGCGAAGTAATGGGTGCGCAGCTTGAAGCATGGAAAGGCGATGGCGCACGCCACGACGGCCGCCACGAACCCGCCCGCGATCATGCCGAGCCAGGGCGTGACGTTGAAGCGCAGCAGGAGCAGCGTCGAGGTGTAGGCGCCGAGGCCGAAGAACGCCGCGTGGCCGAGCGACCACTGTCCGGCGTAGCCGCCCACCAGGTTCCAGGCCTGGCCGAGGACGACGTAGACGAGACAGATCACGAGGACGTGCTCGTAGTAGATCGTGTTATCGTGCCTGCGCCGGTCCGAGAGGCGGCCGGTGGGAGAGTGAGCCATGGCCAAGAACGGTTTCAAGATGATCGACGCCGAGATGCACGTGATGGAGCCCGTGGACCTCTGGAACCGCTACATCGACCCCGAGTTCAAGGCACGCGCGCCCCGGCGGTTGAACGAGCGCCGTTGGGACATCCGCACGATGGTGGAAGGCGAGGTCATGGCGGCCATGCCCGGCGGTGACTGGCCGGCGCTCACCGACGTCGAAGAGAAGACGTTGGGTGATCGCTACGCCGAAGAGATCGCGCGCGACTTCGATCCCGAATCGCAGGTTCGGGCCATGGACAAGGAGGGCCTCGACCTCGCGATCCTCTTCCCCACGTCGGCCATGTACATCACGGCCTTCGAGACCATGGACGCGCGCTTCGCGGACGCCGCGTGCCGCGCCTACAACGACTGGCTGCACGACTACATCGAGGCCGCCGACCCCAAGCGTCTCTTCGGCGCCGCCGCCGTCTCGGCCCACGACGTGACGAGCGCGGTGGCGGAGACGCGACGCGCGGTGCGGCAGCTCGGGATGAAGGCGATCTTCCTCCGACCGAACATCTTCAACAATCGGCCGTGGCACGACCGGTATTATGACCCGCTCTGGTCGGTCTGTCAGGAACTGAACGTCCCCGTCGGTTTCCACGAAACGACCGGCTCCCGGATGCGCGCCGCCGGCGCCGATCGCTTCAAGCAGCTCGGCATCGTGCACATCGCCTCACACTCCGTCGAGCAGATGCTCGCCTGCATGGACATCATCATGGGCGGCGTGATGGAGCGCTTTCCGCGCCTGCGCTTCGCCTTCCTGGAGGCGCAGTGCGGCTGGCTGCCCTTCTGGCTGCATCGCATGGACGAGCACCACGAGTGGCGCGAGCCCTACGGCGAGATGACGCATCTCACGATGCCGCCGTCGGAATACTTCCGTCGCCAGGGCTACTGCGCGGTGGAGTGCGACGAGGAGTTCGTGAAGCACGTCGTCGAGGCCTTTGGCGACGACAACCTCGTCACCACCACCGATTACCCGCACGGCGACTCCAAGTATCCGAAGGCCATGGATCGCTTCCTCACGCTGCCGCTGAGCGACAAGAGCAAGAAGAAGATCCTGTGGGACAACGTGCTCAAGCTGTACGCGTTGTGACGGCAAACGCCGTCACAAGGTAACGCGATGAAAGTCGGGTTCATCGGCGTCGGCAGCATCGGGAACCCGATGGCCGGCCAGCTCCTCCGCGCCGGTCACGAGCTGCTCGTGCACGACATCCGGCGCGAGGCCGCCGCGTCGCTCCTCGCCCGCGGCGCCGCCTGGCTCGACTCGCCGGCCGCGGTGGCCGCCGCGTCCGAGATCGTCGCCACCTGCCTGCCCGGGCCGAAGGAGATGGAGCTGGTCGTGCTCGGCCCCAAGGGCATCCTGGAGGGCGTGCGCAAGGGCTCGCTCTACGTCGATCACACGACGAACTCGCCCCTGCTCGTGCGCCGCGTGCACGACCTGCTGGCCGCGCGCGGCGTGGACATGCTGGACGCGCCGGTGAGCGGCGGCACCGAGGGCGCCCAGACGCGCGACCTGCTCGTCATGGTCGGCGGCGAGGGCCGCGTGTTCGAGCGGGCCCGGCCGGTGCTCGACGCGCTGGCGGCGCGCGTCATCCACGTGGGCGCCATCGGCTGCGGCTCCGTCTGCAAGATCATGCACAACTGCGCGAGCTTCACTCTCGATCTCACGATGGCCGAGTGCTGGACCGTGGGGGTCAAGGCCGGCGTGGCCCCGGAGACCATCGTGGACGTCTTCAAGAACGCCGCGCTCGGCAACATGATGAGCCTCAAGGTGCGGCTGCCCGCGACGTACCTGCGCGGCAACTTCGATCCCCGCTTCGCCTTGAAGCTCGCCCGCAAGGATCTCGGCCTCGCGCTCGAGCTGGCCCGCGCCTACGACACGCCGATGCGCCTGGGCGCGCTGTGCGAGCAGGAGCTGGTGGAGGCGATGGCCCGGGGCTGGGGCGAGCGCGATGCGTCCATCTTCCTCACGCTCCAGGAGGAGCGCGCCAAGGTTCAGGTGCGCGTCACGCCAGAAAACCGCTGAGCAGGACCGTCAGCTCGCGCGGCCGCTCCAGGAACGGGAAGTGGCTGCAGTCGGGGATCTCGACGAGCAGCGCGTCGGCGAGCCCTGCGCGCGTGCGCTCGGCGACGTCGGGCAAGAGCGACTCGCTGCGTCCGCCGCGCACGATCAGCACGGGGCTCCGGATCTTTCCGAGCACGTCCCACTGCGCGGGGAAGAGCGTCTCGCGCGAATCGCGTCGCTGGAGCTCGCGCAGCCGTTCGCCGAAACGCCAGGTGAAGCGCCCGCCCGGCGCCGGCGCGAAGTGCTCGCGGATGACGATGGCCAGGCCGGCGGCGGGGATCTTCGCGTAGAGGCTCCACTGTCTCAGCCAGTCCTCGACGGCCCGAGCCGACTCGAACTCCGCGGGCGCGGCCAGCATGCCGGCGTAGTAGCTGCTGGGCCGGTCGCCTCCGAGCTGGGCCCCGATGTCGACCAGCACCAGACGATCCACCTGCGCCTCGTGCTCCGCCACGTACGGCAGCGCGATCATGCCGCCGAGCGAGGCCCCGACGAAGGAGAGCCGGTCGAGGCCGAGGCGACGCATGGCTTCGTGGATATCGCGGCCGTACTCGGCGAAGCGATACCGACCGGTGGGATCCGCGTCGCTCTGACCGCGTCCGCGCAACGTCAGCGCGACGAGGTGGTAGCGGTCGGCCAGCGCCGGCGCCACCAGATCCCAGTAGTGCGCCGTGCCGTCCCAGCCGTGGACGAGCAGCACGTGCGGACGCGTACGCTCGCCCCACTCGACATAGTGGAGCCGCAGGCCTCCGACGTCGACGGCGCCCTCGTTCACGGGATATTTATAGCCCGTTTGGCCTAGAGCGCGTGCGGCGGGCGCGGTCGTGAGACGTATCGTTTCCCGACAGAGTCGAGTCTGCTGCCGTCTCGGCGTGGGCGGGAAGACTCTTCGCTCGTAAACGGCTGGCGAATCAGCGAACTGCCGTGTGGCACACACGTTGCTCCTTTCTCCGCCGTCCATGGTTGCCGCCCCGAAGCTGTCCACACGGAACCGTCGCGCTCACTCGATCAGACTCCCCGCGATCGGCGCACTGTCGGCGGCGGTCGCGCTTCCGACGACGGCGCTCGCTCACGAGCGGTTCGTCAAGCACGACGTGCTGCGGCCGTTCCCCCACGACTTCTTCTTCCACGTGGACCACAACGTCGTGAGCATCGCGGTCCGCGTCTGCCTGGCCATGGTCGCGGTCCTGTTTCTCTGGTTCCGGCGGCACGCCATCGAGGCACTCATCGAAACGAAGCTTCGGGCCGGCGCGACGGGCCGGCGAGCCGACCTCATCCGCTTCGGTCTGCGCTTCGTCACCGACCAGCCGGTGGCCGCCCGCTGGTTCGAGCGGATCGGTGAGTGGGCGGTCATCCTCTTCTTGCGCTGTCCGGGCCTCGTGCTGATGTACGCGGCGGCCAATTCCTCGCTGGTGATGCCGACCTATCCGCTGACCGAGCCGACCAAGGCCCTGTTCCAGTACGCCTCCGTCGCGCTGGGCATCGCGATCATCACGCAGCTCGCGCTTCCACTGTGCGGCGCCGCCATCTTCGCGATCTTCGGCTACATCGTCTTCGCCTACGACTGGAAGCTGGCCGTCGACGTCCTGCCCGTCTTGAGCGTCGCCATCGTCTACGTTACCTGTCCCTGGAACTCGCACGCGCGGCTGATCACGTCGCTGAGCCGTCGTCAGATTCGCCTGGTCCGCCTGGTCCTGGGCTTCAGCTTCTTCGCGCTCGGCTGGATGAAGATCTACAACCCGGACGACGTGATCGGGGTCGCGCAGAACTTTCCGACGGTCACCGAAGACGTCTTCATCAAGCTGTTCTACTGCGGCACCGATCCGCGGCTGAAGACGGGCTGCTGGCTCGTGGCCTTCGCGCTCAGCGAAGTGTTGAGCGGGTTCCTCCTGATGGTGGGGGTGTTCAGCCGGGCGTGGTCGCTGCAGTTGGTCTACGTCTTCACGAAGTTGATGGTGGTCGACTTCGGCTGGCCGGAGATCCCGCACCTGTATCCGATCGGCGCCTTCTTGCTACTCGCCTTTTCGAACCAGCTGTCGAACGAGCTGGATGGTGAGCCACGGGCGGCCGGCGACCGGAGATGGTGGCGGCCGCGCTGGGGACTGGCGACGGCCACCGCGCTGTCCTGGCTGCTGATCTTCCCGCTCCTCTACGCGCTAACCCTGACCCAGCGGCCGTTCCTGCGAGCGTCGACCACCACCAGGACCAGCCGCCCCACCGAGATCAGCGGCCAGCACAACTGACGCGGGCCCGCGTCCTCAGCCGCGAGCACCGAGCCGAGCGTCGAGGCTCGCACGGCCGGGACCCGCGACGACGAGCGAGGCGAGCAGCAGCAACAACAAGACCTCCGGCAAGTAGAAGAACTCCAGCAGCCCGTGCCAGCTCGCAGTGATGTGCTTCTCGGGCGCGGCGGCGGTGACGATCGCCACCGTCATGACGCCGCAGAGCATGAGCGCCGCCGGCCGCGTCAGCAGACCGACGACGATCAGCGCGCCACAGACCAGCTCCGTGCTCGCTACGAGCGGGGCCTGGATCTCGGGCGCCGGGATGCCGAGCGACCGGAAGTACTGCACCAATCCACTCAGCTTGCCGAGCTTGCCCAGCCCCGAGCCGAAGAACTCGATCCCGACCGCGATCCGCACGATCAACCGGACGAGACACTCGAGGCGATCGAGCCGGGCGTAGATGCGCGTCACGAGGCTGGGAAGGCGTTTCACGTTCTCTCTATGTGGCTGACGAGCCGAGGCAGAGGTCTCGGAGGGGGCCATCGAGGCCCCCTCCGAACAAAGCCCTACGGGCACACTCGCGTGATGAACTTCTCGGGTGGCGGCCCACCCCACTGCGAGACCAGCGCTTCCTCGGCCGACAGGAGGTTGCCCCCGTTCTTCGCGTTGAGGCGGTCGGTGTCGGCCCAGTGCTCGTGGACGCGGCCCCACGGATCGGCCCAGTAGTCGTAAACCTGGCTGCCCAGGAGGTGCCGCCCGATTCCCCACATGTGCTCGTACTTGCCGAGCTTGTCGAAGTAATCGTGGCCCATGAAGACGTCGTCGATGTCCTGCACCTCGAACGACAGGTGATTGAGGCCGGCCCGCTCGTTCTTGATGCAGAAGAAGACGTGGTGGTCGACGTACGTCTCCCCGCGGTCGCACCGGTTGAACGAGCCGATGATGTTGTCCTTGCTCCCCGCGTACACGTCGTCGGAGCAGACGAAGCCGAGCGTGTCGCGGAACCACTGCACGGTCTCCGTGATCCTGGGTGAGGCCATCACGCCGTGGCCGATGCGCTTCACGCGTGACGGGCCCTTGGGGAGTCGGTACAGCTCGCCCGCCCGCTTCAAGGGATCGAGCCCCGAGTTCAGGGCCTGACGCTCCACCGGGATCGGCTTGAGTGTCTCGATCCCGTACACCACCTCGACCTGGTAGCCGTTGGGCTCTTTCAAGCGGACGCGCTTGCCCCCGCCCGGCTCGTCGATGTCCTCGACGCCGGAGGCGCCGGGCGCGTTGCCCAGCCGCTTGAGGTCGTCGAGGCTCGCCGCGTAGTACGCCAGGCCCACGAAGCCGGCATCGCCCTTCTCGGTCACGTGCAGGTGATGGCTGGGGTCCGTCCCCCGCATGTAGAGAGCGTTCCGAGTCCGGTCCGCTCTCACCATCCCGAAATGGGTGAGGAACTCTTCCATCACGTCCAGATCCGGCGCCCGCAGGCGCCCGAAGGCCAGGTCCGTCACTTTGATCGCTGGCATCGCTTCACCTCCGCTCGGGCTCCACCCAAGCTAATGCTTCGCGAGACGAAGATCAACGTGCGGCGTCGTCATCCGAGCTCCTTCGAGGCCAGCCGCGCGCCCTCGACCATGGCGTCGAGCTTCGCCCACGCGATCCTCGGATCGAGGAGCGGTCGCTCGGCGAACGTCGCGAATCCGCAATCGACGCCGGCGATGACGTTGTCGCGGCCGACCAGCCGCGCGTACTGCACGATCCGCTGGGCGACCAGCTCGGGATGCTCGATGAAGTTCGTCGTGGAATCGAGCACGCCCGGGATCAGCACCTTGCCGTCGGGCAGCTTGACGCTCTCGAACAGCTTCCACTCGTGCGCGTGCCGCGGGTTGGCGCCCTCGAAGGAGAGCCCGGCCGGGCGCGCGGTGAGCAGGATGTCCAGGATGTCGCGGAGCGGCACGTCGCGATGGTGAGGCCCCTCGTAGTTGCCCCAGCACACGTGCAGGCGCATCCGGTCCGGTGGAAGGTCGGCGACCGCGTGATTGAGCGCCGCCACGTGGAGCGCGGCGACTTTCCTGAACTCGTGCAGCGAGAGGTGCTGGAACTGGTTGTTCCGTCCGGAGCCCAGATCGGGACAGTCGAGCTGGAGCAGGAAGCCCGCGCGCACGATCGCCGCGTATTCGCGCTTGAGCACGTCGGCCAGCGCCGCGATGTACGCATCGTGGCTCGGGTAGTAGCGGTTCACGAGAAAGCGCGCGGCCTGGCCCGGCGACACCGCGGTCATGAAGACTCGCTCGGCGCCGCTCTTCTCGGCGGCCCGCCGGAGGTTCTCGATGTCCTTCTCGACCGCCGCGAAGTCACGCCAGGCGATCGGCCCCGAGCACGTCGGACGCTTCTCGAAGGCGGGCGTCTGCCGGCGCGCCGCGAACTCGGGAAAGTCCTTCATGTCGGCGCCCACGATGGGCGGCATGCTCTCGCCTTCGAACCCGGTGAGGCGGTCCTTGATGTACGTCGAGTAGTCTGGCCTGCCCTGCTCGCCGTCGTTGACGATGTCGAGGCTCGCCGTCACCTGCTTCCGGACGACTTCCTCGACCGCCGCGCTCACGCGAGCCTCGAACGCCACCGGATCCGTGGCGCCCCCCTGCTCTCGCGTCCTGATCAGGGCGAGGAGATCGTCGGGCCGCGGCAGGCTGCCGACGTGGGTGGTGAGGATCCTCACCGTCCCAGCACCTTGGTGCAGTCCGTCATCTTGCCCTTGAACTCAGCCCAGGCCGGGTACTTCAGGAACTCCTCCGGCGTCCACGTCCAGAACTGAGACACGTTGGAATACGTCCTGACCGGGGTGTTCACGAGCTGGCTGCCCACGCGCTCGACCTTCCTGATGTACTGAGGCTGCACGATGTTCTGGAACTGGTCGAGCTTCACGACCCCCTTCGGCGAATCGAATTCGAGCTTGCGCATCGCCGCCATGAACGCGTCTTTGTCCTCGACCTTGCCGTTCACAGCCTTGATGGACTCCACGATCGCCTTGGCCCCGACGTAGCCGTCGGCGGCGTTGTCGAACGGCACCCGGCGGTGCTTCTTCTCCCAGGCCGCCACGAAGCGCTTGTTCTCTGGCGTCTCGATCAGCGCCGTGTAGTGGATCGCCGAGTACCAGCCGAGCGAGGCGTCACCGAACTGGGCGAGATTGGACTCGTCGGTGATCTGCGCGTAGAGATCCATCAGCGGCAGCGTGACGCCGTACTCCGGATACTGCCGGCCGAAGCGGAGCCCATCGGCGCCGACCGCGAAGACGATCACCGCGTCGGCCGAGCGATCGATCTGGGTGATGAACGGCGCGAAGTCCGGAGTCCCCAGCGGCGCCCACAGCTCCTGGACGACGCGACCGCCGAGCGAGCAGAAGACGCGCGTGAACGAGCCGTTGACCTCGAGGCCGCCCACGTAGTCCGAGCCGACGAGGACCACTTTTCTCCATCCGGCGTTCTTGTAGGCCCAGTCAGCCGCAGCCTGGCCCGGCCCCGTGCCGCTCTGCGACCAGCGAAAGATGTACGGGTTCAGCAGCGGCCCGGGCACGGTCAGCGAGCTCACACCGAAGTCGGCCGACACGATGACGGGAATCTTCTTGTCCTTCGCGTAACCGGCCACCGCCAGACCAACCGCGCTGCTCACGATGCCCTTCAGCATGTGGACGCCATCGCGCTCGACGAGCTTCCGGGCCTTGGTGAGGCCGACGTCGGGCTTGCCTTCGTAATCCTCGACGAGCAGCTCGATGGGCCGGCCGCTGACCTTCCAGCCGATCTCGTCGAAGTAGAGCCGAGTACCGTCGACGGCCTCGCGCCCGTTGCGGGTGAAGACTCCGGTGAGCGGGACGAGCATTCCGATCTTCACGGGCGCCGGCGACTGGGCCGCGCCGGGCCACGACCCGAGCAGGAGGAGGCACGCTCCGACGGCCACGATGCCGGCGACGACACGTCTCATCGATGATCCTCCCCCACCGCCTGCGCGGGCCGCGAGCGTAGCACAGGTTTGCTATAGTCACGCGGTGCTGACCGTTCGCGGCGTGGTGCTCGAGGTCGTGGAGCGAGGACAGGGCCGTCCGATCCTCTGGCTCCACGGTGAAGAAGGCCTCGATCCGCAGGCACCGTTCCTCGATCTGCTGGCCGGCGCCGGCCGAGTGACGGCGCCCTCGCATCCCGGCTTCGGCCACTCCCCCGAATCGTCCACGGTGGACACGGTCGACGACCTCGCCTATCTGTATCTCGACCTGCTCGCCGAGCAGGACCGCCGCGATGTCATCGTGATCGGCGCCTCGCTGGGTGGGTGGATCGCGGCCGAGATGGCGGTGCGGAGCACCGAGCGGATCGCCGGCCTCGTGCTGGTGGGGGCGCTCGGCATCAAGGTCGGCGACCGTGAGACGCGCGACATCCCCGACATCTTCGCGCTGCATCCGGACGAGGTCGTGCGTCTGCAGTATCGCGATCCGGCGCGCTTCGTCGTCGACTACACGAAGAAGTCGGACGACGAGCTGGCCATCATCGCGCGCAATCGCGAGGCCACCGCGCTGTACGCGTGGGAGCCGTACTTCCACAATCCGAAGCTGCCCCAGCGGCTGCACCGCGTCACCGTGCCCACGCTGTTCCTCTGGGGTGCCGACGACCGGTTCGTCAGCGCCGAGTATTACGGGGCCGCCTATCGCGCGGCCATTCCAGGATCCCGTCTCGAGCTCGTCGAGCGCGCCGGACACTTTCCCCACCTCGAGCAGCCCGAGGCTGTCGTCGAGCGCATTCGGGGCTTCGTCCGCGACCGCGGCACGTAGGAGGAGGCGCCGCATGCGTGGCTGGTTCTTCAGCGAGAACGCGTATCACTTGCTGCCCGACGCGAAAGAGTACGACTCCATCCGGGTCAAGCTCCCCAACCGCTACTACGACCCGAAGATCGGCGCCGACCTCTACCATCGCTTCATCGACGAGTGGCAGATCGCCGAGGAGATGGGCCTCGAGATCATGGTGAACGAGCACCATCAGACGGCGACCAACCTGAACCCCAGCGGCCCCGTCGTCATGGGTGTGCTCGCGCGCGAGACGCGAAAAGCCCGGCTGCTGATCCTCGGCAATCCCATCGCCAACCGCCGTGAGCCGGTGCGGGTGGCCGAGGAAATGGCGATGGTCGACGTATACTCACGCGGCCGTCTCGAGTGCGGGTTCGTGCGCGGCGTGCCCTACGAGATGTCGGCCGGCAATCACCGGCCGACCCGGATGATGGAGCGCTTCTGGGAAGCGCACGACCTCATCGTCAAGGCGTGGACGAGCCACGACGGCCCGTTCAACTGGGAAGGCAAGTACTTCCACCACCGGCAGGTGAACATCTGGCCGCGGCCGTATCAGGAACCGCATCCGCCGATCTGGATCACCGCGCTCAGTCCGTCGAGCGCGCGTGAGGTCGGCGCCCGCGGCTACATCGTCGCCAGCTTCCTGACCGGATTCGACGGCACCAGGGCGGTGTACGACGCCTACCGTGGACGTCGCGCGGAGCTCGGGCTGGCGCCTGCGGGCCTCGACCGCTTCGCCTACGCCGCGCTCGTGTACACCGGGGACACCGACGAGGAAGGCTACGCGGGCGCCCGGAAGCTGATGTGGTACCTCGAGTCGAACAAGGTGCCTCCGCAGTTCACGAGTCCACCCGGCTACCACCCGATCGCCAACTCGGTGAACGCGATGAAGGGCAGCAACCCCGGCATCTTCAAGATGTTTCAGAACCCGACGCTCCCCGGGCTCATGGAAAACGGGCTGGTCTTCGCCGGCAATCCGGATTCCGTGTACCGCCAGGTCAAGAAGATGTACGACCACGTCGGTGGCTTCGGCCATCTACTGATGATGGGACAGGCGGGCTTCCTCGATCACGACGAGACCGTGAAGGGCATGGAGATGTTCTCGCGCGAGGTGTATCCGAGGCTGAAGGAGCTGTCGGTGCGCTGATCAGGAAGTTGGGGGGACCCGTCCCGCTTCCCCCCAACCCCCCCTCATTCGCTGTGCGCGCGACTACCGATCAGCCCACGTGTTGTTTCAGAAATTCCATCGTCCGCTCGCGGGCGAGCCGCGCGCTGGCCGCGTGATACGACGCGCGCTCGTCGCAACTGAAGCCGTGGCCCGCACCCTGATAGATGTGCATCGGCACCTTGGGCTGGGCGGTCCGGATCGTGTCCCAGTGGTCCTTGGGAATGGACTGGTCGGTCTCGCCGAAGTGCAGCAGCACCGGACTCTTCGGCGGCTCGTTGGCGAACTCGGCCACAGCGCCGCCGTAGTAGCCGATGGCGGCGGCGATGCCGGGCACGCGCGTGGACGCCAGCCAGGCCAGCGAGCCGCCCATGCAATAGCCGACGACCGCCACCTTCAGGCCGTCCTTCTTGAGCGCATCGATGGCCGCCTTCATGTCCATGACCATCGTGTCCCATCCGAGCTTGCCGCGGATGGCACGGCCGCGCTCGATATCGGCCTGCTGATAGCCCATCTCGACGCCGCGCTCGACGCGGTCGAAGAGCGCGGGGGCCAGGGCGACGAAGCCGTCGGCGGCGAAGCTGTCGGTGAGCTTCTTGATGTGCGAGTTGACGCCGAAGATCTCCTGGACGACGACGAGTCCGCCGCGGGCCTTGCCCTTGGGCGCCGCCCGGTACGCGCCGAACTTGAATCCATCCTCGGACGTGAGGTTGATCATCTCTCCCATCGTGGTGGTCTCCTCTTCCTGGTGGTCAGCGTGGAACGAGCGTGGCGCGACCGCGCGCCGAATCCACGGTCAGCGTGAAGCGATCGAGCACGTCACGGCCGAGGAGGCCGTCGATATCGGCCAGGCCGACGTCGTGCACGATCACGGTCAGCGGCCCCACACGCGCCCCGGCCACGTCGAGCAGCGGCACCGTCACCTCGCGGGCCGTCGCCGAGCCGGTCACGCCGATGATGCTCACGACGCGTGAGCTGCCCGTGTCGAGCCCGGTCCGCGCGAAGGCGGCCGGCGAGATGACGGTGCGGTCGGCTCCCGTGTCGAGCACGAGCGTCAGGCCGACGCCGTTGATGGAAACGCTGGTGCGGATCGGCCCCGCGCCGGTGATCGGGATCACCGACGGGTCGGTCGCGGGCACCTCCACGCGGCCCGGCTCCTCGGGCCGGGCCTGGGGGCTGTCGATCTCGCGCGCGCGCTCCCGGTACTCCGGCGGAATCGATTCGCGGTCGTTCGTGTAGCGGGTGACGCCTTCCGTGTCGGTCCATTGATAGATCTGGGCGGCCGCCGGCACCGCCAACGCGAGAACGACGACGACGACGGCGGCCACCACTCTCACCCGAGATCGGGCTCCACTCGCAGGCCGTCGTTGAAGCGATTGGTGAAGTTGGCGGTGCAGACGACCAGCGCCAGCTCGACGATCTGATCCTCGCTGAAGTGCTTGCGCAGCTCCTCCAGCGCGCGATCGCGCATGGGCGCGGCGCCCCGCGTGAGCCGCTCGGCGAAGAGGATCACCGCCTTCTCGCGCTCGTCGAAGAGCGGGCTGCGCTCGTAGAAGGTCAGGGCACGGATCTGCTCGTCGGTCACGCCGACCCGCTTCGACGAAGCGGTGTGGGCGCGGGTTCAGTACTCGCAGCCATTGACGAGCGAGGTTTTGAGATAGGCGAACTCCTTGAGCTTGGGTTCGACGGTCCCGCCGGCCGTGGCGGCCCCGTAGAACGGCAGGAACTTGGCGAGCACGTCGGGGCGGTGGGCCATCACGCCGAAGATGTTCGGGACCTTGCCGAACTTCTTGGTCATGTCCTCGAAGATCGGCTTCACCTCCGGCGTGGCGCTGTCCTTCGGCACAGGTTTCACGACTGCCATGATCTCCTCCTTCTTCCTCGTCCACGAGCATCGTCGCTCGGGAACCTCCTGTCGGCGATCGATGTTATCGGACCACTTTTTTCTCGCGCAGCGCGGTGATCGCCGCCCTGTCGTAGCCGTGCTCGGCCAAGACCTCGTCGGTATGCTGGCCGTGGAGCGGCGCGGCGCTCCGTACACCGGCCCGCATCCGCGAGAACTTCACGGGCGTGCCGATCACCGGAATGTCGCCCAAACGCGGATGGTGGGCGCGTTCGATCATCGAGCGTGCGGCGGTCTGGGCGTCCTTCATCACCTGATCGACGGTGTTCACGGGCGTCGCCGGCACGCCGGCCTTCTCGAGCATGGCCAGCAGCGCTTCACGGTCGTGCCTAGCGATCGCCGCCTCCAGGGCGGCCTCGAGATCCTTGCGGTTCTTGACCCGCTCCGGGTTGCTCTTGAAGCGCTGATCCTCGGTCAGGGCGGCGAGACCCAGCGCCGGCGCCAACCGTTGCCACAGCCGGTCGTTGGCGGCGGCGACGAAGACCCACTGGCCGTCCTGGCAGCGGAAATTACGATACGGCACCACGGAGGGGTGCGACGAGCCCAGCGCCTGCGGCACCGCCCCCGTCAGGAGAAAGCCCTCCGCGTGATAGTTGAGCAATCCCACCGCCGTCTCGAGCAGCGAGGCATCGACCCGCTGGCCAAGGCCGGTGCGCGTGCGGTGATGGAGCGCGCTCACGATGCCGAAGGCCGAGAAGATTCCCGTGGTGAGGTCGAGGAACGAGATGCCGCAGCGAACGGGCGGCCCTCCGGGCTCGCCGGTGATCGACATGATCCCGCTGAAGGCCTGCATGAGCGCCTCGTAGCCGGCGCCGTCCTTGCGCGGCCCCGTGCGCCCGAAGGCCGAGATCGAGCAGTACACGAGCCCGGGGTTCAGCGCGGCGAGCGTGTCGTAGCCGAGCCCGAACGATTCCATGGTGCCGGTCCGGAAATTCTCGATGAGGACGTCGGCGCCCGCGACGAGGCGCTTGAGGGCCTCGACGCCCTCGGGCTGCTTGAGATCGAGCGCGATGTCGCGCTTGTTGCGGTTGATGACGAGGAAGGCCGCGGACTCCCCGTCCTTGTGGGGAGGCCACGTGCGCGACTCGTCGCCGCTCCCGGTGTCCTCCACCTTGATGACGTCGGCGCCGAGGTCGGAGAGGAGCATGGCGCAGAAGGGACCGGCCAGGACACGGGAGCAATCGACGACACGGATGCCTTCGAGGGCCAGGGCAGGCTGGGTCATGCCGCCTAAGATAACGGAACTACCCGACCCAGACCACCTCGAGATTCACGCGCGCAGCGGCTTCGCGCTGCCGGCCGTCGGCCGTGACGAATGGCGGTCTTCGACCTGACTCATCGGCAAAGATCAGCGCTGACGCGATGTGGATAGCATCGAGTGCTGAGACGCCGAGTTGCATGGCGACGGTCTCGGCGCGGCTCAAGATCGGCGGCGCGATGTCGATGAGGTCCCACCGGACACGGTCATCATTGATGCGCCGTAGGGCGGCTGTCATTCCCGCATCGGTGATGTCGCCGAGATTCACTCGCCGCCGAATTGCGGCACTGAGCTCGACGGCGACCACCGCCGAGGAGAGAAGCCGAAAGCGGCGAAATAACTCACGAGCGCGGATCGACGACGGCTCGTTGATGTAGCGCTTGACGACCACGCTCGTATCGAAGTACGCCGAAGGCGTCGCCACTATCGCTCGTCGCGCATCTTGCGGATCGTCTCGGAGGTGGGCTCGCCTTTGATGCGGATCGAGCGGAAGGGAGGCATCGGTCCCGGCTTCGTCGCCCGTTGCAGCAGACCGGCGGCTTCGAGGCGTCGCAACGCGCCTTCGTCTCCGTTCGCGCGCGCGAGCGGCCGGATCACCGCGATCGGCTTCCCGCGCTCAGTCAAAACGACCTCTTCCCCGGCTTTCACCGCTCGAATCGCCTTCGAGAACTTCTGATTCGCCTCGCGCAACCCCATTTTCATCATCGTCCCTCGAGTAATGTAGTGACGTTACTACTTTACGGCGCCCCGCTATGGCCGTCAATGTCTGAAAACCCAGACACCCGGGCGCGGTACCATGGACGCATGAGCCGGCTGCGGCAGGCCTTGCTGGAACGCATCCTCGTCCTCGACGGGGCGATGGGTACGATGCTGCAGGCGGCCAACCTCTCGGCCGCGGACTTCGGCGGCCCGCAGTACGAGGGCTGCAACGAGCACCTGAACCTCACGCGCCCCGACGTGGTGGCCGGCGTCCACCGCGCCTACCGGCACGCCGGCGCCGACCTGATCTGCACCAACACCTTCGGCTGCGCGCCCTACGTGCTCGCCGAGTACGGCCTCGCCGAACGCGCCCACGAGATCGCACTGGCCGGGGCCCGCATCGCCCGCGAGGCCGCTGGTGAGGGCTTCGTCGTCGGGGCGATGGGACCGGGCACCCGCTCGATCACCGTCACCCGCAACGTGACCTTCGACGACGTGCGCGCCGCCTACGCGCTCCAGGCCAACGCGCTGGTCGAGGGCGGCGTGGACGCGCTGCTGCTCGAGACCCAGCAGGACACGCTGAACCTGAAAGCGGCCGCGCTGGGTGTGCGGGACGCGCTGGCGGCGGCCGGCGCCGATCGTCCGCTGATGGTGAGCGCCACCATCGAGCCGATGGGGACGATGCTGGCCGGCCAGGGCGTCGAGGCGCTCTACGTCGCGCTCCAGCACCTCGAGGTGTTCTCGATCGGGTTGAATTGCGCAACCGGGCCGGAGTTCATGACCGATCACCTGCGGACGCTCGCCGAGCTCGCGACGTGTTTCGTCACCGTCTATCCCAACGCCGGGTTGCCCGACGAGCGCGGCCAGTACGGCGAGACGCCCGAGAGCCTGGCGTTCAAGATGCGGCGCTTCGTGGACGAGCGGTGGGTGAACGTGGTCGGCGGCTGCTGCGGCACGACCCCCGAGCACATCCGTGCGCTGGCCGCGATGGTCCGTCGCCAGCGCCCGCGGGTGACGGCCGGCGTCGAGCCGCAGGCGGTGAGCGGCATCGAGGTGCTCTATCCGGCCGACGACAACCGGCCGATCTTCGTCGGCGAGCGTACGAACGTCATCGGCTCGCGCCGCTTCAAGGAGCTGATCGTGGCCGGCCAGGTCGAGGAGGCGGCCGAGATCGGCCGCGCCCAGGTCAAGAACACCGCCCACGTGCTCGACGTGTGCCTGGCCAATCCCGACCGCGACGAGACGGCCGACATGGATCGCTTCATGGCGGCGCTCACCCGCAAGGTGAAGGTCCCGCTCATGATCGATTCCACCGACGCGGCGGTGATCGAGCTGGCCCTCCGCCATTGCCAGGGCAAGGCCATCGTCAACTCGATCAATCTCGAGGACGGCGAGGAGCGCTTCGAGAAGGTGTGCCCGCTGCTGCGCACGTACGGCGCCGCCGTGATCGTCGGCTGCATCGACGAGGACAAGCAGCAAGGCATGGCCGTGACGGCCGGCCGCAAGCTGGCCATCGCCGAGCGTGCTCACGCGCTGCTCACGCAGAAGTACGGCATTCCGGCCCGCGACCTGATCTTCGATCCGCTGGTGTTTCCCGTCGGCACCGGCGACCAGAACTACGTGGGCTCGGCCGTGGAGACGATCGAAGGTGTCCGGCTGATCAAGGAGCGCTTTCCCGAGTGCAAGACCATCCTGGGGATCTCGAACGTCTCGTTCGGCCTGCCGCCAGCCGGCCGCGAGGTCCTGAACGCCGTCTTCCTCTATGACTGCACCAAGGCCGGGCTCGACTACGCGATCGTCAACACCGAGCGGCTCGAGCGCTATCCCTCCATTCCCGAGGAGGAGCGCCGCCTGGCCGAGGACCTCATCTTCCAGCGCGGCGCCGACCCGGTCGCCGCCTTCGCCGCCCACTTCCGCGGCCGGACGAAGGCCGCCCCCGCCAGGAGCACGCTGTCACTCGACGAGAGGCTGGCCCGCTACATCGTCGAGGGCAGCCGCGACGGCCTCGTCGACGACCTCGAGGAGAAGCGGCGTGACACCGCGCCGCTCGACATCATCAACGGCCCGCTCATGAGGGGCATGGACGAGGTCGGCCGGCTCTTCAACGACAACCAGCTCATCGTCGCCGAAGTCCTCCAGTCGGCCGAGGCGATGAAGGCCGCCGTGGCCCACCTCGAGCCGTTCATGGAGAAGGCCGAGTCGGCGACGCGTGGCACGTTCGTCCTGGCCACGGTGAAGGGCGACGTCCACGACATCGG
Organism: Candidatus Rokuibacteriota bacterium; assembly: GCA_003220615.1. Taxonomy (GTDB): domain Bacteria; phylum Methylomirabilota; class Methylomirabilia; order Rokubacteriales; family CSP1-6; genus 40CM-68-15. Next base: position 55,030 of record QHTB01000137.1, read on the forward strand.
CAAGAACCTGGTCGAGATCATCCTGGCCAACAACGGCTACCGCGTCATCAACCTCGGCATCAAGGTCCCGCCCGAGACGCTCATCGCCGCCTGCCACGAGCACAAGCCCGACGCCATTGGATTGTCGGGGCTCCTGGTGAAGTCGGCCCAGCAGATGGTGGTGACGGCCCAGGACTTTCGCGCGGCCGGCGTCGACATCCCCTTGTTCGTCGGCGGCGCCGCGCTCACGCGGAAGTTCACCGCGACGCGCATCGCCCCGGAGCACGCCGGGCTCACCGTCTACGCCAAGGACGCGATGGACGGCCTCGATCTCGCCAACCGGCTCTTCGCCGCCACGACCCGCGAGGCTCTGATCGAGAGTGTCCGCGCCGAGCAGGCGGCGCTGGCCACGGCGCCGGCCCCGACCGTCCCCGACGCGCCGGCCGACTCGTTGCCGCCGGCGCGCGTGTATCTGCCGCGCGCGGAGCCCCCCGAGCCACCGGACCTCGAGCCTCACGTGCTGCGTGACGTGGCGCTCCCCCACATCTATCCGTACCTGAACCTCCAGATGCTCTACGGCAAGCATCTGGGACTGCGCGGTCTGGTCTCGCGGCTCCTCGAAGACGGCGATCCCAAGGCCCGGGAGCTCCACGACACGGTGGAGACGCTGAAGCAGCAGGCCGTGGAACGGCGGATGATCGTCGCCAACGGGATGTACCGGTGGTTCCGCGCGCGAGCGACCGGCGACAGCCTCACCGTGCGCGACGCCACGGGGCGTGAGCAGGCGCGCTTCACCTTTCCGCGTCAGCCCGCCAACGAGCGTCTGTGTCTCGCCGACTACGTGCGAGACGACCGCGACGACTACGTGGCGATGTTCGCGGTGACCTGCGGCACCGGCGTTCGCGACCTGGCCGAGGGCCTGAAGCAGCGGGGCGAGTACCTCGCCTCGCACGCGCTGCAGGCGCTGGCCATCGAGAGCGCCGAGGCGTTCGCCGAGATGCTGCACGCCCGGCTCCGGACGCTCTGGGGATTCCCCGACCCCGGCGATCTGCCGATCGCCGACAAGCTCAAGGGACGCTACCGCGGCATTCGCGTGTCCTTCGGCTATCCGGCGTGCCCGAACCTCGCCGATCAGGCCACGCTGTGGCGACTCCTCCACCCCGAGCAGATCGGCGTGACGCTGACCGAAGGCTTCATGATGGACCCCGAGGCATCGGTGTCCGCGCTGGTGCTCCACCACCCCAGCGCCAAGTACTTCAAGGCCGATTGACCAGTGCCCGGTATAAGCCTTGACATATCGCCGACTTATGACCGAATCTAGTCTGACGATGAATCGCTGGTGGCACCGGCATCGACGGTCTCCGCTCTGCCTGAGCCTCTATGCCGTCTGTTTCGTCATCGTCCTTTCCTTCATTCTGTTCGAAGTCCTCGATGTCGACGGCTCGGATTTCCAGGTGCCGACCGGCCGGAACGCGACCCTGCGCGCCACGACGACGGAAGAGCATGCCAACGCGCTGCGCCGAGCGCCTCTCATCAACGCGGTAGCACCCTTAGTGCTCGTCGGCCTCATCGCGCTGGTGACGTCATCGGCGACGGTACGCCAGATGATGGCGCCCGGCACCACCGCCGCCCGCACGACCACTGGACGCCGGTACCGGCCACCGCTCGCGCGCGCCTCCCTGCCTGCTCCCACCGCCTGACCCGCGCTCTCGCGCGGCCGAGACCGACCGCGGCCGCGAGGTACTTAATGAAACGGCCGGAGACCACCGGCCAGGGAGCCCCTTGATTGCAAGAATCGCCGTGGATTTCGTGACGACGTCCGTGAGCCGCGTCCTCGTCCTCGTGGGCACGCTGGCCGTCTGCTTCGCGCCCATCGCGTCGTCCGGTCAGGAGCGCGCCACGCGCCTCACGCTGGACGACGCCCTTCGCCTGGCCGAGCGCGAAAACCCGACGCTCCGCGCGAAGCGCTTCGAGCTGGACGTCACGCGCGCCGGCGAGATCACGGCCGGGCTGCGCCCGAATCCCAGCGCCTCGTACACCGCGGAGAAGTTCGGCGCCAACATACAGGAGTACACGGTGACCGTCGGCCAGACGATCGAGCTCGGCGGCAAGCGCGCCCGGCGGCTCGACAGCGCCCGTGCCGCCACGCGGGTGACGCGCTTCGAGGTCGACGACATACGCCGCCAGGTATTCGCCCAGGTGAAGAAAACGTTCACCGACGTACTGGTGGCCCGGGCCACCTTGGTCCTGGCCGAGCAGACGCTCAAGACGCTCGATGACGTCGAGCGCATCCAGCGCTTCCGGGCCGAGCGGGGCGACATCTCGGAGCTCGAGCTGACGCGCATCCAGCTCCAGCGCTTCACCTTCGAGCGCGACGCCGCCGACGCCCGTCAGGCGATCGCCGCCACCACCATCGCGCTGCGGGCACTCGTGGGCGCAGCCTCCGTGGCGCCCGACGTCGAGGTGCTCGGCGATCTCGGCTTCCGTGACGTGGGCGTGAGCCGCGACGAAGCCGTTCAGCGCGCGTTGAGCGCGCGTCCGGACCTTCAGGCGGCCGACGCTGCTCGCGACAAGGCCAAAGCCGACGTGGCCCTGGCTCGCGCCAACGCGAAGTGGGACATCACGCCGCAGCTCGAGTACAAGCGCACCGACACCAACGACAACACGTTCGGCTTCGGGCTCAGCCTTCCCCTGAGGATCTTCGACCGCAACCAGGGCGAGATCGCGCGGACCCAGGCCGAGGTCGAGCGCGTCACCGCCCAGCGCGATGCGACGGTGGCCCAGATCGTGTCCGAGATCGAAACGGTGCTGGCGGCCGTCACCACGCTGCGCCAGCGCGTCGAGTCGCTGCGCAACGTCTATCTGCCCAAGGCCGAGCAGGCGCGCAACACCGTGGAGTTCGCCTACCGCCGCGGAGGCGTCAGCCTCCTCGACTTCCTCGACGCCCAGCGCACGTATCGTGAGACCTCGCTCGAGCACCTTCGCGCGCTCGGCAACTACTGGAGTGCGCTCTATCAACTGGAGGCCGCGGTGGCCGGCCCTGTGGAGAAGTGATGACGCCGCGGTGGCCCTTCGTCGCGTTCGGCGTGGCGGCGCTGGCCGCCGGCTGTGAGGGCTCGGCGCCGTCGCCGGCCGCGGCCCCCAAGCCAGCCGAGACTCGAGTCGCGAGCAGCGCCGATGTGCCGATCGAGGTCGTCACGCCGCAGGCGCGCATGCGTCGCGGCATCCTCGAGACCAGCGGCAAGGTGCAGTTCAACGAGGAAACGGTCACCCGCGTTCACTCGCCGGTCACCGGCCGCGTGGTGGAGGTGCTGTCCAAGCCCGGCGACATCGTCGAGGTGGGCCACGCGCTCTTCTCGATCGAGAGTCCCGACCTCGGCCAGGCCAAGTCCGACTATGCCAAGGCCCTGACCGACGTGGAGCGGGCCGACAAGGCCCTGCGGCTGGCCAAGGAGCTGTTCGAGGTCAAGGCCATCCCCCAGAAAGACATCCGCGAGGCGGAGAGCGACTATCGCAAGGCGGTGGCCGAGCGGGAGCGGGCCGCCTCCCGGCTGCGCACGCTCGGCGTGGCCGAAGAACAGATCAACGACGCGGCCGTTCGGGGAGAGACGTCGACGCGGCTCGTGGTCAGGACGCCGCGCAGCGGCGTCGTCGTCGAGCGCAACGTCGTGCCCGGTCAGGTGGTGGCTTACGGTCAGTCGGATACGCCGGTCAACCTCTTCGTGATCGCCGACCTCTCGACGATGTGGGTGCTCGCCGACGTGTACGAGCCGGACATTCCCCGCGTCCAGCGCGACCAGCCGGTGACGGTAACGCTCCCGTGCTGCCCGGGTGAGCGCTTCGAGGGGCGGGTCAGCTACATCAGCGACATCGTCGACAAGGACACGCGAACCATCAAGGTCCGCGCCGTCGTCCCGAACCGTGGACGCCTGCTGAAGGCCGAGATGTTCGTGAAGGTCGCGATCGCGACCGGCGCCACCCGCGTCCTCGCGCTGCCCGCCAGCGCCATCCACCGGGATCAGAGCCAGCTCTTCGTGCTCGTGCAGAAGGACAAGGACGAGTACGAGCGCCGGGCGGTGAAGGTCGGGAACGACGTCGAGGGCGGTGTGGAGATCCTGGAAGGCGTGGGGCCGAACGATCGCGTGGTCACGACCGGCAGCATCCTCCTCAAGCGCTCCGTGAAGTGATCGGCCGGGTCGTCGCCTTTGCGCTCCACCAGCGCTTCATCACGCTGGCGCTGGCGCTGCTGCTGACGATCGGCGGCATCGTCTCCTACCATCGCCTGCCCATCGAGGCGTACCCCGACGTCGGTGACGTGCAGGTCGAGGTGATCACGCTGTGGCCGGGGCATTCCGCCGAGGAGGTCGAGCGTGTCGTCACGCTCGCGCTCGAAAAGCAGCTCAACGGGGTTCCGAACCTCACCTTCCTGCGCTCGCAATCGCTCTTCGGGTTGTCCAACATCCGGGTGCTGTTCAGCGACGGGACCGATCCGTACTGGGCGCGCCAGCAGGTGCAGGAGCGCCTCGTGGCCGCCGAGGTGCCGGGCGACGTCAAGCCCACCATGGCTCCGCTGTCGAGCGTCATCGGCGAGATCTACCGCTACACGCTCCACTCCGATCGCTTGCCGCTGGTCGAGATCAAGGCGCTGCAGGACTGGGTGCTCGAGCGCGAGTTCCTCAAGGTGCCGGGTGTGGCCGACGTCATCTCGTGGGGCGGCGGGATCAAGCAGTACCAGATCACGGTGGACCCGGCCCGGCTGCGCGCCTACAACCTGACGCTCAAGAACGTCTTCGACGCGGTCGCCGCCAACAACGCCAACGCCGGCGGCAGCTACATTCCGCGCGGCCAGTACGCGGTGACCGTCCGCGGCATCGGCCTCATCCAGTCCACGCGTGACATCGAGAACATCGTCGTCTCCGCCCAGAGAGGGACACCGGTGCGCGTGCGCGACATCGGCGAGGTCGGCATCGGCCACGCGATCCGTCTCGGCGTCTTCGGGCGTGACGGCGAGGACGACGTGGTGGCCGGTATCGTCCGGATGCGCAAGGGCGAGAATCCGGGCCGGGTCATCGACGGCGTCAAGGCAAAGCTCGACGAGATCAAGCAGCTCCTGCCCGAGGGCGTCGAGATGCGCCCGTACTACAGTCGCGACAAGCTGGTCGACGCCACCGTGAACACGGTGTTGAAGAACTTGGTGGAAGGCGCCGCCCTCGTCGTCATCCTCCTGACGCTCTTCCTCTACAACCTGCGCGCGGCCCTCATCGTCGCGGTGACCATCCCGCTCTCGCTGCTGTTCGCCTTCATCTTCATGGACTTTCGCGGGATCCCGGCCAACCTGCTCTCGCTGGGCGCCATCGACTTCGGGATCATCGTGGACGGCGCGGTCATCATGACCGAGAACATCTTGCGCCACCTCGCCGAGCGGAAAGTCACCGGACACCGGGTCACCCGCGAAGTCCAGCACGCCGCCATGCAGGTGGCGCGGCCCCTCACCTTCGCCGTCCTCATCATCATGACGGTGTACGTGCCCATCCTCACCTTCCAGCGCATCGAGGGAAAGCTCTTTCGGCCGATGGCGGTGACGATCTCGCTCGCGGTGATCGGCGCGCTGATCCTCACCCTCACGCTCATTCCCGTGCTCACCACGGTGCTGTTCCGCCGCCCGCCGTCGGACCGCGAAAGCCCGCTGATCCGCGGGCTGCGGGCGCCCTACCTGCCCACGCTGCGCTGGTGTTTGCGCTGGCCGCTCGTGCCCATCGCGGGCGCCACGGCGCTGGTCGCGCTGTCGCTCCTCGTGTTCACCATGCTCGGCAAGGAGTTCCTGCCCGAGCTGGACGAGGGCGACATCTGGCTGCGGGTGACGTTCCCTCTCGGCATCTCCGTGGAGGGCGCGCGGCCCTACGTGCGCGAGATTCGCGCACGCCTGCGGCAATTCCCCGAGGTGCGGGCCGTGACGTCGCAGCTCGGCGCGCCCGACGACGGCACCGATCCCGAGGCGCCCGACAACGCCGAGTTCTACGTGGGGCTCCGACCGCGTGAGGAATGGCGCTTCCGGACGCGCGCGAAGCTGGCGGAGGCGATGGACACGGCGCTCGCCGACATCCCGGGTAAGACCACGAACTTCTCGCAGCCGATCAAGGACAACGTCGACGAGGCGCTGGCCGGCGTGAAGGGCGAGCTCGCCATCAAGCTCTACGGCCCGGACAGTTTCGTGCTCGACGCCAAGGCCCGCGAGCTCGTGGGACTCCTGCGCCCGATCCGCGGCGTGGCTGATCTCGACTACGACCATTTCGTCGGTCAGCCTCAGCTCCAGATCGTGGTCGATCGTACCGCCACCGCCCGCTACGGCATCAATGTCCAGGACGTCCAGGACGCGATCGAGGCGGCCACCAAGGGCCGCTCGGTCACGGAAATCTTCGAAGGCGAGCGACGGTTCGACCTGGCCGTCCGCCTTCGCTCCGAGGGCGATTTGCTGGCCGATCTCCGCCGTCTCGTCATCAGCGCGCCCAATGGCGAGCGCATCCCCGTCGTGCAACTGGCGGAGTTCATCCAGGCCGAGGGGGTGGCCGAGATCAATCGCGACGGCAACCAGCGTCGCGTCGCGGTCAAGTGGAGCGTGCGCGACCGTGACATGGGCAGTCTCGTCGCCGAGGCGATGCAGACCGTGAAGTCGCTGAGCCTGCCGCATGGCTACCGCATGGTGTGGAGCGGCCGCTTCGAGGACCAGCAGCGGGCGCTGGCCCGTCTCTACGTCATCGTGCCGCTCGTCATCTTCATCATCTTCATCCTGCTCTTCGGCACGTTCCAGTCGGTCGGCGACGCGCTCCTGATCATGCTGAACCTGCCCTTCGCGCTGATCGGCGGCACGCTCGCGCTGTGGCTGTGGGGGGCCAACTTCAACATCTCGGCGGCGGTCGGGTACATCGCCGTCTTCGGCGTCAGCGTCCTCAACGGCGTCGTGCTCGTCTCGTCGATCCGCCAGGCGCGCAGCGAGGAAGGTCTCTCGGTCCCGGACGCCGTCGTACGCGGCTGCGCGATCCGCTTCCGGCCCATCGTGGTCTCCGGCATCGTGGCCGTGATCGGCTTCATCCCGGCCGCGATCTCACGCGGGATCGGCTCGGAGATCCAGCAGCCCCTCGCCCGCGTCGTCATCGGCGGTCTCGTCTCCTCGACGATCCTCACCCTGCTGGTGCTGCCCGCGCTCTACGCGCTGGTCGCGGCCCGCCACGAGCACCAGCCGTCGCTGGAGCCGTCGACGTGATCGCCTTCGTCACGCTCCGCGACACCCGGCCGTGCCTGTGGCTGGCCGTGTACGCGCTGGCCTTCGTCTGCGTGCTGTCGTTCATCGCCTTCGAGATGCTCGACCTCGACGGCTCCGACCTCCAGACCGATCCACGCCACGCCACCTTCAAGCCGGCCGAGGCCGAGCACGCCGACGATGCTCGGCGCGCGAGCCTCGTACCGGTGGATGCCGTCGTCGCCCGGGTGATCGCGATGCTGGACGACCGTCCCATCCGGGACGAGCGTCTGGCCAGTCCGTCGTCACGCCCACTGCCGCCGACCTGGCGGCCGGGGGTTTGTCTGCTCGCTCGCGCCTCCCTCGCCGACGTCCCTCCCGCAGCCTGACCGTCGTCCCGGATCTCTCGTGATGCACATCCCCAGACGGGAGGACTGTCGGCATGATCACGCGTCTCGTTGCGTTCGCGCTCCACCAGCGCTTCATCACGCTCGCGCTGGCCCTGTTGCTCACCGTGGGCGGCATCATCTCGTATCACCGCCTGCCCATCGAAGCCTATCCCGACGTCGCCGACGTCCAGGTCGACGTCATCACGATCTGGCCTGGCCGCGCCGCCGAGGAAGTCGAGCGGCTCATCACCGTTCAGCTCGAGAAAGAGCTGAACGGCATCGCCGGCATCACCTTTCTGCGCTCGGTGTCCAACTTCGGCCTCTCCAACATCCACGTCCTCTTCGCCGACGGCACCGACAACTACTGGGCCCGCCAGCAGGTGCTCGAGCGGATCACCGGGGCCGAGCTGCCACCCGACGCCAAGCCGGGGCTGGGGCCGCTGGCCAGCGCGATCAGCGAGGTTTATCGCTACACGCTCGAGTCCAAGACGATGCCGCTCGTCGAGGTGAAGGCGCTTCAAGACTGGGTGCTGGAGCGCGAGTTCCGGAAGGTCCCGGGCGTGGCCGACGTGGTGTCGTGGGGCGGTGGGATCAAGCAGTACCAGATCACCATCGATCCCGGCCGGCTGCGCGGCTACAACCTCACGCTCAAGCAGGTCTTCGACGCGGTGACCGCCAACAACGCCAACGCCGGCGGCAGCTACCTGCGCGACGGTGAGTACGCGCTCATGGTGCGTGGCATCGGCCTGCTCCGCTCGACCGAGGACCTCGCCGACGTGGTGGTGGCCGCCCAGAAGGGCACGCCGATCCGCATCCGCGACATCGGCGAGGTGGGAATCGGTCACGCCATCCGCTTCGGTGTCCTCGGCCGTGACCACGAGGACGATCTCGTGCAGGGCATCGTCCTCATGCGCAAGGGCGAGAACCCCGACGCGGTGATCGAAGGCGTGAAGAAGAAGCTGGTCGAGGTAAAGCGCATGCTGCCCGCCGGCGTCGAGCTCTACGACTATTACAGTCGTGACCGTCTGGTAAAGACCACCGTCACCACCGTGCTGCGCAACCTCGTCGAAGGCGCCGCGCTCGTCGTCGTGCTGCTCTCGCTCTTCCTCTACGACTTGCGCGCGGCCTTCATCGTCGCCCTCACGATCCCGCTGTCGCTCCTGTTCGCGTTCATCTTCATGGATCTCCGCGGGATCCCGGCCAACCTGCTTTCGCTGGGAGCCATCGACTTCGGGATCATCGTCGACGGGGCCGTCATCATGGCCGAGAACATCCTCCGTCACCTGTCCGAGCGGCGGCCGACGGGCCACCGCGTCGTGCGCGAGGTCCAGCACGCGGCGCTCGAGGTCGCGCGCCCGCTGACGTTCGCCGTCGTCATCATCATGACCGTGTACGTGCCGATCCTCACCTTCCAGCGGATCGAGGGCAAGCTCTTCCGGCCGATGGCGGTGACGATCTCGGTGGCCGTCGTGGGGGCGCTCCTGCTCACGCTCACGCTGATCCCCGTGTTGTCCACCTTCCTGTTCCGCCGGCCGCCGCGCGAGCGTGAGAGCCCGCTGTGCGTCCGGCATCCCGTCGTTCCGCTGCTCGGGGCCGGCGGCCTGTTCGCGCTCGCCCTCGTCGTGTTCGTGCTGCTCGGCAAGGAATTCCTGCCCGAGCTGGACGAGGGCGACCTGTGGCTACGCGTGAAGTTTCCGGTCGGCATCTCGCTCGAGGGCGCCCAGCCCTACGTCCATCGCATCCGCGAGCGGCTCTCGAGCTTTCCGGAGGTCCGCGTGGTGGTCTCCCAGCTCGGCGCGCCCGATGACGGCACCGATCCCAATGGCCCCGACACCTGCGAGTTCTACATCGGACTGCGGCCGCGGGGTGAGTGGCGCTTCCACGACAAGGGGCCGCTCATCGACGCGATGGCCGGGTCGCTCGCCGATCTGAGGGGGATCACGACCAACTTCTCCCAGCCCATCAAGGACAACGTCGACGAGGCGCTGGCCGGCGTGAAGGGCGAGTTGGCCATCAAGCTCTATGGACCCGACGTCTTCGTGCTCGAGGCCAAGGCCCGCGAGATCGCCAACGTCTTGACCAATGTGCGAGGCGTCGCCGACCTCGACTACGATCACCTGGTCGGACAGCCCCAGCTCCAGATCGTGATCGATCGCAAGGCCACCGCCCGCCACGGCATCAACGTCCAGGACGTCCAGGACGCGATCGAGGCGGCCACCAAAGGCCGGAACGTCACGGAGATCTTCGAGGGCGAGCGCCGCTTCGGCGTCGTGGTGAAGCTCGCCCACGACGGGGATCCGCTTTCGAGTCTCAAGGCCCTCACCGTGAGCGCGCCCAGCGGCGAGCGCATTCCGCTCACCCAGCTCGCCGAGATCATCAAGACGGAGGGCCTCGCTCAGATCCTGCGCGAGGGCAATCTGCGGCGCGTCGGGATCAAGTGGAACATCCGCGATCGCGACATGGGGAGCCTGGTCGCGGAGGCGATGGCGAAGGTGAACGCGGCGGTGAAATTACCCGAAGGGTACCAGATGGTCTGGAGCGGACGCTTCGAGGACCAGCAGCGGGCGCTCGCTCGGCTCTATGTTATCGTCCCGCTCGTGATCTTCATCATCTTCATCCTGCTCTTCGGCACGTTCCAGTCCGTCGGCGACGCGCTGCTCATCATGCTGAACCTGCCGTTCGCGATCATCGGGGGCACGCTCGCGCTCTTTCTCTGGCGCTCGAACTTCAACATCTCGGCCGCCGTCGGCTACATCGCGGTCTTCGGCGTGAGCGTGCTCAACGGCGTCGTCCTGGTCTCGTCGATCCGCCAGGCGCGGACCGAGGAGGGGCTGTCCATCCACGACGCCGTCATCCGGGCGTGTGAGATCCGCTTCCGGCCGATCGTCGTCTCGGCGATCGTGGCCGTCATCGGCTTCTTGCCGGCCGCGCTCTCCCAGGGGATCGGCGCTGAGATCCAGCGCCCGCTGGCCCGGGTGGTCATCGGCGGCTTGATCTCGTCCACCGCCCTCACCCTGCTCGTGCTGCCGGCCCTCTATGCGCTGCGGACCCATCGCGGGCGGGTGTCGGACGCTCCGGTGACGTCCTGAAGTCTTCGCGAGGCCGGCGGCTCGCGCTCGTCCTGCTGGTCGGGTTCGGCTGTGCGGTGGGGCTCGTCCTGATCGAAGTCGCGCTTCGGCTCCAGGAAGCGAGCCGGGACACCGTGCGCAATCAGTTCGTCGAGGATCGCGTGTTGCTTCACCATCGCCTGCGTCCGAACTTCAGTGGGATGATCCGGGGTGCGCGCTTCACCACGAATTCCCGGGGGCTCCGTGATCGCGAGTTCGCCGTCCCGAAGCCGGCCGGCGTCTTCCGGATCGCCGTTCTCGGTGATTCGTTCACCGAAGGCAGCGGCCTCGACGACGCGGAGACCATGCCCAAGCGCCTGGAAGCGCGCCTGCGGGAGAACTCGTGCGGCCCGGGAATCGAGGTCATCAACGCGGGCGTGTCGAGCTACTCGCCGATCCTCTACTACCTTCACCTCAAGCACGTGGTCGCGCCCCTCAGGCCAGATCTCGTCGTCGTGAACTTCGACATGACGGACGTCCAGGAGGACATGATCAGAACCGAGATCGCGTCGCTCGATGCCGAGGGCCTGCCCGTCGCCGTGCGGGCCAACCGGCGACTCGAGTGGGCTCAAGTCCTGCCGCCGCTCCTGCCGCCGGCGCTGCACGGGCTGGACGACCGGCTCTCGCGGCTCGCCGTCTACCAGCGATGGCGCCGGTCATCGCTCGGCACGTGGCTCTTCGGCCAGCGGCAGCTCGATCTCGTCGGTCTGGAAGAGAGTGGCCTGGTCGGCGACCTCCGCTACGATCCTTTTGCGATCACACGAGAGATCGACACTGAGCAGATCCGCCGAGCGTGGGCGCTCACCGGCCGGTACATCCGCGGGATCAGCGATCTGGCGCACAGCCTCGGCGCGCGCTTCGTCCTGGTCACCTATCCCCATCCCCATCAGGTGAGCGCGACAGCCTCGCCGGCCGGGCGCCAGGGAGCAGGGATCGGCGCGCACCTCTTCGCGTCGGAGCGCCCGTTCAAAATCCTGGAATCCCTGGGCGCGCGGAACGACTTCCCGGTGATCAATCTGCTGTCGCTGTTCCGCTACCGGGAGGCCGTCGACGGCCCGCTCTTCCGATACGAAGATTTCCATCACACGGTCAAGGGCGCCGACCTCTTCGCCGAAGGCGTCTTCGGCCGGGAATCCAGACCGACTCGAGGCCCGTCGCGCACCACTCGCCCGGAACCCACATCGGCCGATAGCCGGGATCGGGGAAGGCGCGCGACGGGCAAGTGCTGGCACCGCTCACCGCCGGCGCGCGAGGCTGCGGCGCGGCTGCTCCCGTGCCACCCGTCATCGGCCGGACGACGCCGTTGACGACGAGCGCAGAGTCACGCGGAGTACGAACGGGCTGGTTGCCCCCGAACGCCGCAGCCGGAACGAGCACCGCGGCCAGGACGGCGATCAGGATCCTGATCGATGCCATGACTGCAGTGTAAGGGTAATCGGATATCGCGGCCACGATGGGGCCCCGCATGCCCCCAACGTTCGGAGCGTCAGCTGTGGTCGAGCTCAACCCACCGTTCATCTAGATCGCGGGACCCGTTGCGACGTAGCCCAAACGCACCAGGCCGGGTCGTCCTGGTATCGGAACGTCAACGCGGTGACGCGCGCGCCGAGTGAGTCATCGATGAGCTGTTTGCACTGCGAGTGATGCGCTCGCATCAGCGGCTGGCGGCGCGAAGTGTCACGAAACGGCGTGAGTCCGCGTATCGGGACCGGAATCGAGCATCAGGCGTTCGACGCGCGTCGGTAAAGTGCGACGCGAGGCGAACACATGCGAACCAGCGAATCCCAGAGCCCGCGAATTCTCGTCGTCGACGACGACGCCGTCGTGCGGCGCATGCTGAGCGACACGCTCGGCCGCGCCGGCTACGCCGTCGTCCAGGCCTGCTCCACCACTGAAGCGCTCCGCGTCGCCGCTGACGAGGAGCCGGCCCTCGCCATCGTCGCTCTCGTTCTGCCCGACGGCGACGGCATCGAGCTGCTCGGCCAGCTCCGGGCCTCGTGGCCGACGCTACCGGCGCTCGTCGTGGCCGCCTGCGTGGAGCTGCGCAGCATCGTGGAAGCGATGCGGCGGGGCGCCCACGACTACCTGAGCAAGCCGCTCGACCCCGACTTGCTGCTCTCGGCCTGTCGTGCCGCCCTCGCCCGCCGTCCCGTCGTGAAAGCGCCGGTGCGGCCGGCCGAGCTGCCGATCGTGGGCGCGAGCGCCGAGACGGCCCGCGTGCGGGAGACGCTGAGCCGGCTCGCTCGCACGCGCGCCGCCGGCGTGCTGATCGTCGGCGATGCGGGAGTCGGCAAGACCTGGCTCGCCGGCGCGCTGCACGCGGGCAGCCACCGGCACCACGCGCCTTGCCTGCTCCTCGACTGCGGCCGGGCCTTCGCGCCCGCCGTCGCCCTCTTTGGCACCGACGGCAACGGCGGCCTGCTGACGGCGGCGGCCGGGGGCACGCTGATCCTGGACGACGTCGAGCGTCTCGCGCTCGATCTGCAGGCCGCGCTGCTCGACTGGCTGGAGAGGCACCACGCCGCCGCTCCGCTCGTCGTCGGCCTCACCACGCGGGCAGCCGCCGAGGGTCCGCTCGTCGCCTGGCTGGACCGAGCCAGCGTCTCAGTGCCGCCACTCGGCGAGCGCACCGGCGACATCCTGCCGCTGGCCCGCCACTTCCTCGCCGAGGCGGGCGCGCTCCACGGGCGTCAGTTCCTCGGCTTCACGCCGGACGCCGAGCACCGCCTGCTCGGCCACGGCTGGCCGGGCAACGTGCGCGAGCTCCAGGAGACGATCGCACGAATCGCCGAAGGTCTTACCGGCGGCTCCGCGCGTGGCGAGCACCTCGCCCTGGCCACCCCCGGGCCGGCCCCCGCCTGGATGCCGATCGGCAACCCTCGGCCGCTCAAGGAGATCGAGGACGCGTACATCGATCACGTCATCGTGCTCGCTGGGGGCAACAAGACCCGGGCCGCTCAGCTCCTGGGGATCGCGCGCGAGACCTTGCGCACTCGCTCGCAACGCCGAGAACCACGTCTCCCAGGGGAGAACCGCTTGAAGATGCAGCCGGTCCTGGGCAAGGCGTGAATAGCGCCCTTGTCGGCGGAATGGCGAGCTCGGGAGCGTCGCCCGAGGCTGCGCAGGTCAGCGCGGACTTCCTGACACTGCTCCTTCTCACCATTTGTGTCGGCGCAGAGACGTCTCAATCAGAGAGCGACACGTCCGATCCAACGGACGACCAGCCTCTCGTGCGGGTCGGCTCCGTCACCCTCAACGTCGCCGACGTCACCACGATCGGCACGCCCACTATCTGAGGAGACCCGAGCATGTTGCGAGCTCTTTCCACCGGGGCCGCCGGCCACCGGACGAATCAGGAAGCGGTCGATGTGATCGGCAAGGGGAACTTCGCCGACCTGCTGTCGAAGAGCTCCTGCCCACGCAAAGCATCCCGCTGGCCGTTTCAGTCCGCCGGGAAGGCGGTTCGCCCCGAGGCCGTCGAGGCCGCGTGGAAAGAGTACCGCGCCACCGGCTCGCCGGAGGCGCGCGAAACGCTCATGCAGCGTTACATCCATCTCGTGCGCTACATGGCCGGGCGGCTCGGCCGCACGCTGCCGCCGAGCGTCGAGTTCGACGACCTCGTCTCGACGGGCGTCGTCGGCTTCCTGGGCGCGCTCGACACGTTCGATCCCAGGCACGGCACCGATTTCAGCGTGTATGCGCTCACGCGCATCCGCGGCTCGATGGTGGACTTCGTGCGCGAGATCGATCCCGTCGGCCGGGTGACGCGCCGCAAGCTGCGCGAGATGGAACGGACCCTCACCGACCTCGAACAGGAGATGTCGCGTCCGCCCTCGGACAGCGAGGCGGCCGAGCGACTCGGCATCTCGATCGACAACTATCACGAGCTGCTGAGCCGGGCCAGGGCGGCGATGACGCTCTCGCTCGAGTGGGTGGAGAGCGAGGGCGACGACGACGGTGAACCCGTGACGCGCGCCTGGATCCCCGATCCTGCGACCAAGGACCCGCTCGCGTCGCTCATGGACAAGGACAGCGTGGGCCGGCTGGCCGCGCTGGTGGGGGCGCTGCCGCCGGCCCACCAACTCGTGCTTCATCTGCACTACGTCGAGGAACTGAACTTCCGCGCGATCGCGATGGTCATGGACATCTCGGAGTCGCGGGCGACACAGCTCCACACGGCGGCGGTGCTGGCGCTGCGCGGCCAGGTCAAGACCGGTCGGCTTCAGCAGGCAGCCGGGCCGCGGTGAACGCTCGAGGCTAGCGCTCTACCTCCTGTCCGTCGTGCTCGCCGGCTGCGCCATCGCCGATCGCATCCGTCTATCAGACGACGTCGGCGTCGAGCACGACTTCGACAACGCGCACACCTCGCGCAC